>NC_014960.1:3211252-3532378 GCF_000199675.1 Anaerolinea thermophila UNI-1
TTTGACACCCAGAAAATTATCCAACTGCCCGATGAAAATAATCAGGGCGATTCCCGACGTGAAGCCGGTAATGACCGGCGAGGGAATAAAGGCAATGAAGCGCCCCAGACGCAGAATACCAATTAATGTGAGGAACATGCCCGCCATCAACCCGGCAATCCAGATGCCGTTCAGCCCGTACTTCTGCACCAGCAAAATCAGCACCGCGCTCATTGCGCCTGTGGGACCGCTGATTTGATACGGTGCGCCCGCCAGCGCTCCCATGACAATCCCCGCAAGGATGGCGGTCACCAGCCCCGCGGCGGCAGAAGCACCCGAAGCCACCCCAAACGCCAGCGCAAGCGGCAAAGCCACTGCGGTAACCGTCAATCCCGCCAGAACATCCTGTTGAAACTTTCTGGGCGAATAGCCTCGAAATTCATCCCGGTAAAGTTGAATCAGGTTTCGTCTTGGCATTTCTTAACACCCTCCATACTTACTCAGACTCTGTCCAGAGGCATGCCGGGCATGGCACGAAAGCCTGTATTCTACCACCATTTTTTTCGGGTTGTAAGCATAAAAAACCCACAGGGGAGAAAACCCCTGCGGGTCAAAAAGATGACGCAGAAGGAAAAATTTACCCGTTCAACCCCAAACTGCGCAGGAACATGCCCACCAGATAGGCAACCGCGGCGGCAAGTCCGCCTACCAACAACATCTCCAGACCACTGCGCAAAGGCGGGCGCTCAGTCACCAGCACTTTGGCGGCTCCCAGTCCAAACAGCGCCAGCCCGGAAACCCCCACCGAAATCCAGAAAGCGCTTTGCCCGCTCAGGCTGAAGGGCAACAGCCAGTCCAGCAGGAAAACCATCAGCGGCAGTAACCCGGCAATCACAAACGCGCCAAAGGTCACCAGGGCGCTGGTAAGCGGCTTGGTATCGGCGGGCAAAAGATTGAGTTCCTCCAGCATCATGGCATCCACCCAGCGCTGTTTATCGCGGGCTTTGATTTCCACCATCTGGTTGGCATCTTCCTCCGGGTAGCCCTGCGCCAGGTACAACTGACGCAGTTCTTCTTTTTCCGCCTCAGGGAAATGCTCCACCTCCCAGGACTCCCGCTGACGCTCGCGCTCGTAGAGTTCCATTTCACTCTTCTCGGAAAGGTACGCGCCGGTTGCCATGGAAAAGCCATCGGCAAAAACATTTGCCAGCCCCAAAATAATGATGATCTCCGGTTTCAGCCCGGCGCCGGCAACACCGCTGACCACCGCAAAGGTGGTAATGATGCCGTCCAGACCGCCGTACACCATACTCCCAATGTATTCCGACCCCGCCGAGGCGTGGCGTTCACGGTGATGCATGGCGCGGCGGATGGCTTGCACATCGTGCGCTTTTGCTGAGAGTTCAGGATCACCCTTCAAAAAGCCCTTACGGGCATCTTCCAGCCGTTTGGAAAAACTCATAAGGTTTGCCTCCATCTATCCTGGTCATTTTATCATAGCAGGGTACTTCAGGCATCAGGAAATACATCCACAACCTGATGGTTGCCCCTCAAATGTCGGCTCATGCTATACTGATTGCCATGGAACCACGCAGTCTCATTCACATTCGCCATCTCATAAACACGGTAGGGGCGCGCCCCAGTTGTTCGCCAGCGGTGCGCCATGCCGCAACAGAATGCGCCCGCGTTCTGCAAGCCTGCGGCGCAGTGGAAACGCGCCTGCAGTCCTTCCAGGGCGTCCCCGAAACCTACCTGCCCTTTCTGTGGGCGTTTGGCGCGGCGGCGCTGGGAAGCCTGCTTGCCCTGCTGGGTAGCACGGCAATTTTCTTTGCTTTGGGAGCAGTTCTCAACGCGCTGGGGGTGTGGGCAATGCTGGCGGAGAGCGAGTTTCGCTCTCACTGGGCAACCCCCCTGATCCCGCGCCGGGAAACCGTCAACCTGATTACCCGCTTCGAGCCACTGGAAACACCCCGTCAAACTGTGGTGCTTTGCGCCCATCTGGACACCCACCGCACACCCGTATTTTACTCGACCAATGCCTGGCTGAAAGCCTTTGGCGCGCTGGTCAGCGGGTGCTTCCTCAGCATGGCGCTGGGTGCGCTGGCGTTTACAGTAGCGGCGCTTTTCGGCTGGGCATGGATGCGCTGGCTGGCACTCCCCCTTTTCCTCTTACAGTCCTTTGCTGCCGGGATGATGCTGCATGCCCTGCGAACTCCGCACACCCCGGGGGCTAACGACAATGCCTCAGGCGTGGGAGTGATTCTTTCCACAGTGGAACGCCTGATGAACCAACCCCTGCGCCACACCCGCCTGTATGCGCTGTTGACCGACTGCGAAGAAACCGGCGCCTGGGGCATGCGCGCGTTCCTCGACCGTCACGCCGACGAGACGGGCAGGGATGCCCTGTACGTCATCCTCGATCAGGTGGGCGCAGGCGAACTGCGCGTGCTTACCCGCGATGGACTGATTTTCAAGCATCCGACCCATCCGCAAGCCTTGCAGTGGGCGCGGAAGGCGGTTCAAGCCCAGCCTGTGCCGTACAAAGAAGTGATTGGCACGGCTTACACCGATGCCCTGCCCGCCACCCTGCGCGGGCGCATCGCCCTGACAGTGTGTGCCATTCCACCCTCCGGCGAAACCACCTCAGCGCGCTGGCATCAGATGAGCGACATTCCCGAGGCACTGGAAGCCCAAGCGCTGGCAGATGCCGAGGCTTTCACCTGGACACTGCTGCAGGTGGTGGATGAAGAACCTGAGTGAAAATTGAGAAACTTCAGAGAGAGAAGAGAGAGGTTGGCACCTCTCCCTTTTTTCCTTCACGCCCCGGCAGTGACGTCCCTTGGCAATCCCGCTCAACGCAAAGCGCGTGGTGAGATGGTCAAACCACGCGCCTTTCGACATCTTCAACATGCTTCTGTGCACGGTAAGCCTTCCAGAGGTCAACCTCCCGGCAAGCTCGGAGATTCGCGCCGTTACCAGCGCAGGAATTGATCGACAATCCCCCCGCTGCTACCCCGCTCGCTGGGCTTCTGGCGCAGTTCCTCAGGGGTCACTTCCTGCACCCCCGGGGTAAGGATGGGCAGAATGAGCAACTGCCCAATGGCTTCGCCGGCGCTGATGACCAGCGAATGGGGAAAGGGATTGACAATCTTCACCAGAATTTCGCCCTGATAACCCGCATCAATCACCCCCGCCCCCAGAAGATGGTCATTGCGCCCCTTGGGTTTGAGCAACCCCACGTAGCCCGTGGGGATATCCACCGCAATACCGGTGGGAACAATCCCCGGGCTGTGCGGCGGGATGGTGACCGATTCAGCAGCGTAGAGGTCGAGACCGGCATCCTCGGGGTGCTTGCGGGTGGGCAGTTTGGCTTGGGGACGCACACGGGCAACGCGCAGGGTTTGCATGGACGCTCTCTCCTTTCCCCCTCAGGTCAGGCTTCCGGGGCAATCACCGTACCGCTGGGGATGACCGCATCCTTGGGGATGACCACAATCCCATCATTAATCACGTACAGTCCCATATCGCGGTCGGTACGCCGCGGGAAAGGTTTGATGACCACGTTTGAGCCGATGCGCGCATTCTTATCAATAATGGCTCCCTCAATGTGGCAGTTGCGTCCGATGCCAATTGCAGGGGTCTCCCCTTCGCTCTCACACTCGTCACTGCAAGCGCGATCGTAATAGTCGGCGCCCATCAGGATGCTGTCGCGAATCACCGTGCCGGAGCGGATTTGACTGCGCAAGCCAATCACCGAGTGGCGAATTTCAGCGTTCTTAATACAGCAGCCTTCTGCCAGCAGAACGTTTTCCAGAATGCAATTTTCGGCAATCGTCCCTGGCAGGAAGCGCGGACGGCTGTAGATAGGACGGTCGGGGTCATACAATTTGAAAGCCGGGTTAGGATTGGCAAGCGCCAGATTGGTCTCATAGAACGAACGAATCGTTCCGATATCTTCCCAGTAACCACTGAAGTCATAGCCATACACCTGATAGTGCTTGAGGGCATAAGGAATGACCTCGCCGCCAAAGTCGTCAAAGTCGTTGTTCTCCAGCAACCCCGCCAGGATGTTGGTCTTGAAGAAGTAAATACCCATCGAACCCAGATAGGGGCGGGCAGGGTCGTCACGACTGACCAGTTCAGCCAGACGCTGGGGGTCTTTGGGTTTCTCGGCAAAATCGGTGATGCGCCCATCTGCGCCGCGCTTGAGAATACCAAAACGCGGGGCATCTTCAGAGCGCACCGGTTGCACCGCCACGGTAATATCAGCATTGTGCTCCCAGTGGAAGGCTGCCATTTTATCATAGTCCATGCGGTAAAGGTGATCGCCCGCCAGAATGAGCACGTACTCAGCACGGGTAGCCCGGATTTGCAACAGTTGCTTGCGCACCGCGTCCGCCGTGCCCTGATACCAATCGGTATGCTCCATGGTCTGCTCCGCCGCCCAAATCTGCACCCAGCCGGTGTGGAACACGTCAAAGTGATAGGTTTGGGTGATGTGGCGGTGCAGGGAGTGGGAGTTGAACTGCGTCAATACGGCAATGCGGTAAATGCGCGAATTGATGCAGTTGCTGATGGGAATGTCAATCAGGCGGTACTTGCCCGCCATGGGAACGGCGGGTTTGGAGCGTAACTTGGTCAGCGGATAGAGACGGCTCCCGCGCCCACCGCCCAAAATGACCGCTAAAACCTGATCCAGTGAAGGCATGGCAACCTCCTTATGGGGAAAAATGGCGAACAAACCGGTTAACTTCATTATACAGTCAGTTGAGAAAAGCAGACTGCAGGGAAGGCAATTTTCAGAAAGAAGATAGCCCGGGCGTAATTTAACCCGCTGACTGCACGGTCACGTGTCATCGCGGCTGGGCGGAACTCCCCAGTGGCTGTCAGGACTCGAAATTCCTCAGAGAGATGGCTTACCCAATTCGGGACACTTTGACTCCCTGACCCTGTTCCCGAGATGTCAAACAAAGGACATACGCACAACCCGCAGAAAACCTTCTACGTGCCCGCGAATTAATGCTTTCTTGAGATGTCCTGACAGGTTAATCCTGTATAATGATTTCAGGAGGGCATCATGACCTTCGACTTTCTGCTGGATCCCAATATTGGTTTTGTTTTACTCATCGGCGGGGTGGTGCTGGCAATTCTGGCGCTGTTCATGCCCGGAACAGGCTTGCTGGAGATTGGCGCGCTGTTTGCGCTGGTGCTTGCCGGTTACACGCTTGCCAACCTGCCGCTGAACGTCTGGGCGGTAGTGCTGTTCTTCGTTGGCATTATCCCCTTCATCCTGGCATTGATCTGGCGCGGCTCGCGGCGCGGGTTGATTGCCCTGCTGATTTCCCTCGTCATGCTGGTCATCGGCTCCATCTTTGCCTTCCGCAGTCCGCGCGGCGGCAGTGCCGTCAACCCGGTGCTTGCCGTGCTGGTCACCGGCGGGTCGGCAGGGTTGCTGTGGTTTATGGCGCGCAAGAGCATTGACGCCGCCATTCAGCGCCCCAGCCACGACTATGACCGACTGGTGGGCATGATCGGTGAAGCCCGCACCGATATTCGCGGGCAGGGTGCGGTGTATGTTGGTGGCGAAGAATGGACTGCCACCTGTGCGGAATACGTTCCCGCCGGGACGCCGGTGCGCGTCCTGCGCAGGAAAGGATTATTTCTAGAAGTCGAACCCGTAAAGAAGGAGGAATAAACTCATGGATGCGGCGCAACTTACGCTGTTATGCCTGATTGGCGGCATTGGTTTCATCGTGCTGATTTTCCTGTGGAACGCCATTAAGGTTGTTCCCGAGTACAAACGCCTGGTGGTCTTCCGATTGGGACGCTGTATTGGCGACCGCGGTCCGGGGCTGGTGCTGCTGATCCCCATCATTGACCGCGCCGTGTGGGTGGACATGCGCGAGCAGGTACGCGAAATCCCCCAGCAGACTGCCATCACCAAGGATAACGCTCCCATTTCAATTGACTTCCTGTGGTACTACAAAGTCCTCTCCCCAACCGATTCGGTTCTGCAGGTGGGCAACTTTGAGGTTGCCGCGCAGGGTATGGCAACTACCACCTTGCGCGCGGTCATCGGCGGCATTTTGCTGGACGATGTACTCTCCGAGCGCGAGACCATTAACAACATCCTGCGCACCCGTCTGGATGAAGTCACCGGGCGCTGGGGTGTCAAGGTGACCAACGTGGAAATCCGCGAGATCATCCCGCCGCGCGAGGTGCAGGAAGCCATGAACCGCCAGATGTCCGCCGAGCGCATCCGCCGCGCGGTGGTCACCGAATCCACCGGTACGCGCGAAGCCGCCATCAACGTGGCGGACGGCGAGCGCCAGAGCGCCATTCTGCGCGCCGAAGGCGAGAAGCAGAGCGCCATCCTGCGCGCTGAGGGCGAGAAGCAAGCCCAGTTACTGCGCGCCGAAGGGTACGCGGCGGCGCTGGAGCGCATCTTCTCGGTGGCTCAAACCATTGACCAGAAGACGCTCACCCTGCAGTACTTCGAGACGCTCAAATCCATGGCGCAGAGTCCTTCGACCAAGTACATCTTCCCCATGGAGTTCACCAGTTTGCTCAGTTCGTTCATCTCCGGGCAGGAGAAGAAAGAGTAATTTGCAGAAAAGGAGCGCCATACGGAAACCCTCACCTATCAAATCGTCGAAGCAGGGATTGGGGATTTAAGCGCCCTGCGCCGTTTGGAGAATGAGGTCTTCCAGCGGGACGCCTGGCCCATGGTGGAACTGATTGCCATGCTGACCATGCCGGGGCTGGTGCGGCTGAAGGCGGTGGCGCAAAATGAGATGATTGGCTTTGTGGGTGGCGACGTCCGTCCCCAGGACAATGTGGGGTGGGTCGCCACCCTTGGCGTTCTGCCCGCCTACCGCGGCATGGGCGTGGGCAGGGCATTACTGCGCGCCTGCGAGGAAAAACTGCGTCTCAGAACGCCGGTGGTGCGCCTGAGCGTGCGCCGCTCCAATCATATAGCCATTGCCCTGTACGAATCGGCGGGGTATTCCATTGTGGACGTCTGGCGCGGGTATTACTTCGATCGCGAGGACGCCCTGGTTTTCGAGAAAAAATTCGATTGACTTTCCCCCCGACTCGATATATACTGGATTCAAGATGCGAGGTTGGAACGAAATCGAACGATAGAAACAAAGGCACGCGATGCTTTCGCGTGCCTTTGTGCATCGGGACGAATTTTTACCCTCAAGGAGTGACCGGCGATGGACTATGGAATGATTGGCAAAATCGAAAAAGCCAAGCGCTATGCGCAACAGCGGGAACGCTTTCACTTTAAGAGTTTTACCGTGACCATGGATGGCGAAAACAACAGCCATACCATCGAATATGCCGATGGACAGTGGAAATGCGATTGCGACTTCTTCCAGACCCGCGGGCGGTGCAGTCACACCATGGCGCTGGAGATGATTCTCGAGGGCATGATTTCCTGACCCACAACTGAATAGACGAAATGAGACTGTAACAAAATTGGTGGGCGAATTTTCGAAAAAAGGAAGGAAGAGAGAAGACGGGGGGAGAGGAGGGAATTACGGGAGGGCTCATGCCCAGAACTGACAGGCAACTGTGCTTCCGCGGAGCAACCCGGCGGTGGTTTTATATCGCCTGGCTTGCTGGGCGCGGCTCTTGAGCCTGCCAATCATCTGTTCCGTGCGATTATTGGTCCAGGGAATACCCACATCAGCATAGAAAGCCACATAGCGTTGCCAATCACGCGATAAGCGCAGGATCAGGTCGCGGAGTTTTTCCAGGGGCGTGCGTTTTCCTTCCGGTGGTGTACTCCTGCCCGGCAGGGATTTCCACAGGCGGTGTAAGAGGCGGTCTCCATGCAATGGCAGGTCGCGCAGGATTTCCTCGACCTTTTCAAGCACCCCCTGCCAGGCTGGATCCAACTCAGCCTGTAACCCCTTCAAAGCATGCTTTACCCAGCGCCGCACATGAAACTGACAGACCTGATGCCCTATCTCCAGTTCATCGGTCAGTTGCTTGTAGATCGCCAGATCATCGCTCACGATGGCGCCGATGTCATGCATCTCTTTCAACCGTTTCAGCCAGGTGAACAGAGCCCGGCTGTCTTTCTCGTCTACCTCGGCAACCTCCAGCAGACTACCATCTCCCAGATCCACCGCCACCATCACTCCTTTGCCTCCCACCCAGGCTCCATCTACCCCCACCACCCGCACGCTTTTCCATTTCAATTCCCCCATCAACTTTTCCCCCTCTGCCTGTACATGCCGCCACCCGCTCATATGACTGAGCCTCAGCCCAAAGATCCTCAACACCCCGGCTACCCTGCGATAACTCAATCCCAGTGACCACAGGATCACACTCAATTTCTTCAACCGTTCACTGTGCCGTCCATTGCCTACCCCCTCCGGATAGTCCCGAAAGGTGCGCCTGCACCGTGTGCATCGATACCTCACCACCTCGACATGACGAACTTTGACATCCTCGATGCGCCTTTTCTCCACTCCCCATCGCTGGAATGTCTCCCCCTGACAATATGGACAGCGCTTCGGACGAGCAGGCTTTTTTCGTTTTACCTGTGGCAGTTGGAGTATAATCTTCATGGAAGGGCTCCTGGAGTTGTGATATCAATATCTTACAGGATCCCTTCCTTTTTTTCCCTTTCTCCACCAAGTTTGTTACAGCGTCGACGAAATGGCAAACAGGGCGCAAATTTGCGCCCTGTTTTTTGCGCTTAATCAAAGAAAGAGTGGATGAATATGGGATAATTTGGTTAAAATGTGATTAATTCATTTATCTTATTCTTAACCTTCGGAGGTGTATGAGGCTTCCCATTCTCGTTGGCGTGATTTGTCTGATTGCCGTGCTGGGCGTGGGCATGTGGGTGAGCAACTTCACCGTGTACCTCGGCGATGACCCCACCACCTGCAACAACTGCCACGTGATGGATGACGTGTACGAGGGCTGGTATCATGCCGGGCATAAAGCCTGGGCAACCTGCAACGACTGCCACACTCCGCACGCATTCATCCCCAAGTATCTGGTCAAAGCGCGCTCCGGTTTCAACCATGTGACTGCCTTTACCTTTGGTCACATCCCCTCTCCCCTGCGCGCCAAGCCCTCGACCGACAAAATTATTCAGGAAAACTGCATCCGCTGTCATGAGGATACGGTCGAAACCATCATGGCAGGTCCCATGCAGGAAGAGCGTTACTGCTTCGAGTGCCACCGCTCGGTTGCCCACGGAGCGCGCGGCATTTCTATTTTGCCCTATCAGGATAAAACCCGTTGAGATCACAACCATAATTGAGGAGCATGTATGAAAAAATTTACCGGAACCACCCTCATCCTCACCGGCATCATTGTGGTGCTGAGCGCCCTGCTGATTGGCGTGCTGATTTTCCTGCGCAACCAGCCCGCCCCTCAGCGCGGGGTGATGCCGGTGGTCAAGATTGCCGCCATGGAACCCGACAGTTCCATCTGGGGACAGAACTTCCCCAATCAGTACTCCACCTTCATGATGACCGAGAGCAACAACACCGCCACCACCTACGGCGGCTCTGACCCCTACGAGAAACTGAACAAAGACCCCATGCTCAAGACCCTCTTCGCCGGCAACCCCTTCTCCAAGGGCTACGGCGAGGACCGCGGGCATGCCAACGCGCTGACCGACGTGGAGAACACCCCGCGCCTTTCGGACAAGACGCCCGGCACCTGCTACTCGTGCAAGAGCGCCGATAACCCCAAATTGTGGAGCGAAATGGGCATGGCGGAGTACGACAAGACGCCCTTCAAGCAGTTAGGGGAGAAGATTAATCATCCCATCGGGTGCGCCAACTGCCACGACGCCGAGACCATGCGCCTCATCGTCACCAACCCGGCGCTGGAAGAAGCCCTTAAGGAACAGGGCAAGGACTGGCGCACCTTCTCGCGCCAGGAAATGCGCTCGCTGGTGTGCGCCAACTGCCATGTGGAGTACTACTTCACCAAAGAGGGCAACTACCTCACCTTCCCGTGGGAGAAAGGCACAAACGTGGAAGCCATGGAAGCCTACTACAATGAGATCGGCTTCTTCGATTGGAAACACGCCGACTCCGGCGCAAACATGATCAAGATGCAGCACCCCGATTATGAGATGTACACCGCCAACAGCACGCACTACAAAGCCGGGGTTGCCTGCGCCGACTGCCACATGCCCTACATGCGCGATGGCGCCGCCAAGTTCTCCAGCCACAACGTCAAAAGCCCCCTGCTCGACCCGGCGCGTTCCTGCGGCACCTGCCACACCGATGTCAACTACGTGGTGGAGCGGGTGAACATCATCCAGAAGAACGTGTACGATACCATGCAGAACACCGAAAAAGCCCTGGTATCAGCCATCAACGCCATCAAGACGGCATCCGAAAACCCCAACGCCGACCAGAGCAAACTGGAAGAAGCCCGCAAACTGCACCGCGCCGCGCAACTGCGCTGGGATTACGTGGCGGCAGAAAACAGCATGGGCTTCCACAACCCCACCGAAGCCCTGCGCATCCTTGCCGCCGCCACCGACCTGGCGCGCCAGGCGGAATTGACCGCCCTGCAAGCCGTGCAGGTTGCCAGCAAGTAAACCCATCTCTTAGCGGAATCAAAAACGCTCCCGCGTTATTGGCGGGAGCGTTTGCTTTTTCAGGCAGTGTTTACGGTCCGGTCACGGTGGGCAAGCCCGCCGCCGACCAGGCTTTGATGCCGCCGCTCATGCTGGTCACGTTGGTAAAGCCGGCTTGTTTGAGAATATCGCGTCCTTCCTGACTGCGGTTGCCCGAACGGCAGTACACCACAATCTTCTGGTCTCGCGGCAGTTCGTTCACCCGGCTTGCCAGTTGCCCCAACGGGATGAGCGTTGCCCCGGGGATGTGGTACTCGTTCCATTCTTCAGGTTCGCGCACATCCAGCACAAACGCGCCTTCATCGCGCAGTTGGGCGGCTTGCTGTACGCTGATTTCGGCGGGCAGGGTTGCCTGCTGGCTGGGACGCATCAGCGTGCTGACGGCAATCGCCCCAAACCCGACCACCAAGCCAATCAACACCCACGCCCACCAGGGAAATCCCTGCCGCTGGGCGGTTTTTTTCGTTTGTACCGGTTTTTTTCGTGCCATTTTTCCCTCACACTCTTTTTCGAGGCTGATACAATGATTGTATCTGTTGTTGAGATGCACAGCACAGGAAAAAGTTACACCACCGGAGGACAGGATGACATCCATGGGAGTCGTCACCGCGCTTTTGTTGACCGGCACACTGGCGGGGATGGTTTTGCTGGCGGGCTTGAGCCGTCTGCGGACAAGGATGTGGTCGGCGGCGGGGGTAGTCCTGCCGCTTTTGCCGATGGCGTATCTGCTCAACCGCTTCATTCGCGCGCCGTTCTTTGATTACCTTGGCACGCAGGCAAACCTGCCGCCCTTCCTTGACCTGGAGATGCCCTGGTGGTTTCTGGGGTTATGGTGGCTCTTCCCGCCCCTGCTGGAAGAGTGGGCAAAGGCGCTGGTTTTCCTCTTTCCGCCCGCCAGCCGTCTGCTTCAGGACGCCCGCCCCGCCTTTCTGGGGGGCATGCTGGCAGGGCTGGCGTATGCCCTGGGCGAGACGGTGTACGTCCACTGGGCAACGCCCGACCCTTCGGTGGTCAACCTTGCCGGGTATGCCGCCGAGCGTGCCGCCTTCACCCTGCTTCACGGCGCGCTGACCGCGCAGGTTGCCCTGGGGCTGGCGCGGGGCAGGGGTGGCGCCCTGCGGGCGTTCCTTGCCGCCGCCGGACTGCATGCGCTGGCGATTCTGGGCATCGTGCTGATGCAGGTGGGCTTGATCGAGCCGCTGGCGGCGCTGATTGCCCTCTGGGCAGGGACGCTTCTGGCGCTGGGCTGGGGCATCTGGCAGGCGCGGCGGATGTTCCGCGAAAGGGACGCGGAGAGTCTCGACAACCTCAGCGCGCGCTGATTTTCTTCGCGCGCTTTGCGTCTTTGCGGTGACATACCCCTGAGCGCACCCTTCGACAGGCTCAGGGCGTGGCAAAACACACACTGAGCCTTGCCAAAGCCGTGCTCATGACCACTCGTGTCATCACAAGGGCGCGCTGATTTTCTTCGCCGTTTCTACCGCACCGCCACGTAAATATACAGGATGGACTCCGGCGAGAAACCGCGGAATACGCGGTCGTCGTAGACCTCAATATCCACTTCCGGGGTCACGCGGGTTAAGCCGCTGTTCGGCAGGTACTCGACTGCAATTTTATGGAAGGTATCCTGCAGGGTTTCCAGCCCGCCGCGATGCTCGAACACCGCATAGCGTGCCGCCGGCAGGGTCACCTTGACCATGCCTTCCGGCACGGGGTGATCGGCCTCCACTTCCATCCCGGCGATGTACTCAAACTCGCCGGGGGGCAAGCCGGGCGCCATGCGGCACACGCCGAACGACTCCAGCGGGTTGGTGGTGCGAATCTCGCCCATGCGCGGCAGGAACTGCTCCCACATGGCAGAAATTTCCTGATGCTCATTCTTGCCCTGATAGCGGTATCCCAGCACGGTGAAGGCAGGACGTTCAACAATTTCTGGATTCATGATGGATTCTCCCTTGAAGGTTGGCAAGGATTGCGGTCAGACGCCGGGCAGGTTCTCAATCAGGTCGAGCATGCGCTCGTAGTGCGAGCCTTTCCAGTACACCTGACCGCAGGACGGACAGCGGTGAAACTCATCGTAGTACAGGCGGGTGAGCGGCTCCAGTTGCTCCAGCACGCTCTCTTTGCTCACCGCTTCCAGCGGGGTGTTACAGCGCAAACAGCGCTGGAAAGCCCCCTGCCGGTGGTTCAGGCAAAAACGCCGGACAACTTCGGCAACCTGCTCGCGCGGGTTTTGACTGCGTACCCAGTGCCCGTACTGAATACCCTTGCGCATCAGCAGGCGGCGGTCACGGGTGAGCAGGATACGTTCCTGCTGAACAGCAATCTGCGCCAGTTCCTCATCGGCAAAGTCGTTGCGGTACAGACTGTCGTAACCCAGCATGCGCAGGTATGCCGCCAGCCTGCCCAGGTGATTGTCCAGCACAAAGCGCGGCGGGATGGGCAAACTCTGTGGCTCTGCCGGAAAGACCTCGATGCGGTCGCCCTCGGCAGGAGTGCGGCTCAACCCCACCGGTTGACCGTTGCGGCGCACCTCGCCGACCTCGGTATGCGGCACCCCCAGCGACTCGATGAGATGTTTCAGCGACTGATGTCCCTGAAAATCCAGCCAGAAGACCTCGCGCCGCCGCGCGTGAGGCAACAGCATCCACAAATCCGGATGAAAAGCAAACCAGGCACCGGGCATGTCCGCGCTCCGGGAAAAAAGAGGGCTTCCTGCAGGTCTCCCCTGTTTCTTATTGTGAACCCGGGATGGGGATTTGTCAAGGTTTTAGAACGAATATTCTATTTCCCGCCCTCATGTCACTGTGAAGCAATCTTCCCAAGCCCCGCAGGAGATTGCTTCGCAATGACATGATAATACCCACCTCGGCAGGCTCGGCGTGCCTCAAGGTGCAGCATAAATGTGTCGAGACGTTTGAGGGAGAAAATAAAAAACCGGGGCTGTTCTCTGCTACAGAACAGCCCCCGGTGTGATCCGTTCAGGCTTCCTGGCGCGGCAGAAGGAAGACGGCGCGCGCCCCGCCATCCGGCAGGGTCACGGTGATCTTCAGCCTGCCGTCGTGGGTCATCTCCCAGGCGTCTGCGCCGCGCACCTCGGCAAGGCTGGAAAGATCCATGGGCTGGGTCAGGTGCGTGAACGTCCCCCCGCTGACGGTGAAGAAAGCCACCACGCCCGCGGCTTTGTCGGTGACGATTTTCTCATGCACCTCGGGGCTGGAGCCAATCCAGCCGCGGCGGCGCGGATAAGCCGCGCTGACCTCGGGCAGGATACGCCGGTACAGTGCCAGACTCTCCGTCCACAGGCTCAGGACCTCTTCGGAGAGACCGCTCAGCCTGCCGGTCAGGCTGTTGCCGCCCAGGACCAGCGTGGCGAGGGCATTTTCATCTTCCGCCAGGACCGGCGCGGGCAACAGGCTGGTGGGAATGAAGGGGTCGAAGTTCAGCGCTTGACGACTGGCTTGCACGGTGCTTGTCCCGCTCAGGCTATAGCGCCCGGCAGCCAGGAACCCCAAGCCCATCGGACGTTGAGGGCTGGAGACATCCAGATCCACCAGGACATCGGGATACCGCTCGCAGACCTGAGCCGCCACCCGTTGCAGAGCAGACATCAGGCGGAAGCGATAGGCATCGGCGCGTTCCTGCGGGGTGTGCGCCTCGCTGCCGTGATGGTGCAGAGGCGAATCGCACACGGCATCATGGCTCACTCCCGTCCACTGGAAGACCGTGACGCCCTGCTCTTCGCGCAGGCGCATCATCGTCTGCGCCAGGTGATCGGCATAGTCCGAGACCAGGCACAGGGGGACATTTCCCTCCACAGCAGGCAGAGCATCTCCCGCCCTTGTCATACGCCATTCAGCAGAGGCTGGCAGAGCCTGCGGGTTGAGGCGCACGCCCAGGCGCATGCCGTACTCGTCCAGTTTGGCTTTGAGGGGGTTCAGGTCCTCAGCGCGCCGGGGCATGTCCACCACGAACACATCCAGACCCAGGCGGTGGGCAATCTCCGCCTCACGGAGCAGTTGCTCCGGCGAAAGTCCCTGGCGGGGGGCGCTGTAGGTCAGCAAATGCTCGCGGCTGGCGGCATGAGTACAGATTTCATTCATCACGAAACGGCGGTAGCGTGGGAGCATCTCGGTCAACCCGCCGGGAAGCACGCCGATTTCAAACCAGGGGGTTTCAAAGGCTTGTTCGGGACCAATTTCCTGCCCATCCAGGTAACTGCCCGATACCGCATTGAGGAACAGTGCCGAGCGTTCCTGCGAATCTTCCAGCAGGAAGCGCAGGAAAGACTGCGGGGCATCGGCGCCGTGTTCGTAGCCCACCAGCAGGGTGCGTTCGTCGCCTTCCAGGAACATCAGCGGACCGTTGAAGGTCTGCCCGTCAAAGACCTCGGCGGGGTCGAACATCTCCAGATGGGGCTGGTACATGCCCGCCAGCGGATTGAAGTGGCTGAGGCTCAGTTCGCTCAGCGAGGCAATGCCCTCTTCAGGGATTTGCACGCCGAAATACGTCAGCGCGTCTTTGCCCTGCGATTTGGTCAATCGGCAGGGAGCCGATGCGGTAAAGCGCAGTTTCATGCGCAGGATGGGGGACTTGAAGTAACTGCGCAGGGTGACCCGCAGGTAAATATCCGGTTCACCGGCAGAGATGAACAGCACGTCGAACTCGCTCCAGCCTTTCGGGAGCGTCCTCTGCCCGCCCTCGGAACGAAAAGCGAAGCGTCCACGCTTTTCCCCGTTGATCTCCAGTTCCGGGCTGAGGAAGGCAAAGGTGCGCTCTTCCTGGCTGACGTGCGACACCTTGAACAGCACATCCGCAGTATCGCAGGCAAATTTGAGTTCTCCATGGCTAAAGCGTGGATTGAAAAACAACATGGTGCTCCCTCTTCTCTCTTCCCAATGTTTAGATCAAACGTGGCAATTATACCCGCCTTTTGAGGCAAATTGCCCCCGGCTGAAATCCCGTGGCAGAAGGCACAATCTTCACAATTTTTTTATATTTCCTTCAAAGGCTTATCATAACTGCTTTTTATGATGAGAGACAGCAAATAACGAAAATCATCAACTGGGGAAGGGTTTATGCAAGCCAAGGTTAAGACAAGTTTGTTCAACAAGCGTTTCTTTCGCAAAAACATCTGGATTCGCCGGGTGGTGCAGTTTTTCTTCTTTGCGCTGATTGCCCTGATTGCCGTCAATCACACTCTCGCCGAAACCGGACAATCCATCCCGTTTCTTTCCAGCGCTTCTCTGCATGCGCTGTGTCCTTTTGGCGGGGTGGAGACGCTGTACGCCTACCTGACCACAGGCAGTTTTGTGCAGAAAATTCACGAGTCTTCCTTTATTCTGATGATCATCAGTCTGCTCACCGCCCTGCTGTTTGGACCGGTCTTCTGCGGCTGGGTTTGCCCGCTGGGAACGGTTCAGGAATGGTTTGCTTCGATTGGGCGCAAACTCTTCAAACGTCGCCGTTACAACCACTTCATTCCCGCAAAAATCGACCGCTGGTTGCGCTTTCTGCGCTATGGGGTATTGATCTGGGTGCTGTACATGACCGCAACTACCGGAAAATTGATTTTTGCCGATGTGGACCCCTACTTTGCTCTGTTCAACTTCTGGAGCAGTGAAGTTGCGGTGGGCGGATTGATTGTGCTGGGAGCGATCCTGCTGGCTTCCCTCTTTGTGGAGCGTCCCTGGTGCAAATACGCCTGTCCTTACGGGGCGGTGCTGGGATTGACCAATCTGGTGCGCATCTTCAGCATTCGCCGCACAGCCTCCACCTGCCGCATGGATGGCGCCTGCGACATCACCTGCCCGATGAACATCAACGTCAGCGCCAAATCGGTGGTGCGCGATCACCAGTGCATTTCCTGCCTGGAGTGTACTTCCGAAGCCCATTGCCCAGTGGCTGGAACGGTCACGTTTTCCACCGCACGGATTCCCGGCAAGTCCATTTCCTTCGCAAAACCTCAGATCATCGCGGGAGAGAAATAACATGAGACTCAACTCGTTCGCCCTTGCCGCTCTGATTGTGACCCTGATCTTTGGGGGGATTGCTTTCAGCACCGCCATGAACTGGTGGCAGACCGAAACCACCAGGGAAGTAGCCGTCTTTACCGAAGGGGAATTTGCCGGACTGCCCAATCCAGCCGACATTCGCGGATCGTACACCTTTGGGGATGTCGTGAACAACTTTGAGGTCTCGCTGAGCGATCTGGCAATTGCCTTCCGCCTGCCGGCAGATGTGGACGCGGCAAGTTTCAAGGTCAAAGACCTGGAAAGTCTTTATGAAGACCTGCCGGTGGAAGTCGGTACGGCTTCGGTGCGCATGTTCGTCGCCTTCTACCTGGGATTACCCTACGACCTTTCTGCCAGCGAGGATACCTACCTCTTCCCCGAAGCCGCCGCCATCCTGCAAGCACGCGGGAATATGCTTCCCGAACAAGCCGCTTTCCTGGAAAGCCATATCGTTCCGGAAACTGCCGCAGAGACGGTAGAGAGCGCCCCGGAATCCCCGGCAACCAGTGTCACCCCCACTCCAGCGCCTACCGAACACGTTGCGCCGGAGCGTACCGTCACCGGCAAGACCACGTTTCAGGAACTGCTGAATTGGGGAGTTACCCAAGAGACCATTGAAAGCCTGCTTGGCGGCGCCATGCCTGCCCCTGCTACTTCCATTAAGGACTATGCGGTCAGCAAAGGACTGGAGTTCTCTTCTCTGAAGACCAAACTGCAGGAAGCCGTGGAGCAGGTGAAGTAAGCCTTCAGCCTTCGCCGCACATGTGCGTCTCTCATCTTCAGTCCACCCCAAGTTGCCGGCATTGGGGTGGACTTTTTCAGCAAGTTTGTCCTTCAGCCGATGGGTTTATGATATGATAGCGCCGTTGCACTTCTCATCGAAAGGAACATGGCAGTCATGGAATGGACAGGATACCTGTGGATTGCGCTGGCGGCGGTTGCCGCAGGGGCGATTAATGCGCTGGCAGGCGGCGGCACGCTGATCACCTTTCCGGCGCTCACCGCGGTGGGCGTCCCGGCAGTGGTAGCCAACGTGACCAATACGGTTGCCCTTCTGCCGGGCTATCTGGGCGGCACCTGGGCACAGTGGGAAGATTTACAGGGACAGTCACGGCGCACGCGGGCGCTCTTACCCGCTGCGCTAATCGGCGGGTTGCTGGGCGGTTTTCTGCTTTTGCTCAGCGGCGAACGCCTGTTCCGCGCACTGGTGCCATATCTCATCCTGTTTGCCTCGCTCTTGCTGGCGGTGCAGGATGAAATCCGCAAACGGGTGTTCTCTCCGGCGCGCATGGAAAGGCACGCCCGCGCACCCGAAGCCCTGGCGGTGATTCCCGTTCTGCTGGCTTCGGTGTACGGGGGGTATTTTGGCGCCGGTCTCAGTGTGATTGTGCTGGCAGTGCTGGGCCTGGTGCTGGAGGATTCGCTCACCCGTCTCAATGCGCTCAAGCAGGGGGTTGCCTTTGCCACCAATCTGGCGGCGGCTCTGTTCTTCGTCTTTTCCGGCAAGGTGCTGTGGAGTGCGGCGCTGGTGATGGCAGTCGGGGCACTACTGGGCGGGGTGCTGGGCGGTAAACTCGCCGGGCGGGTCAAACCCATCGTCCTGCGCTGGCTGGTGGTTTCGATTGGTATTGTGGTTTCAATCCTCTATTTCATCCGCGGTTGAGGCAATCTCTCACAGCGGGGAAAATTTATATAATAAAGGGAGGCAAAGGAAACTGGAAAATGCCCCCTCATCTGGTGATTCACACGCAGGAAAACCTGCCCCCCGCCCTGCACTGGCAGGCGCTCAGTTTCAAGCGCATGGTGTGGGCAAGTGCTTTTCAGGGCGAGCATCGCTTCGATGCCGACTGGTATCCGCCGGGGTATGAGGTCCTGCACTTCAGCATCGTCGAGGGGGAAAATCTCATCAGCCACTGCGAACTGGTGCGCCTGACCTTCGGACTGGAGAATGAGGTCTATCAAATTTACGGTTTGGGCGCGGTGATGACCTTCCCGCCCTACCGCGGCGAGGGCTTTGCCCGCCGCGTGGTCGAAGCCGCAACCCGCCACATCCTCACCTCCGATGTGGATTTGGGCTTGCTGTTCTGCCGCCGCGAACTGATTCCCCTCTACGCTTCGTGTGGCTGGGAAGCGCAATCGCCCACGGCGTTGACCGTGCTGGGCAGCACCCTGCGCAGTGAGGACGCCGAGATGGTGCGCATGGCGCTGTTCGTCTCCGAAAAGGGCAAAGCCGCCCGCGAGGCTTTCCTCAACGACCCACTGACCATTGAGTGGCTCTGGTAAAGGGAAGGTTTCCCTCAGGCACTGGGATTCAACGTTTCTTCGCGCAGGCGCTGGATATCGCGCACAGGTGAATTTCCAAAAAGGCTCTTGTACTCGCGGCTGAAGTGAGCCGGGTCATGATAGCCCAAGCGGTAAGCCGTGCTTGCCGCATCCAGATTCTCGCTCAGCATCAGGCGGCGGGCTTCCTGCAAACGCAATTGCTTACGAAACTGCTGAGGGCTCATGGATGTGACCGCCTTGAAGTGGTGATGCAATCCCGAAACGCTCATTCCCAATTCGCGGGCTAAATCTTCCACCCGCAGAGGAAGGTTGAGGTCCTGCCGCAGGCGTTCGACGGCTCTGGCAATCAGCGGGGTGTACCCGTTCAGGGTGGTCAGGTGGCGCAGTCGCACACCCTGCGCTCCCTTAAGCAGACGAAAAACAATTTCCCTGGTGATCCATGGCATAAGGGCAGGTGCCTCATCAGGGGCATCCAGCAGACGCACCAGACGCACCACAGCGTCCAGCAAATCGGTATCCAGCGGGCTGACGTCCATTGCCCTGACATCCATACGTGGAGAAGGCACAGACTGCCCTGCATTCAGCATCACTTCATACACCAGAGCCGGGTCGAGTTCAAGGCGAAAACTGAGATAAGGACGTTCGGGAGAGGCTTCCAGAATCTGGCTGATGCGTGGCAGTTCAAGCGTAGCAATGAGATAGTGATCAGGATCGTACAGATAACGGCTGTTACCCAACCAGATTTCTTTCCTGCCCTGGGCAATGACGCAGAAAGATGGCTTGACCACGCTGTGCACCCGCTGACGAGGCGTAGAGACACGCGCCAGGAAAAGACCTTTGAGCGGCTCAATGACGCCATCTTCGGGAAGTGCCCTCAAGATGCGCTCCACCAGTTCCTGGTGAGCCAGTTTTCGGCGCGAGGCTTCTCTGTCTTCCTGCTGGTAATGCCCGTCCATCATTCTCTCTTTTCCCATTGTCAGGTTTGCAGAATTATACAATCATCCCCCACGATGATACAATGAAATTTGCCCCCGATGCCCCTATAATTACCGGTAACCTGCAACCTCATGATAAATCCGTTCTGGAATGGAGGGCTTTATGGAAATCATTCGTGTGGGAACTCAACCTTCGATCAAAGGCTCTGAAGACACCTTTAGCGGCAGTGTGCGCATTGACCGCCTGTTCAGCGCTCCCGAACCGGCACAGGTGATGGTATCCAGCGTCACCTTCGAACCCGGCGCACGCACTGCCTGGCACACTCACCCGCTGGGACAAATTCTCATCGTCACAGCGGGATGCGGACGGGTACAGAAATGGGGTGGAGAAGTCACAGAGATTCGCCCCGGCGATGTGGTATGGATTGCACCGGGTGAAAAGCACTGGCACGGCGCCAGTCCCACCACCGGGATGACGCATCTTGCCATTGTGGAACGCTGTGAGGGTAAAAGCGCCGACTGGATGGAAAAGGTAGACAATCAGGACGAAGGGAATAGATGAGCGGCTGGACGACAGAAGAACTGGAAGTTATTGGCAAGGCTGAAGAACTGCACCTTGCTCCCCAGCGCGAGGATGGAACTGCAGGCAAATTCGTGACCATCTGGGTGGTACGGGTGGACAATGACCTGTATGTGCGTTCCTGGCGGGGACAGCAGAGCAGGTGGTACCGCCAGGCACAGGCACACCTGGCAGGGCGCATCCGTGCGGGCAAGATTGAAAAGGATGTTCTCTTTGTGGAAGAAGATGACCCTGCCATCAATGCGCAGGTAGATCAGGCGTACCGTCAGAAGTACCGGCGCTACCTTTCCTATGCCGAAGCCATGGCGTCCCTACCGGCGCGCACCACCACTCTTAAACTCATCCCGCGCGAAACAGATACCGCAGGCAATGCCTGAAGGCACATCATCGAAACACCCCTCCTTTTTAAACATTGAAAGAACACTCTATGGAACAACGAGAGAAGAACCTGCTGGGAATTGGTTTTGTCGTGCTGGGAATGTTGATTTTCTCCCTGCAGGATGTAGCCGTCAAGCGTTTCAGCGGGCAGTACCCGATTCTGGAAATTGTGCTGTTTCGCAGTCTCACTGCCCTGCCGGTAACTCTGTTATTTTTCCGCGCGGAAGGCAGGCACGGCTTGCCCACGACACGTCGTCCTTTGCTGGAAATCATCCGCGGGGGGTTCTATTTTCTCTCTTTCACCACCTACATGATGGGAGTAGCGGCACTGCCACTGGGGGATATGGCAGCCATCCGTAACTCAGCGCCGTTGATGATCACCCTGCTCTCGGCAATGTTCCTGGGGGAAGGTATCAGCCTGCCGCGATGGCTGGGGTTGCTGACGGGCTTTGTGGGGGTTTTGCTCATTGTCCAGCCGGGTACGGCAACCTTCAATCTGGGGTCGGTGTTTGCCCTGATTGCCACCCTGTTCTACGCGCTGAATGTCATCCTCACCCGGAAGTTGCACAGAACCGACAGCAGTGCTACCATGGCGTTCTACAGTTCGCTGGTGTATCTGGGCGCGTCTTTCCTGCTGGCGCCGCTTTCCATGCTGGTGGGAGAAATGCCCGATGCGCATCCCAGCATTGCCTTTTTGTTTGCCTCATGGCGTATCCCCTCACCGCTGGACTTGCTCATCATGCTGGGGTTGGGACTGGTCTGGGCGGCGGGGATGTACTGTATCGCCCGCGCCTACAGTCTGGGACAAGCCCCGGTGGTTGCGCCGTTTGAGTATTCCTCACTACCCATCAACATCCTGTGGGGAATGCTTCTCTGGCATCACCTGCCCACCGCCATCATGTTGAGCGGGGCAACACTGACCCTGCTCAGCGGGCTGTACCTGATTTACCGGGAACGCCGGGAAAGCATGCTGAAGGTGGAAACCAAACCCTGAAGCCCCACCCGCCCGCACATGGCTTCAGGAAAACCAAAAACGTCCCCTTGAGAAACTCAGGGGACGTTTGAAAGAGTTCATTTCGACAGTTAGCGGATTTCCAGCGAGTAATAGGCTGGCTGGACGGTGAAGCGCGTGGTGCCGCTCACCACCAGCGTGGCGCGGGCATCACTACCCGACAGGTTGATGGTGTACTCGGCGCGCTGAGTCTCATCCAGTTCCAGCGGGATGACCTGCGTCCTGCCGTCTTCCAGAATCAGGGTGACGCGGAAGGTCTGCGGGAGCAGGTTGGCAACCCGCGCAAAGCCGTGGGCTTCCCAGCCGCCTTCGTCCTGCTCAAAATCGCTGAAGTAGCCGACGGCGTCCACTGCCACATCGTCCAGCAGGAAGCCTTCACCGTTGACCGCCGCATCGGTGATGTACTCAAACCGCAGGTACACCTGCTTTCCGGCGTATTGGGAGAGATCCACTTCCTCTTCCACCCAGCCGCCGCTGGCGCCGTTGTACCCCCAGCCCAGGTTGTTGCCTACGGGGTTGTCATCGGTGCCAGAGGGGGTTTCTACCATCTCCCAGGTCTTACCGTCGGTAGAAGCCACCAGATAGAGGTAGTCGTAATTCTCTTCCAGGTCGTACCACATGCGGTAGCGCAGGGTGATGGGGGCTTTCACGCCGCTGAAATCGAACTTGCGCGTCAGGGTCATGTCGGACTCGTCGCCTTTGTTCGACCAGAAGGCGTAATCGCCGGAGTAGGGGCTTTCGGGCAACAGTGAGGCGGTGGTTGCCCCCTGGAAAATCAGGGTATGCTCGCCCGGGCAGGTGATTTGAATGTAATCGGCGCCGTACTGGTTGACTTCGCGCTCCAGCGTTCCAGAGGGGCAGGTCTCCACGTACTCAGTGGGAGAGGCTTGCGGGGCGGCGTCGTAGTTGGAGTAGGTGTAGCGTCCATCGCCCACGCGCTTGTCCTGCAGGTAGTTGGCAACCGTCCAGTCGGCAAAAACGCTGTCGGCGGTGATGGGATTGCCGGTCAACGGGTCGGTGAGATTGCGCTCGCGCAGGACGAGGTCAATGCTCTCCATGCCGTTTTCGGGGTGGGCGACCAGGGCTTTGGTGGCGTCCTCCCCAAAACGGTCAAGGAAATAGGTGACGAAGAGGAAGGATGCCCCGTAGTGCGGGGTGGACTGGCTGGGGTCGGGCCAGTATGCCAGCGGCAGGTCGGGGTCGAGCATGAAGAGGTAATCGAAGCCGCCAGTTTCATAGCCGTTGAGCATTTCCGCCAGCACCGAAAAGCCCTCGTTGAGCCAGGATTCCTCGTTCTTGTCGCGGTAGTAATGAATCATGTGCTGAAACTCGTGCGCCATGGTGCCGTAGGTGTATTCTTCGTCCAGAGCCACGTTGTCGGCACTGAGGACGAACATCTCATGCCCGTTGGAAGTCTCGTTGACCGCCGGGGGGACTTCGTCAGATGAGGAATAGTACCCGGCAATGTCCACGCCGATATTGGAGACGTACAGCACGTAGAGGTGCGGGTCGCTGTCCACACCGGGCGTCCATTCACTGCCGAAAAATTCGCGGTTGGTTGGCACGATTTTCTGAGAGAAGGCGTCTGCCAGGCGCTTGAGGGCGCGGTCATCGGTCTTCACGCCGTCTTCCACCCAGAAGTACACCACATCGGTGGCGTAGCGCAGGACAGCCGTTACCTGACGGGTCTCGTCGGTGTCGGTGTTGGTCACCCAGAAGGATTTTTGGTCGCCCACGCGGTAAGGGGACGCGGGCGCGGGCAGGGTGGGCGAAACGCCGGTAATGCCCATCAGGCGCGCGGCAATGTCCAGCGGGTCGTTGACCGGCACCAGAGTATCGCGCAGGGTTTGCAGGGTTTCAGCGGCAATGGCTTCATCGCCGCCCAGCACGCGGGTAGGGACGGGCTCAAAAGGCGCAGGGGTGGCGTTCTGCGGGGTTTCGGTCTCGTTGGGGAAAACGTCTATGGTCGGCAGAGGCACGGTCAGGGTCTGGCTGACCTCACCGCGGGTGAGGAACACCAGCGCCGCGCCGCCGATTCCCACCACCGAAAGACAAAGACACGCCACCAGAAAGATGACGCCGCAGGCAAGCAACCATTTTTTGCCGGTATCACTCATTTTTCATCTCCTTTATCCATACTGGCGCCAGCCACCAGCGCCAGGGTCATCCAGTAATAGGGTAATCCGAAAGTGTCCACACTGAAGCCCTCGGCAATCAGCCCTGCCAGCAACAGCAATCCGGTAAGCCCGATTGTACCGGAAAAACGACCGGAAGAGCGGAACAAGCGGCAGGCTGTCCAACCCTGCACCATCAGCCACACCAGCCAGCAGGCAAAGCCCAGCGCGCCGGTTTCTGCCAGCAGGCGCACCCACAGGCTTTTGGAATTAGGGATGACGCTGAGGCGGTACATCAGCGTGGAAACCTCGGTGAGATTCCATGAGAAGGCGCTGAGGGTTTGCGGGAAGAAGTAGCCCGCGTTGCCCATGCCCACTCCCAGCAGGGGATGCTCGTTGAAGACCTGCCAGCCGGCTTGCCAGAAGATGAGGCGCTCGGCAAACACCAGTTGATTGGCATACGCCAGGAACGAGCCTTTGACCAGCAGAACGCGAAAATCCAGCAGTTTTTCCATGCGCGGGTCAAAGCGGCGCAGGGCAAGCGCCGAACCGATGAACATGCTCAGCACCAGCGCGCCCACCGCGAGGATGAGCGCCGCGCCGACCGTGGCGCGCAGGAAGATGCGCGCAAAGCCCTGCGCGCGGGAACGGCGGGTCAGGCGATCCTGCAGGCGCGCCATGAGACGCAGAGCAACGCCGATGAGCAGAAAAGCCATCATCAGCACCAGCGCCAGCAAACCCACCCGCGAGACCGAGACCACCAGCGAAGCCAGCCCGCCCAGCAAGAGCAGGCGTTCGGCGGTGAGGAAACCCCAGCGCCAGCGGTGGACTGTCTCGCCGCGCAGAGATGCCGCCAGCCACCAGGGCAGGTAAAGCATGTTCAACTGGTGTGCCAGCCATGAGGGTTCAAAAGCCAACGCGCTGGCGCGGGCGGGGTAAAGTTCGTGAGTCACCAGTAGAGACTGCAGGGCGTCCATCCACTGCGGGTAAGCGCCGTGGAGTTTCCAGAAAAGGGCTTGCGCCAGCGCCGCAGTGATGAGAATGACGCCGGAGAGGTTCACCCAGCGCAGGAACGAGCGCCGCCGTTCGGGTTCGCTCGTCCACAGGGTGGTGAGCAAGTAAAACGCCATGCCCATGCCCAGGGTTGCCAGGGCTTCGATTTGCTGGCGGTAAGGGGCAATATCCCGAAAGGCAGGCAGGGGCAGGAAATACGAGAGCAGAGTAGAGAGGACGCCCGCGCCGGCAAACGCCAGCAGAGGCAGGACAAGGCGCGGCAGGCGCGCGCCTTGCCAGAGTTGCGGCGGAAACCACAGCACCACCAGCGCGGCGAGGGGGAACAGCGCGGCAGGCGCCACCATGCTGGAGCCGGTCAGGCGCGCCACCAGCGGAAAACTGGTGAAAGGAAGCGCCAGCGCCATCAGCGCCCACAGGGCTTCCACGCTCAGGCGGTACACCTTATCCCGAAACGCCATGCTTCCTCTCGGGGAGCGCAAACACCAGAATCAGCCCTGCCAGCAAACCCAATCCCAGCCCGCTCAGCACCAGCCAGCCGCGGCGGTACGAAACGGGACGCGGCGCGGGCGTCTCCCACTGCACTTCGTGGAGCAGAAGGCTACTGCTCAACCCGCGCGAGGCAAGGCGCTCTTCCAGCAGGCGCTGGCTGGTTTGTGCCAGTTCTGCCTGCAGGTCGGGCAGGCGGGCAAAGCCGCACAGCCCGTAAGCCGGTTCGGTAGTAACGGCACGGGAAAGGCAGGCAGTCAAACTTTCGGCGTAGCGGCGCAGTCCATCGGCAGTGAGGGCGTGGGCGTAGGCGCGCTGAAGTTCGTCCCACGACCACTGCATCCACAGTCTGCCCAGCGTCTCGGCTTCCTGCGGATGGGGACGGTGCAGGCGCACGCGCCACTCGTTGAGGCGCCGCTCCACGCTGGACGAGTCCCGCAGGTCGGCGGGGGTGAGGGCGATGCCCTGTTCCTGCGCCAGCGCGGCAATCTGCGCCAGCGTGTCGGGGGAATACAGGATATAGCCCACCGCCTCGAACATGACATCTTCCTCGTACTGCGTCAGTTCGCCGGCGGTGGTCTGGTCAATGCCGGTCAGCACGCTGAATGAGACTTCGTACTCGGTGGCGGTGCGCAGGCTGTACACAAAAGCCATCAGTGCGCCCAGGAAGGCGCACAGCACCAGCATCCACCAGCGCCGGAGCAGGCGCTCGCCTTCCAGGCGCGGGGAAAATTCGGCAACTGTCTCGGGCATGGGGATATTATACCCGCAGGCTCAGGGAGCTTCAGATGTTTCGTTAAGAATAGCAGGCAAATACAACCAGAATTGATTTTCCGTGGACTGAAAATTCATAAGAATCAGGTTTTTCTGGCAGTCGTCAAAGGTCTGCACGGGATAAACCGGCGAGAGGGGTTCGAATTTGTCGTTGAGCAGTTGGATGGTGAGGGCTTCGCTGGTCGTGGCGGATGCCGTGCCGACCTGAATCTCATACCCGCCGGCGCCGTAGGCTTTCGCCAGCCCGCTGAGAGCCAGGGCATCCACGGCTTTGCCGTTGAACAGTCCTTTGACCACCACCACGATGTTATCCTGCGGCAAACCTGCCGAGTTAAACACCTGACCGGCAATGCCCACCCAGGCACAACCCGCTTCGGGGTGGGTGAAGGCGGGCAGGTAGGCTGGCGAGCCCGCCTGCAGGACAAAGGCAGGCGTGGGGCTGGGCGCAGGGGCAGATGGTGCGGGAGAAGACTCCGGGGTAGCCGCCTCGGGGCTTTGCGGCTGGGTGGGGGTGATCAGCGGGGGCAGGGTGCGCACCACCTGCGGGGTGGCAGTGGGGGCAATCTGCGGCGGGGGATTGGTGGGAGCCGGCTGAGCAGGCGCTCCGGGAAGAGGAAATCCACTGCAAGCGGTGAGCATGAGCATCAAAGCAAAGAACAACACAACCCTGCGCACGGAACAACCTCCTGAGATTGATTGTATCCTCGTTTTCTGTTTCCAGATACGTGCAAGGTTCGTGCCGCGGGGTTTGATATAATAAGCCCATGCCGGAGAAAAAAGTCCTCTTTTGCCGTTCCAACCCGATTGCTCCCGACCCGCGCGTGGAGAAAGAAGCCCGTGCGCTGACACGCTCGGGTTACAGCGTGGACGTGCTGGCATGGGATCGCACTGCCAGCCAGCCGCGGGTGGAACAGCGCGAGGGATTCTTCATCTACCGCATACCCATCCGGGCGGGCTACGCCGCGGGGATTCTCAACCTGCCCAACCTGTTGCGCTGGCAGGTAGCCCTGGTGGGGTGGCTCTTTCGCCATGCCCACGAGTACGACATCCTGCATGCCTGCGACTTCGATACCATCCTGCCAGCGTTGTGGACAGGACGGCTGTACGGCAAGCGCGTGGTGTACGACATCTTTGACTTCTACGCCGATCACCTGCGGCGCACACCGGGATGGATTAAAAACTGGATTCGCCGCCGCGACCTGCGCGCCATTGATCAGGCGGACGCGGTGATTCTCTGCGATGACGCCCGCCGCGAGCAAATTGCCGGTTCGCATCCGCGCCGTCTGGAAGTCATTTATAACAGTCCCGAAGACGAGCGTGACTTTCTGCCTGCCTTTCAGCCCTCGCCCAAGGGCGTTTTGCGCCTGAGTTACGTGGGGCTGATGCACGTGGAGCGCATGCTTCTGGAAATGCTGGACGTGCTGAGCCGCCATCCGCAGTGGACACTGGACATGGCAGGCTTCGGCGGAGATGAACCGGTGATTCTGGAGAAACTGCGTACCCTGCCCAATGCCCTCTGGCACGGACGGGTGCCCTACCGCAAGGCGCTGGAACTTTCGCAGAGCGCGGATGTGCTGTTTGCACTCTACGATCCGGCGGTCATCAACAACCGCTACTCCAGTCCCAACAAACTCTTTGAAGCCATGATGCTGGGCAAGCCGATTGTGGTCGCCCAGGGGACAAACGTAGATCGCATTGTGGAAGAGTGGGGCATGGGCATTGCCATCCCTTACGGGGATGTGGACGCTCTGGACGAAGCCCTCTCCCGCCTTGCCGAAGATCCCGACCTGCGCGAGCGCATGGGCAAAGCCGCGCGCCGCGCCTACGAAACCCGCTTTGGCTGGAAGGTAATGGAACAGCGTCTGATGGACCTGTACCGGGAATTGAACGGCGCATGAAAATTCTGCTGGTTGCCAACACCGATTGGTTTCTCTATAACTACCGCCTCAATTTTGCCCGCTTTCTCCGAGAACAAGGACATGAGGTTGTGCTGGTCTCACCCGCCGGCGAGTACGCTCCCGCCCTGCAGACAGCCGGTTTCCGCTGGGTGCGCTGGGAAGTGGGCAGGCAGTCGCTGGCGCCGTGGAAGGAACTGGATGCCTTCTGGCGGCTGGCGCAAATCTACCGCCGGGAACGCCCGGATGTGGTCAACCATCTCACCATCAAACCGGTTCTGTACGGCGGGCTGGCAGCACAATGGACGGGCGTGCCGCGGGTGGTGAGCAACATCACCGGCAGGGGGTATGCGCTGGTCTCCGAGGAACGTAAGGCGAGGCTTCTGCGTCCCCTGGTGCTGGCGCTCTACCGCCTGATTTTGCGCTCCAAACGCCAGCAGGTGCTGTTTGAGAACGATTTGGATCGGCAGTACTTCATTGAGCAGAAATTGCTCCGCCCCGAACAGGCGCATCTGCTTGCCGGGTTGGGAGTAAACGTGGAACGCTTTCACCCCGTGCAACATCAAAATGAAGTGCCCATGGTGTTATTTGCCGGGCGCTTCCTGCGCGAAAAAGGACTGGAAGACCTGGTAGAAGCAGGCAAAATCCTGCGTCAGCGCGGGGTGCGCTTTCGGCTGGCGCTGGCGGGGGATGTAGATGCGGGTAATCCGCTTTCGCTGGAGCGCGAAACGGTGCAGGCGTGGGCAGACTCCGGCTGGGTGGAATGGTGGGGATTTCAGCCACGCATGGAAGAAGTCTATGCGCAAGCCGATGTATTTGTGTTCCCTTCCTTTTACGGTGAAGGCTTGCCCTCTGCCCTGATGGAAGCCGCCGCCTGCGGCTTGCCCATCGTCGCCAGCGACCTGCCCGGATGCCGCGCCGTCGTAGAGGATGGTGTGAACGGCTTTATCGTCCCGGCGCGGGATGTTGAGGCGCTGGCGAACCGCCTGGAAGACCTGTTGCGCTCCGAAGACGTGCGCCGTCAAATGGGGACTGCCTCGCGCCAAATTGCCCTGCAGCGCTTCAATCAGAACGCCGTCAACCGTCAGATTCTGGCAGTGATGGAAGGAAAAGAAGGATGAGCCGTCCGCCTGTGAGCACCGGAGAGTCTTTGGTTTGCCCGCCGCTGGTGCTGGTCAAAACCCTGTGGTGGCACGCCAAACAAACCCTGCGCGCTCTGCGTTCCCCCCGGCAGGTGCAACACATCCAGCACTCCCTGACAGAATGGGCTGATGGAAAGCGGGTGTGGGTGTTTGCCCCCGGGCTTTCCTGGCAAAAGCAACTCTTTCAGCGCCCTCAGCAACTGGCAAAAGCCCTGGCAGATTTGGGCGAGCGAGTCATCTACCTGGAACCAGAGTGGGCATGGCAGGGAAAGCCTCTGGTGATCCCTCTGGGAGAAAGTCTTCTGCTGTGCTGTGCGCCGCCGCAGGCGCTTTCTGGGCTGGAACGCCCCTGGCTGTACCTCTTGCCGTGGAGTTACTCGCCCGCCTTTGCCCTGCGCGGTTCCCGTCTGATCTATGACATTGTGGACGACTTTTCCACTTTCAAGCAGGTGCATCCCTGCCTGCTGGCACATCAGCACCGCCAGCGCATGGCCCGTGCTGAGGTGGTGCTGGTTACGGCACGGCGCCTGCGGGATACCTTTCAAGCCGAACGGGACGACCTTATTCTTTGCCCCAATGGTGTGGATGTGAATTTCTTTGCCTGCAAGCCTGAGCGCCTTGCGCCGGAAATCGAAGAACTCCGCAAAGAGGGCAAACCCATCATCGGTTACATCGGCGCGCTGGCGGAGTGGTTTGATGACAACCTGCTGGAGTCGGTTGCCCGTCTGCGCGCAGATTTGTCCTTCGTGCTCATCGGACCGCAATTGCACGGCGGACAGGAAAAACGCCCCTGGCAGAAATTGGCTAACGTGCACTGGCTGGGGGTGCGCCCTTATGAGAGTTTGCCCGCTTACCTCTACGGCTTCCATGCGGTGATGATCCCCTTCCGCCTCAACCCGATTACCCACGCGACTTCGCCGCTGAAACTGTTTGAAGCCCTGGCGGCGGGCAAGCCGGTGGTGATGACTCCCATGCAGGAAAGTCTCTCCGTTCCGCTGGTCTTCCCTGCCAGCACACCGCAGGAATGGAGCGATCAACTGGATCGCGCGCTGGCGCAGGGAGCGCAGGAAGCGTTTCAAAATGCCCTGCGTCAGGAAGCCGCGCGGCATACCTGGCACAGCCGCGCCCGGCAAATTCTGGAAGCGGTGGAGCGTATTTCCTCCCGCTAAAAAGTTCGTCCTCTCATCCTGTCTATGTTTGAGCCTGCCAAAGCGGGTACTCTTCTGCATTGTTCTGAGCAGGAATGAGAATGGTATAATCGCTCTCAACAACACTTTTGAGAACAGGCTGGGAATTTTTTCGTTGAGTAAAGCCCTGACACTGCTGGCTGATCTGGTGAATGTGCCGAAAACGATGGCGACATTGATTCGCTACCGCGAAGCCATCCGCATCCTCACCTGGCGGGATTTTCGGGCACGCTACCGCGGTTCGATTTTTGGCATCCTCTGGGCAGTTGCCCAGCCCCTCTTAATGATGCTGGCGTACACGCTGGTCTTTTCCTACTTCCTTAAGGTGCGTTTTGGCTCCAGCGATTCTCCCACCGTGTTTGCCGTGTACCTGCTGTGCGGGCTGGTGCCGTGGAATGCCTTTGCCGAAGGCATCAACTCTGCCTGTTCGCTGATTCGCATCAGCCCCAACCTGGTCAAGAAGGTGGTCTTCCCGGTAGAAGTTTTGCCGGTCAACCTGACATTGGTGACGATGATTCAGCAACTCATCGGGTTGGGACTTTTGCTGATGCTGGTGCTGGTAGTTGGCAACGGGTTAACCCTGTGGATTCTGCTTCTGCCGTTTTTCCTGCTCTTGCAGTTCATGCTTCAAACCGGGATTTCGTGGCTGTTGGCTTCGCTCTCGGTGTTCATCCCCGATTTTCGCCAGGCAACCAGCCTGCTGACCCTGCTGTTGATGTTCATCACCCCCATTTTTTATCCCGAAACCCTCATCCCCGAGCGCTTTCGCTTTCTGGTGACGCTTAACCCCATGGCGCAGATTGTCGGCATGTACCGCCGTGTGCTTATGGAAGGACTGCCGCCCACGCTGGAGCAAATTCTGTGGGCGGGCGGGATGAGTTTGCTGTTCTGGATGGTGGGGTTCGTCTGGTTTAACCGCACCAAACATGCTTTTCCGGATTACCTATGAACGCCGACGAAGTCCTGCATCTGGAGAATATCTCCAAGGCATACCGCCTGTACAACCGCCAAATCGAGCGGTTGAAAACGCTGTTCCTCACGCCCTTTACCGGTAAAGAATATGCCCGCACCTTCTGGGCACTACGCGGCATCAATCTCTCGGTACAGCGTGGAGAGGTGCTGGGGGTTATCGGCGTTAACGGGAGCGGAAAAAGCACGCTCTTACAAATCATGGCGGGCACCCTGGCGCCCACTACCGGTCGCCTGGAACGGCGCGGACGCCTGACGGCTCTGCTGGAACTCGGTGCGGGCTTCCACCCCGAGTTTACCGGCAGAGAAAACGTCTATCTCAGTGGGGTGACGCTGGGCATCTCCGAGCAGGAAATGCGCCGCCGCTTCGACGAGATTGTGGCGTTCTCGGGGATTGAGGACTTCATTGACCAGCCAGTCAAACTGTATTCGTCGGGCATGTATGTGCGTCTGGCGTTCTCCATCGCCACCTGCGTGGATCCGGAAATTCTCATCGTGGACGAAGCCCTGGCGGTGGGCGATGCCGGTTTTGTGATGAAGTGCATGAACCGCATGCGCGACCTGCACGAGCAAGGCACGGCCATTGTGCTGGTGACCCATGATGTGCAGACCGTGCGCACGCTGTGCGACCGCGCCATGTGGCTTTCTCACGGCGAGATGCGCATGCTGGGCTCTCCCATGGAAGTGACTTCGCAGTATATTCAGATGCTCTTCGAAGCCCAACAGCAACAAGCATCCCCCGCCAGCGTACCCGCCCCATCCGAGAGCGACCCGCAGGGCTGGGTAGTCTTGAAAGCACGCCCCGATTTGGTGCGCTGGGGGAACGGACGGGCGCGCATCGAAGCCTACCGCGTGCACTCTTCCACGGGATTCGCCAGCACGCTGGAATACGGCGACACGGTGGAAATTTCCCTGCGGGTGCGGGCGCTGGCAGATTTGCCCCAACAGGCGTATGGCGCGGGCATCAACCTGCGCAACCTGAAAGGGCTGGACATCATTACCGCCACGACCTGCGACGAAGGATTGGCGTTCCCTGCCCTGCGCGCCGGTCAGGCGGTAGAGGTCACCTTCCGCTTCCAGAACATTCTTGCCCCCGGCGATTACGCGCTGGTGATGAACGTGGAAGACCGCCAGGACGCTGTGCCAGCCTATGAGGATTACATCGAGAATGCGGTGTTTCTTAAAGTGGTGTCGAACAAACCCGTTTTATCGGTGGTGCTTCCCCATGTAGAAACGCGAATTGACGAACTTGCAAGGTAGGGACTATGCAGGAAGAATGGTTGAATCGTCTGAATACCGTTTCATTCTTGAAACTGTTTCTTAAAAAAGAAATCCCCGAGACTGCGGAATTTGAAAGGGAACTTTTCTCTTTCATCCGAAAAATTTTACCCGAAGGCGGCAGAATTTTACTGGCGGGAAGTGGCGCCGAATGGTTGGGCAGAATCCTTGCTCAGGATCCCCGCTTTCATCTGGGAGTGCTTTGTGCTTCTCCAATCCATCAACAGCAATTAGCTAAAGAAGGGCTCTTTCAACAACCTCATGTGCGCCTTTTTGTCGAAATTCCCACCGATTCATGGGATATGGTATGTGTTCCTGACGGGTTGATTTTCCTGTCAGAAGAGGAACAGACTGAAGCCTTGAAGGCTCTGAAACCCCTTGCCAGCCGATACCTTGCCATCGGTGCGCCGAATTCGGGAAATTACTGGTACTGGATCTGGTATATTTGGACATCCCTGTACAGTCATGAGGCGCTCCCTAAGGCAATACAGGAGAAGGATTTGATATCGGCACTCCAGCGCGCGGGGTTAGAGTCAGCGATACAGGTTTTTCTGGGACAGAAATTAACCCATGCGTATGTACACTGGTTGTACGGCATGCAAGAGTCTTTGCGGCAAATCATCTATCAGGCACATCGCTCAGGGTTAATACCGCAGGAAGAAGGCGCCGCCTATCGGCTGATTGTGGCACCGGTGAATGAGTCCAGCCTGCTTCCTGATGCAGGCAAAACCTGGCAGACAGTTTCTTCCCAATGGGCTGACGCCGGGTTGATCAGTAAAAATGCACTTGCGGATGCAATTGTCCTTGCCGCCCGCTATCAGGCACAATCGGCGCAACAAATTCAGACGCTTCAGGAAGAAGTCCAGTACCTGACGCGGAAAAACCAGCAACTACTGGATGAAATGACCCGATTCAGAAACTCACCTGCCTGGCTGGGGTATCGCCTGTTTGAAAAGGTACGTCAGGCAATCCTGCCTTCGGGTGGAAGAGCCGTGCGTTACCTGAATCGTCTGGGCTGGGTGCGTAAGGTTCGGCGCTTTATCTTCCGAAACTACTACGCCGAGTTAATGGACATTCTTCACGCGCACGGCGATGTGAAAGGAGTCATCGTTTTTCCCCCTTCCATTGAATGGAAAGCTACCCTGTATCAGCGTCCCCAGCATCTGGCGCTGGCTTTTGCGCGCGAAGGATATCTGGTGTTTTACTGCCAGCCGGAATATGTGCGTTCTTCCCCCGGGTATCATGAGATTGCCCCTCGTCTGTACCTGACAAAGGTGGAGATGAAGTATTTCAAGAACATCTCGCGACCTGTTGTCATGTTTTATCCATACAATCGCGAGTACCTGCCTTACTTCAACGAGCCTTATGTCATTTATGATTACATTGATGAATTGGAGGTTTTTTCCCGTCCTCTCCCCGAATTGCAGGAAAATCACCGTTTCTTCCTGCGCAATGCGCAACTGGTCATTGCGACGGCTGACTCTCTGCTCGAACAAGTCCGCGAAATCCGCCCGGATGCACTGCTTGTCCCCAACGGAGTGGACTATGGGCATTTCCAGCAGGTGTGGCAAAAGCAAGAGCCCCCGCCTCACGACCTGGCGCCGATGGTGCAGTCCAAACGTCCCATTGTGGGATATTACGGGGCACTGGCACGCTGGTTTGATTACGACCTGCTCCGCCAGGTGGCGGCTCTGCGCCCGGACGTGAACTTTGTGTTGATTGGACCTGATTACGACGGCACGATTCGCCAGGCACATCTGGACCAGGTTTCAAACATCTTCTGGCTGGGGAAGAAAGATTACCAGGAATTACCGAAGTATCTGCGTTATTTCGATGCCTGCATGATTCCTTTTGTAGTCAATGACATTACCCATTCCACCTCGCCGCTGAAACTGTTTGAGTACATGGCGGCGCACAAGCCCGTGGTGATCACTCCCATGCGCGAAAGCATGAAAACCGAAGGCGTCCTGGTAGCCGATACTCCGCAAAAATTCAGCCAGATGGTGGATGAAGCCCTGAAATTAGGCGGAAACCCTGCGTATCACCAACTGGCTGACCGCGTTGCCCTGCATAATACCTGGCAGGTAAGAGCACAGCAAATGATTGCCAGAATTTCTCCTGATGCAACCGGACCGGAGTTCAATTTCCGATTGCAGATGTACCTTCAGGAAGTGGGCAGGGATATGTCGCCGGAAACGCTGAATCTGTGGGAAACCTTTGCCCGCAGTACAATCGAAAGAGGAAGCCGTACGGCATCCCGCCTTGCCCCCTGGATGAATTTCCACGAAAAATCCTTTTTAGATGTGGGTTGTGCTTATGGGGGCTTTCTGATTGCCTTTGCTCAGCGGGGGTGTTCCCGTGTAGCAGGGATTGATGTAAATTCTGACCTTTTGCGCCTGGCAGAAATTAATTTGAAAGAAAAAGGGGTAAAAGGGGAACTTCATTTGCTCAGTGTGGAAGCGCCGGAGTTCCTGGACCTTGGCACGTTTGACATAGTCACCTGTAACGATGTCATCGAGCACGTTCCCAATCCAGAACTTACCTTACAGCAAATTGTTCGAGTGCTTAATCCCGGTGGATTGCTGTACATGGAAATTCTCAACCCGTTCTGGTACGGCTTTCTTGCAAAAGATGGGCATTACAACCTGCCGGGAATAACCCTGCTGACTCCCAAAGATGCCGAAGCCTATTTCAAAGCCCTTTATCCCAACACGGCATACGGGGTAAATGAGTACCACCTGATTGACTGGTATATCCAGCGAATGAACTATCTTGGGCTGAATGTGCGATTGCTGAATGAGCGCTGGGTGGAGCCTGCTATTCTGCTCAAAGAAATGGAACTAGCCATCCAAAAAATGAATGCCGGGCTGAATGAGGTTCATATTCCTGTGCAACTTGCTGAAAAAATCCGCCGCCGGGCGCGGCTGCTTCTCCGATATGTACAGCGGCGGGCGGGGGACTCCAATGCGTACACCCATTTATGCCAGACTTTTGGCGCGAATTTCTGGATTATCCTGGCGCAAAAACGGTGAGTCTTCATGGTTTCTCAGCATTCTCTGCCCCACCCTGTCAAGTTTTGGCAGTCCCCCCGGATTGTGCTGGGGGTGGGTGGAGGGGTATTGTTTTTCTTCTATCTTCTCTGGGCAAGCCTTGCTCCGCGGGAAATCTTCTGGTCACTGGATGAAGGGGGAAAGTATATTTATCTTCGCTCCATTCTGGAAAGTGGACGACTGAATACCCCGCTTCTTTATCCTTCTCAGAGCCTCGACCCTTCCTTTGAATTTGTCCCCCTGTACTATTTTCTCCCCTGTGATGGGAGTATTTGCTCATGGTGGCCCCTTGCCCTGCCGCTGGTTTCACTGCCTTTCTACAAAGCCTTTGGCTGGCTGGGATTATTTGTTTTACCGGCTTTCTTTGGCGCGTTAAGCGCGGCTTTGACTGGCGGAATCACTGCCAGATTGAGCGGCTCCTTAAAATGGGGAATGTTTGCCCTCGTTCTTACCGGTCTGGCAACGCCGGTGGCGTTTTACGCCACGCGCTTCTGGGAGCATACCCTCAGCACTGCCGGGGTGCTGGGGGCGCTGTGGGGCATGCTGAATGCCGATGAGCATCGGCGCGCCCGCTCCGCCGTGCTGGCGGGAGTCAGCGGGTCGCTGGCGGTGTTCTTTCGCCCGGATGCGGCATTTCTGCTGATCGGGTTCGGGCTGGTATTGCTGGTGCGACGTCCCCGCCTGGCAATCTACACCGCCCTCAGCGCGGCGCTGGCTTCTCTGCCGTGGATGGCATTGAACCTGTGGACGGCGGGACACCCGTTCGGTCCAACCTTTGGCAAACTGGTCGAAGCCGATGCCTTTTCCGGGTGGCAAAAAGCCGGGTTGAAACTGCTGGCGTATGCCCTGTTCAACCCGCCCCGCGCCGATGCGTTCATCTTCCCGCGCTGGGCGCTGTGGACGGCAAGCCTCTCCCTGCTGGCGGGAGTGGTGCTGGCGTTCTTTCCGCGCCTGCGCTGGCTCTCGCTGACTGCCTTTGGCGGGGTGATTGGCGTGTGCGGGTGGGTGGCACTTCAACCGACGGGGTATCAGGCGGTGCACGGCGCAGTGCTGGCGGCACCGCAGGTGTTTTTCGGGTTGTATTATTTGCTTCGCAAACCGGCGTGGAAACATTCCGCTTTTCCTGTCATGCTGGCGGCGAGTTTGCTGGTATATGGGGCAGTGTATTTCTGGCGGGCATGGGTAGGTGCAGGCGGTTTGCAGTGGGGTCCGCGTTACCTGCTCTCGTTCTATCCCTTACTGGTGGTTGCGGCTTTACTGGAACTGCACCATCTCCAGCATGCTGGCAGGAAGCCCTTGTTTGCAGGAATGCTTGCGGTGTTTCTCGCGGCATCTCTGGTGGGGCTGGGCATGTCTTTTCGGGGATTGCTGACCGCCCGCACCCTCACCGGTTACTATGCTCGCACTCTTCCCGTGCTTAACGCCATTCCCAATCAACCGCTGGTGCTGGCAAGTAAAGCCTTTGCCATGGATGTACCGGCTCTGTACTTTCGGGGGAATGTGCTTTCTACCGGCGGGGATGAGGGGATTCAGCAGAGGCTGATGAATCATTTGCGCCAAATGGGAATCAAAGAGATTTATTCCGTGAGCGTTTACCTGGATGACAATGCTCCGCTAGAAGTGATTGCCGAAAGACTGAAAGAACACCCTGCCGGAGTGGGGATTAACCGCATGGACCTGACGGGGGAGCCATGACGATGAGACGCTCTTCTTCCTTTGCTGTGGGGGTGATTCTGCTCTCGCTGGCGCTGGCGCTGGGGTACATGTATTACCTTAATATCGAGAAAAACACCCTGGACATGCGCCTTGACCTGCACCGTCAGATTGTTCAGGGCAGCGCGCCCTCGCCTTACCAGTACCGCGTGCTGGTGCCTTTCCTTGCCGAGGGACTCTTTCGGGTGGAACGGCTCTTCTTTCCCGATTACCGCGCGTTTGCGCTTTCCTACATTGTACTTAACGTTGGGGCGCTTTTCCTGTGGCTGTGGGCGGGTTTTCGTCTGCTGAGGGTGTGGTATCGCACCGAGTATGCGCTCATCGGGACGCTGTTTGTGGCGGCGGTGACGCCGCTGACCTTCTACGACCATTACTTTCAACCCTGGTCGTTTTGGGAAGCGTTCTTTTACATTTTGTCGCTGATGCTCATGGCAGAGGGGCGCTGGGGCTGGCTGGCGGGGGTGGTTTTACTGGCGTCGCTTAACCGCGAAACGGCGGTGCTGATTCTGCCGGCTTTTGCCCTCACCATGCTGGCGGGAGAGCGCCTGTTTAACCTGCGCGGATGGCAGTGGACACGCGCCGGCTGGCTGGCGCTGTACGCCCTGCTGTGGGGCGGAGTGTTCCTGGCACTGCGCGGATTACGCCCTGCCACGCAACCCGTGGAAACGCTGGCGCAAATCTGGCAGTTCAATATCCAACCCGCGCATTTGTTCAGGGCGGGGGTTAACTGGGTGCTCTTCCTGGGGGGATTCTGGCTGATGGCGTTCCTGGCTTACCGCCGCGCGCCGCTGTTCCTTCAGCGGGCAGGGTGGGTGCTGGTATTTCATCTGCCCTTGATTCTGGTGTGGGGCTACTGGCAGGAAGTGCGTATGCTGTTACCGCATGCCTTCGTCTTCGTTGGTTTGGGGCTGGCAGTGTTTCCCGAGGCGCTTAAGCCCTCTCCCCCTCCATCGCCATCTCCAGCGCCTGAGACCAGAGGGGCAGGGTAAGTCCAAAGGTGCGCTCGAATTTGCTCATCTCCAGGGCGGAGAAGAGCGGGCGCACCGCCGGGGTGGGAAACTCTGCCGTGCGGGCGGGCAGGATTTCGCGGGCGCGCTGTTGCTCGCGGTGTGGGTCGAGGCGCAGAATCTCACACGCCCACTGATAGCGCGAACACCAGCCCTTCCCCGCCAGATGATACACCCCGCGGCGTTCCTCCAGCCAGTCGAAGATATCTCCGCTGGCAAGGCTCTGCGCCAGCACCGCGCTGATGGCTTGCGCCAGCATGCGCGCCCACGTTGGTCCGGCAACCTGATCGTCCACCACCCGCAGGACATCCTTCTGGCGCGACCATTCCAGCACCTTGCTGACGAAACTCTCCCGCCGCAAACTGTACACCCACGAGGTGCGCAGGATGAGGTACGCTCCGCCGGCTTCTTGTACGGCTTGCTCGCCTTCCCATTTGGTCTGCCCGTACACACTGAGCGGGTTGGGAATATCTTCCTCAGTGTAGGGCGCGCCCTTCCTGCCGTCGAAGACGTAATCGGTGGAGATATGCACCAGCGCCGCCCTCAGCCGTCGGGCGGATTGCGCCAGCACGCCGGGCGCCAGGGCGTTCACCCGCCGCGCTGTTTCCGGCTCGCTCTCGGCGCGGTCTACGGCGGTGTAGGCAGCGGCATTAACGATGACCTGCGGGCGCACGCGCTCCATCAGCGCGGGCAAGCCCTCGGGTTGGGCAAAGTCCACCTCCGGGTAATCGGCAGTGACCACCTCACCCAGCGGCGCGAGAGTGCGGCGGCATTCCCAGCCCACCTGTCCACCGTGCCCCAGCAAGAGGATGCGCATCAGCGTTTTTCCTCCAGCAGGCGCAGAAGGTACGTGCCGTACTCGTTCTGCCCGTAGCGCCGGGCTTGCGCCAGCAGTTGTTCGTCATCAATGAAGCCCATGCGCCAGGCAATTTCCTCCGGGCAGGCAATCATCAAGCCCTGACGGTCTTCCACCGCCTGCACAAAGCTGGATGCCTGCATCAGCGATTCGTGCGTGCCGGCATCCAGCCAGGCGATACCGCGTCCCAGCAGTTCCACCTGCAGTTCGCCGCGCTCCAGATAGACGCGGTTGAGGTCGGTGATTTCCAGTTCGCCGCGCGGCGAGGGCTTGAGCGCGGCGGCAAAGTCGCACACGCGCTCATCGTAGAAGTACATGCCCGGCACGGCAAAGCGCGACCGCGGTTGTTTGGGCTTTTCCTCAATGCTCACCGCCCTGCCACTGCCGTCAAACTCCACCACGCCGTAGCGTTCGGGATCGCGCACCGGATAGGCAAAGATCACCGCGCCGTGGGTCAAACTGGCGGCGCGCTGAACCTGCTCCGGCAAGCCGTGCCCGTAAAAGATGTTATCGCCCAGAATCAGCGCCGCGCTTTCGCCTGCCAGAAAGTCCCGCCCGATGAGGAAGGCTTCCGCCAGTCCGTTGGGCTGAGGCTGTTCGGCGTAGGCAAACGAAAGTCCCCACTGACTGCCGTCACCCAGCAGACGGCGGAAGGCGGGCAGGTCGTCGGGCGTGCTGATGACCAGAATCTCGCGGATGCGCGCGAACATGAGGATAGACAGCGGGTAGTAGATCATCGGCTTGTTGTACACCGGCAGGATTTGCTTGCTGATGGACAGCGTCAGCGGGTAGAGGCGCGTGCCTTTCCCTCCGGCAAGAATGATGCCTTTCATGGATTTCCTCCTCTGCGGGCGTAGTTCTTCTCCATCCAGCCGCTCAGGTCTGAGGTCTGGCGGATGGCTTCAATCCAGTCGGGATGACTCAGATACCACTGCACGGTCTTGCGCAGTCCGCTGGCAAGGGTCTCGCGAGGACTCCAGCCCAATTCGCGCTGAATCTTGCGGATGTCCATGGCATAGCGGCGGTCGTGACCCGGGCGGTCGGCAACGAACTGGATGAGACTGCGGTGCGGGGCGTGCGGCGAGTGCGGGAGCAGTTCATCGAGGATGTCGCAGAGGGTATGCACCACCTGCAGGTTGGCGGGGTTGTTGCCGCCGCCAATGTTGTAGGTCTCGCCCAGTTTGCCTTCGCACACCACCTTCCAGATGGCTTCGCAGTGGTCCTCCACGTAGAGCCAGTCGCGCACCTGCTGACCATCGCCGTAGATGGGCAGAGGTTTGCCGTTGAGGGCGTTGAAAATCATCAGCGGGATGAGTTTTTCGGGAAACTGATAGGGTCCGTAGTTGTTGGAGCAGTTGGTGATGCTCACCGGCAAGCCGTAGGTGTGGTGGTATGCCCGCACCAGATGGTCGCTGGAGGCTTTGGATGCCGAGTAGGGCGAGCGCGGGTTGTAGGGGGTGGTTTCGGTGAAGGGCGGGTCGTGGGGTTCGAGCGAGCCGAACACCTCATCGGTGGAAACGTGGTGAAAGCGGGCTTGCTCCACCGGGACGATGCCCTCTTTCAGCCATGCCTGGCGCGCCGCTTCCAGCAGGGTGAACGTGCCGACAATGTTGGTCTGGATGAACTGCGCCGGACCGAGAATCGAGCGGTCCACGTGCGATTCGGCGGCAAAATGCACCACCGTATCCACCTGATAGCGGCGGAAGAGATCCTCCACCAGGGCGCGGTCGCAGATATCGCCCTGTACGAAGGTGTGGCGCGCGGGGTCGGGCAGGTCCTTCAGGTTTTCCAGACTGCCCGCATAGGTGAGCAGGTCGAGGTTGACAATGCGCACATCGGGGTCATGAGCCAGCAGGTAGCGCACGAAGTTAGAACCGATAAACCCGGCTCCGCCGGTGACTAAAAGGGAATGGGGCATACATCCTCCCGAAAAGAAAGCGTCCCACCGGAGCGGGAGCGTGAGTTAAGGATACGTTTCGCACTGCGACAACGGCAAGCCGCGCTGGTCTTTCTCGGAGAGCAGGGGCTGTTCGCCGGGGGAAATCAGCCAGCGCACGCCAACAGCGGGGTCGTTCCACAACAGGGTGCGTTCCCACTGCGGAGCGTAGAAATCGGTGGTTTTGTAGAGCACCTCTGCCCAGTCGCTCAGCACCAGGAAGCCGTGCGCAAAGCCGGCGGGAATCCACATCATGCGGTGATTCTCGGCGCTGAGCACCTCGCCCACCCATTGACCGAAGGTAGGGGAACTGCGGCGCAGATCCACGGCTACATCGAACACCTCGCCGGAGATGACCCGCACCAGTTTACCCTGGGCTTGCTGAATCTGGTAATGCAGTCCGCGCAGAACGCCGCGCCGCGAGGCGGAGTGGTTATCCTGCACGAAGCGGGTGGGCAGTCCCAGCGCGGCAAATTTTTCCTCGTGGAAGGTTTCCATGAAGAAGCCGCGCGCATCGCGGAAAACCTGCGGTTCGAGGATCATCACCTCGGGGATGGCGGTGGGAAGACAGTGCATACAGGAGTGATTATAGCGGATTCTGAACCTGAATGGTTGAGAATTGCGGATTACAAAAGCGTTGCGGAATAAGCGGTTAAAAAGCACCCTTACGACGCAACACCGCCCAGAAGGTGCGCCAGAGGATGAGCAAATCCAGCCAGAGGGAGTAGTTCTGCACGTAGTACAGGTCATCTTCGGTGTGCAGGTGCATGGGTTTATCGGCGCGCCCGTTGATTTGCCACCAGCCGGTGATCCCCTGCGGCACGGCAAAGCGTTTGCGCTGCCAGAGGGCATAACGCTCCACCAGTTCAGGAAGTTCCGGGCGCGGTCCTACCAGGCTCATCTCGCCACGCAGGACGTTGAAGAGTTGAGGCAGTTCATCCAGGCTGGTGCGGCGCAGGAAGCGCCCCACGCGGGTCACACGCGGGTCGTCAGGACGTTTGTAAACCAGGTTGCCCTGTTCATCGGTCTGCATGACCTCGTGCAGGCGCTTGTCGGCATCCTGTACCATAGTGCGGAATTTGAGCATGTAGAAGAGTTTGCCGTTTTCGCCCACCCGCCGTGCGCGGTACAGCACCGGACCGGGGCTGTCCAGTTTAATCGCCAGGGCAATGATGCCCATGAGCGGCAGAACAAAGGGCAGAATCAGCACGGAGAGGGTCAAGTCGAACAGGCGCTTGACCAGACGCTGGAACTCGTTCAGCGCCGGGGCGCGCAGGTCCAGCATGGGGATGCCGGCAAAGTCTTCCACACGGGCGCGGTACAGGGTCAGCGAGAAGTAATCAGGGATGACCCACACCCGCACCGGCAGGTCGTGCAGTTCGCTGACCACCTCGGTCAGGCGCTGATGGGCGGCAAGGGGCAGAGCCACCACTACATCATCGACGGATTTTTCCTGCACCCAGGTGCGCACCGCATCCAGCGACCCCAGCACGTCATGGTGATCCGCCTGGGTCTGCCAATCGTCATCCAGAAAGCCCACAATCTCCAAGCCCAGGAAGGGATGAGCGCGAATTTGCTCTTCCAACTGCCGTCCTACGGTGTTATCGCCCAGAATCAGCACGCGGCGGATGGTGCGGTGCAGTCCATTGCGGCGGAAAGCCAGTCGCGCTGCCAGCCGCCACCCCACCAGGAGAAGATAGGCGCTCCCCGTTGCGCTCAGAAAGAGGAAGCGGGAGACCTCGCGGTAAGAGAAGTACAGAATGCCCGCCAGCGACATCACCGCCAGCAGAGAAGCCAGCGTGAGGCTGGAGAGTTCATCCACCACCCGCAAATTTTTGCGCCCGTCGTACACTGAGAAAGCCAGTAAAATGCCCACCCACAACATCGGGAAGAGGGCATACAGTACACCGGGCAACTGCACGGCGGGGATTTCTTTGACGAAGGGTAAAACGTTCAAAGCAACCCGTAACTGCGTTGCGGCAATCAGCGCTCCGAGAATCAGCGCACCATCCAACAGGATGGAGAAGACGGCAAAATTGACAGAGAAACGGCGAAACATTCTGCACTTAATTATAAAGGGGGGCTGGGAGAGTAAGATTTACAGTTTGGAAAGGAGATAGATCTTCAGGCTCTCTTGAAAGCCTCTCCGGGCGTATAATCCTCTAAAGCATTTTACTTCTCAAGGATTTCCCATGCCCTTTGCCCTGACCCTGATTCGACTGGAAGAAGCCCTGCGCAAGCCGGGATGCGCGGTGTGCCGTCTGGAGCATGAAGCCGCGTTGAGCGCCGTGGACCACCTGCTTTGGGAGCAAACCAACGACCCGCAAACCCGCCAGAACGTGCGCCAAGCCAGCGGATTCTGCCCGGAGCATACCCGCCTGCTGACAGCCATGGAACTTTCGCGCAGTGGTCCGGTGCTGGGGGTGAACCTCATCTACGAATCGCTCATCGAAAGCACGCTGGATGACTTGCGCCAGAGGCGCGCGGCGCGCAAAGCCCCATGGACTGGGTGGTTCCGGCGCGCCCAGCCCCCCGCGGCGATGCAGTGTCCCATCTGCCAGCAGGTGCATCAGGCGGGGATGAACATCCTCTCCAGCCTCATGCAAGCCCTGGAAGAGCGCGATGAGCGCCTGCGCGAAGCCTATCTCCAGTCGGACGGCATCTGCCTGCGCCACCTGCGCGGGTGGCTGGATGCCCCCGGAGAACGCTTCCCACGCGCTACCGATTTTGTGCTGGAAGACACGATGGAACGCCTCAAAACCCAGCGCGGACACATGCTGGAGTACATTCGCAAGCAAAACTGGGAATACCGCGAGGAAGCCCTGACGCCCGAGGAACGCCGCGCCTGGATTAAGGTGCTGACGATCTTTACCGGCTTGCCCGCCGAACGCTTCGACCATCACCTGCCGGAGTTTTAGCCCAGGTGGCGCTCCCACTCATCCAGCGGTTGACCGCGATCCAGGCGCGCCAGCAATTCCTGCGCAAAGCGGGAAACCAGGATGGAAGGGTGCTGCGCGGCGCGCTCCAGCCAGAGGCGGCACTGCGGCGGGTTGATTTTTGCCAGCGAGAGCAGGACAGCCCGCAGGAAGAAGAAATCCTTTTCCTCGCTCTGCAGAATTTGCTCAAACAGGGGGACGGCTCGGCGGCTTTGAATGTTGCCCAGAATCTGCGCCGCCATGATGCGCCGTTCGGGCAGGGAATGATGCAGGGCTTCCAGCAGTTTGTCCTCAAAGGTCTCCGCCTCGAACCCTGACAGGTCGGCGCCGCAATGCGGACAGACAACGGACTTGGCGGGAATCTCTGCCCAGCAGTGCGGACAAAAATGGGTGATCATCCTTCCTCGTCGGTGATTTCCCGGACGATTCTGCCGTTGGAAGACACCCGCCGGGCGATCTCCAATGCCGAGCGGGCAAACTCTTCCAGCGCCGGGTCGAGGCGGCGGGCAAGCGCGGGCGGCAGTTCACCGTAGGCGCGCAGGCGCGAAGAGGTGCTTTCCTGCAAACTCTCCCAGCACAAACTCATCTCGGCGGCGATGATGCGCTCGAGGGGTTCGTCCACCGCTTCCAGTCCCAAACGCCCGACAAAAGTTTCCAGGTCGTGCAGGGTTTGCTGAATTTGTTCCTGCAATGCCCGGCGCTCGGTTTCCTCCAGGCGCAGGGAACGGCGGTAGAGGATGCCCGGCTGAACGGGCTGGGAAAGGTGTTCCAGCGCCGAACGCAGGGCTTTCTCAAACGAAAGCAGGGATGCGCGCAGGGCTCTCTGCTGGGCGGGGGATAAACGGTCAGAGTCCATGGATGACCTCCGGGCGGAAGATGCCAGCCCTGCAGGAATTATACTCCCGCCGCCGCAAACAAGCCGTGCCGCGCTCTCCGGGCGGAAAAACCAAACAGGGCGCCGCAGTTTGAATGCACTGCCGGGCGCCCTGCAGGGACAGAAAGGTTAAACGCCTAGATTAAAAACGTCCCGTTGCGGTACACCACCTCGCCGTCCACCAGAATCTCGGAGTCGGTGCGCAGGTCGCAAATCATGTCCCAGTGGATGGTGCTCTGATTGCGCCCGCCGGTTTCGGGGTAACTGTTGCCCAGCGCCAGGTGGAACGTGCCGCCGATTTTCTCGTCAAAGAGGATGTTGCCGGTGAAGCGGTTGATGTGGAAGTTGGTGCCGATGGCAAACTCGCCCAGGTAGCGCGCGCCGGGGTCGCTGTTGAGGGTCTGTTCCAGAAATTCGGTGTTGGTGCGCGCGCTGGCTTTGACCACCTGCCCCTTCTCGAAGGTCAGTTCCACGCCTTCCACGGCGCGCCCGCCGTAGATTGCCGGGTAGGTGAAGCGCACCCAGCCTTCCACCGAGTCTTCCACCGGACCGGTGTAGATTTCGCCGTCGGGCATGTTGTGGATGCCGCAGGAATTGAGGAAGCGCCGCTCGCGGATGGAGAGGGTCAGGTCCACATTCGTCCCGCGCAGGGTGACGCGGTCGTGTCCCTGGAAGGCGCTGATGAACTTCTGCTGTTGCCTGCCCACTTCCTGCCAGTAAGCCACCGGGTCGGGGACGGAGCCGTCTACGGCGCAGGCGGAGAAGACGAAATTGCGGTACTCGTGCCAGCCCATGCCGGCTTCCATGGCGTATGCCTGGGTGGGGAAGAGGGTGCTGACCCAGCGCAGTTGATCCTCGGCGGCGCGGCGGAAGACCGCCCGCTGAACGACCGAAAGGGCTTTCTGGCGGCGGGCCTGGCGCGCCGGGTTGACGCTGTTCAAGCCGCGGGTGTTGCCCTCAGAGTAGATGCGGATGCGCGCGTCGAAGTTCTCGGCGGCGTAATGGTGCAGGGCGGGGATGAAGTCCAGTTGTTCATCGCGGGATGCCGCGGTGTAAAAAATCTCTTCCTGGTCGGGGAGCGAAAGCAGAAGGTGCGGATGCCCGCCGCGTTCCAGCACGCGGCGATAAACCTCGCGCACCAGTTCTTCCGCCAGGGTGGTGGCTTCAATCAGCACGGTATCGCCGGGCTGGATGGCGGTGGAGTAATCTACCAGCACCTGCGCCATTCGAGTCACGTTTGCGTCTGCCATGGGGGTTCTCTCTCGGTGAAAGGATTGGGATGAGACGATTGTACCATCAGTTGGAGAAAATGAAAAAACTCTCCCCGAAAGCGCGCTTTCGGGGAGAGGGGACAAAAGGGGATTTTGCGTTTTCTCTTACTTCACGACCGGCAGTTCCGCCGCCACCCAGGCGCCCATACCGCCAGCCAGGTTGATGACGTTGGTGTAGCCGTTCATGCGCAGTGCCATCATCGCCAGCGCGGCACGGTGACCAGACTTGCACACCACCACAATGCGGGCATCTTTGGCGGGCAGTTTGTCCAGGTTCGCCCAAAGGGTCGTCACCGGCACGTTGACAGCGCCGTCAATGTGACCGTCTTCGGTAAATTCCTTCTCGGTGCGCACATCCAGCACGAAGGGCTTCTCGGCTTCGCCCAGCGCCAGGTTCAAATCGGCGGCTTTGATGGTGCCAAAGCCCTCGGGCAGTCCGGCAAAGAAGGCTTTCAGCCCTTCCAGGCGCAGAGCATCCACCTGCGGGGCGGTGCCGGCTTTGGGGGCTTCGGGCATCGAGCCGGTGACCACCGGCAGTTCGGCTTTCTTCCAGGCGTTCAGACCGCCCGCCAGGTTGACCACATCGGTATAGCCCAGGAAGCGCAGTGCCGCCGTCACGAACGCGCCGCGGTGACCGGACGCGCAGTAGACCACGATGGGCTGATCCTGCGCAGGCAGTTTATCCAGGTTATCCAGCACCTCGCGCACGGGGATGTGAACAGCGCCTTCAATGTAGCCGTCCTTCTCCAGTTCGGCGGCTTCGCGCACGTCCAGAATGAAAGGGGCTTTCTCGGCAAGAGCCGTGTTCAGGTTCGCCGCGGTGATGGTGTAGAAGTTTTCCGGCAGGTTGGTGAGGAAGTCACCCCACAGAGCGTTCCAGTCCACCACGCCTTCCAGCGGGAAGCCCGCGGCTTTCCAGGCGTTGATGCCGCCCGCCAGATTGATGACGTTGGTGTAGCCCAGCAGGCGCAAGCCCATGGTGACAATCGAACCGCGGTGTCCGGAGACGCAGTAAATCACGATGGGGGCGTCTTTGGCGGGCAGTTTGTCCAGGCTGGCGAAGAGGGTTTCCATGGGCAGGTTGACTGCGCCGGCAATATAGCCGTTTTTCTGATATTCATCCTCGCGGCGGATGTCAATCAGGTTGTAGGCTTTGCCTTCCGCCAGGTCGGCATTGAGTTTGTCGGCTTTGATGGTGTAGAAGTCATCGGGCAGGTTGGCAAAGAAGCCCTTGAGCAGTTCATACAACGCCTGATCTTTGATCTCCGGGGCAGTGCCGGCTTTGGGGGCTTCGGGCATCGAGCCGGTGACGACCGGCAGTTCGGCTTTCTTCCACGCGCCCAGACCGCCCGCCAGGTTGCGCACGTTGCTGTAGCCCAGCAGTTTCAGCGCCGCAGTGACAAAGCCGCCGCGGTGACCGGATGCGCAGTACACCACAATGGGCTGATCCTGCGCGGGCAGTTTGTCGAGGTTCTCCAGAACCTGGCGCACGGGGATGTGAACAGCGCCTTCGATGTAGCCGTCCTTCTCCAGTTCGGCGGCTTCGCGCACGTCCAGCAGGAAGGGGGCTTTCTCCGCCAGTTCCTCGTTCAGTTTGGCGGCTGTTACCGTGCCGTAGCCTTTATCGGCGGGCAGGCTGGCAATCAACTGGCTCCACAATGCCTGGACATCGGGGGCAACGGTGGGTTCAGGCGTGGCGGTGGCTTCGACCACCGGCGCCACGGTATTGGTGGGGGCAACCGTGGGGGTTGCCGCCGGGGCGCAGGCGTTCAGCACCAGCGCCACCAGCACCAGGACGATAAGGGGGAAGGAAAGTTTACGAGACATACTTCTCTCCTCGATAAAAATGGGTTTTTACTGTCCCGGAATGGGCGCAGGGATGTCTTCGACAATGACCCTGCGGTTGGCTTCCAACTCTTCCGGTTTGACCTTATCAGCCGTCAGGAACAGATCGCTGTTGCCGTGACAACTGTTACAGGACGAATTTTGCGGTGTCTTGCGCTGGATGTTGTGCGGGGTGGTGTACATCCAGGTGGGACGCAGGTTGAAGTTCGGCAAGAGGTTTTCGCCGTAGTACTGATAACTGGTGGGCGAAGCCGGCACATGCCGCACCACCACGTACTCGTAGGGGCGGTTGGGGTTGTCGGTGGCGTTCCTGCCGATGAAGAAGGTCAGGTACGTGCCTTCTGTCTTGTAGAAGGGCAGGTTGGTCTTGTCGCTGATGGCAACATGACAGCCATCGCACGAGGTGTACTGCACCGAGTGGCACACCTGGCACTGCAGTTTGTCCTTGTGCAGGACGTGCTGAGGGATGGTATCGCCAGACGCGCCCACCTGCTGGTGGCAGTCCTCGCAGGCGGGGGTCTGCTCACCCCAGTAGCGGTTGCCACGGGCGTCTTCCGGCGTGGTGTGAAGCGTGGCGCCTTCGTGGCAGGACACGCAGTTCATGCGCCCCTGACGGAAGTGCACATCGCCGGGGATGCCTTCGTTCTTGCCGAGATACTCGTTGCCCACCCGCGTGCCGTGGCAAGCCGTGCAGGTGCGCGTCATCGGCGGGGTTTTGACGAAGTTATGCCCTTCCAGCAGTCCGCCGCCCACGTTTTGCGGTTGCGTAATGTGGCAGTCGCCGCAGGATGTGTGGCATTTGGAGCAGTGATTGTTGAAGGCTTGCTCCAGCGCAAGATGATTCTCCGGCACACTGCGCGCCTGCATGGAAACGGCATACCCCGCCAGCGAAGCGTGCAGGCTGTTGGGATACTCGGCAGTAATGTCTTTGTGGCACATATCACACCGTCCACTGCCTTCTGCCGAGGGGTTGGCAATCAAACCGGTGTGGGCGGTTTCCTTATCGGGCGACTGCGTGCCGCCGTGGCACTGCACGCAGGTAAAGCGTCCGTGCGTGGTTTTTTTGAAGTCGGCGCTGACCAGCACCTTTTCCCATGGCTCCAACGGAGCCACTTCGCCCCCTCAGCCAGCCCCTTCAGATTCGGAGACGACCTCTTCTTCGGGCTTGGCGGTGTCGATGAGGCGATCCTTGTCGGTGTGACATTCCAGACAATAATCCACTTTGGGGGTGGGGGTGGGGATCGCCGTGGGCGGGACTTCGGGGGTGGACTGAGCCGTCGGCTCGGCGACCTGCGCCGTGCGGGCGCATCCGCTGAGCAACAGCAGGGTCAACCCCGCCAGTCCGATCCAGAGACGCCAGTTTTTCATGCACATTCTCCCTTTGTGGTATTTTTCACAAATCTCATCCAATTTTAAGAAATATCCTCACCCCCTGTAAGTGTGAATGGTCATATTCCATTATTTTGAAGCATGATAAAATTTGATAAGCAATGCTTATGAATGGGAGAAACAGGCATGTTTGATCCGCATCAACTGCGCGTGTTTATCGTTGCCGCCGAGACGCTCAATTTCTCGCAAGCCGCAAAAAAATTGAACCTCTCTCAGCCTGCGGTTACTCAAACCATTCAGTCGCTGGAAGCGCAGTTGGGCAAAGCGCTGTTTCACCGCCAGCAGCGCAAACTGGCGCTGACCGAAGAAGGGCAAGCCTTCCTGCCGGTGGCGCATCAACTGGTGGCGTTAAACATCCGCGCCCGCGATCTGGTGGAAACCAGCCGCGATCAGGTCACCGGGCAGTTGAGCATTGCCTGCAGTACCACGCCGGGCAAGTACATCCTGCCGGTAGTGCTCAGCCACTTTATTTCCCGCTACCCACGGGTGAGCGCACAGTGCCTGGTGACCAGCCGCGCCGATGCGCTGAGCGCGCTGGAACAGGGCAATGCACAGTTTGCCTTTTCCAGCAGTATCGAAGAGTTTGACCATCATTACGAATTTTTCCCTTTTATCGTTGACCCGGTGCTGTTAATCGTGCCTGCCGATCATCCCTGGGCAGGCAAAGGGGAGATTGACCTTGAGGAACTGCCGCGCGAACGCTTCATCCTGCGCGAAGAAACCGCCGGAACGTACCGGGTGGTCAAGACTGAACTGGCAAGGCATGGTTTCAACATCCACGACCTGCCGGTAACCCTGCGCCTGGGCAATTCCGAAGCCATCGCCATTGCCGTTTCGGAAGGAACGGGTGTGGGCTTTGTTTCGGGCATCCTCTTGCGGCATTTGCGCCTGCCCAATGTAGCCGTGGTGCGGGTGCACGGCATGACTTTTGAACAGACCATTTACATGTGCCGCCATCGCCTGAATCCCACGGGGAACGCCGGGGCAGCCTTCTGGCAGTTCATCCACACGGAGCGCGGCTCCATTCAGCGGCAACTGCTCGGCGAAAGCGCCGCTGTTGTATAATCTCCTTCATGAAAAAAGCCTACCTGATTTTGCACGGTGCAAACCTGAACCTGCTGGGAACGCGCGAGCCGCAGGTGTACGGCGCGGAGACGCTGGCGGAAATCAACGCCCGCCTGCACGCCCTGGCGCAGGAACTGGGCGTGAGCATCCGCTGTTTTCAGTCCAACCACGAGGGTGAACTCATCGAAGCCCTGCACGGAGCGCGCGCCTGGGCGGATGGGGTGGTGTTCAACCCCGGGGCGTTCACGCACACGTCCATTGCCCTGCGCGATGCCATTGCCGCCATCGGCATTCCGGTGGTGGAAGTGCATCTCTCCAACGTGGTTGCCCGCGAGGAATTTCGTCACCGCTCGCTGATTGCGCCGGTGTGCCTGGGAAGCATTGCCGGGTTTGGCTGGCAGTCGTATGCGCTGGCACTGCGCGCGCTGGCGGAGCGCAGTGGCACGGAGGTTGCACGGCAAGCCTCTTGAACCTGTCTGGAGAGGTGAAGTCCGTGCCTGTTGGAGAAGAGAAAACCCGGAAGACCGCCACGCCTGCTCGCGGTGACACGCAAGCGCCTGCTGAACCGGTGTCCGAGCCTGCCGAGGACACCAATGCGCTTAAAAAGTGTCGTTGCGATCGCGCAGCACTCCCGAAGGAAGCCTCCCGCAGGGGTGAAGCAACCTCCCGCAGAACTGGCGAACGGGAGACTGCCGCGCTCGCTCGCGGTGACACGCAAGCGCCCGCCCGCGGTGCGTTTCTCAATCCCCTCAGAAAATGGTCATGGGGTTCATTTTCCCCTTCCACATGGCTTATCTGGCTGGCTGGGCTGATGGGCTTTGCCCTGTTGCTCTCTCTGCCCTTCCCCGTCCGCGGGCAGGACGAGTCTCCCTTCTTCTACACCTATCTTCCCCTAATCTCCAACGAACCGCCGCCGCAGTGGGTGGGTCCATTTGGCGGGTATGTGGTGGCTCTGGAAACCGACCCGCGCGACCCCAATATCGTCTATGCCGGGACGTTTGGCGCGGGGGTGTACAAAAGCACCGACGGCGGGGCGCACTGGTTTCCCGCGCGCGAGGGCTTGACCAACCTGATGATTAACTCGCTGGCGGTGGATACGCTCAATCCCGCCACGCTGTACGCCGGCACTTACCGCAATGGGGTGTTCAAGTCCACTAACGGCGGGATGACCTGGTTCCCCGTGAACAACGGCATTGCCGCCGGGGCAATCGTCTATACGCTGGCGATAGATCCCGAGAACTCCAACCGCGTGTATGCCGGGACGCGCATTTACAAGGACGCGGCAGAACCGCCCTGGAAGGGCATCCTCTACAAGAGCGAGGACGGGGGCAATTCCTGGCGGGCAGTGCTGGAAAATGTCGGCGGGAGCGACCAGCAGGACTGGGTGTACTCCATTGCCCTGCTTCCCCGCGACCCCAATATCATCCTTGCCGCCACGCACGAACACGGGGCGTACCTCAGCCGCGATTACGGGCGCACCTGGTCTCCCGCCAACACCGGCGTGGATGATCTCTCCGGGCGGGCGGCGCTGTTTGACCCGCGCTACCGCAATCCCAGCGTGGCGTACATGGGCACATGGCACCGCACCGGCTTCTACAAATCCACCAACGACGCGATGACCTGGACACTGCTTTCCTACCCCAACGTCAAGGTGTACGGCATGGCAATTGACCCGCAGGCGCCGGCAAACCTCTACGCGGCGACGTTCTCCAATCACGGCGTGCTGAAGAGCGCCAACGGCGGGCAGTCGTGGACGGTGACCGGCTTGACGAACGAACTGGTGTACAGCGTGCGCGTCAATCCGGGCAACAGCGCGCTGGTGTATGCGGGGGTGGTGGCGAACGGCGTGTACCGCAGTACTGACGGGGCAAAGAACTGGAGTAACGCTTCCAGCGGGCTGGCACACCTCAACACCACCGGGCTGGCAGTGGTGCCGGGGACGCCCGCGCGCTGGTACGCGGCGGTGTACGGCAAGGGCATCTTCCTCAGCACCGATGAAGGCAAAACCTGGACGCTGGTCAACAGCGGGCTGGGCAACCTCAACCTGCGCGGCTTGATTGCCCATCCCACCAACCCCAACCGCCTGTTTGCCCTCACCGAGGGCGGGCTGTACCGCCTGGACGTGCCTGCCTCTTCCTGGACGAAGTTAACGCTCATCGGCGAAGGCATGGGACTGACCGGGAAGGATGCCCTGCCGCCTCTGCCGGTCACTCCCCCCGACCCGTTGAGCCTGCTGACGCCCGAGGAAGCGCCTTCGGCACAAACCCGCGCCCTGCCGGCTTCTCCCATGCTGACGCTTGCCTTTGCGCCTTCCAGCGCCGGCACAGCCTACCTGGGGACGGGCGGGGCGGGCGTGTACCGCAGTGACGACGGCGGTCTGACCTGGAGCGCGGCGGGGCTGAATGGGCAGAGTATCGTTGCGCTGGCGGTGCATCCCGCCAATCCCCAACAGGTGACGGCGGCAACTTCAGGCGGGGCGCTGTACCGCAGTGAGGACGGCGGGAACACCTGGACGAGCCTGCCAGTGCCGGGCGGGAGCGTGTACGCCCTGGCAATCCCACCCGCCGAGCCAGCCAGCCTTTACGCAGGCACTGCCGCGGGCGTGTACCGCCTGAACGGCGGGGTGTGGAGCGCGCTGGGGCTGAATGGGCGCGCAGTGTATGCGCTTTGGAACGACCCGGCGCAAACGGGGCGCTGGATTGCCGCCGGACAGGGCGGAGCCTTCCTCTCGGAAGATGGGGGGATGACCTGGCTCGAACTGGAGCCGCAACTGCGCAGTCTCAACGTCAACGCTCTGCGGGCTGACCCGGCAAACCCGCACTGGATGTACTTCCTCACCGCTGAAAGCGGCATCCTGCGGCGCTGGGTGCGCTGAACAAGAAAGTTTTATTCCATGTGTTGATGCGTTTGGGGAATTTTGCCCTCTAAAATCAACTGCGTGGCGCGGAACGCCAGCGGGGGCAGGGCACTGCGCGGGAAGAAAGCCGCTTTGCCGGCATCGTCGCCTGCCTGCAGGTCGCCTTCGACCACTTCGGCGCGGTAGGCAATGACGATATCCGCGCCGCTGGGGTGTTCGCGTCCCGGCACAATGCCCAGCAGTTGCGTCACCCGCACCACCAGCCCGGTCTCTTCCAGACATTCGCGCTCGGCGGCGCGGGCGGGGTCTTCGTGGGCGTCCATGAACCCGGCGGGCAGTGACCATAAGCCCTGCAGGGGCGGGTTGAGGCGCTGGACGAGCAGGACTTCTTCGCCGCGCTCCACCAGCACGGCAACCGCCACCTTGGGGTCTTCAAAGTAAATCCAGCCGCACTGCGGGCAGACCGGATGATCCCTGCCAAACAAAAAGCGCGTTTCCAGGCGCGCTCCACATTGCAGACAAAACCGGGCTTTTCCTGCCATACACTTATCCCTTTCGGCGCAGTCGCAGAGCCAACCCGCCGAACAGCACCGCCAGCGCCAGCAGGATGACCTGGGCAATGCGCTGGGACGTCCAGAAGGATGGAACTGCCTGCACGGGCGCGGCAAACTCGCGCGCGCTTTCCTGCGGCGCAGGTACAAGGGCAATCACCTGACCGGCTTCTTCGGGGGCAGGCACGCCCAGAATGGGACCACTACCCTCAAGCGGCTGAGCGGGCGCCGGGGTGGCTTCGGACTGAAGCGCACGAACAGACTCTTCGGTCGGCACCACCGGCGGAATCGTGCCCGGCGCGGGCTGACCGCCGTACTGCACAATGCCCTCGCCCGGTGGAACATATCCCTCAGTGCCATCGCCAGCGCCGCCGCCCATGCCCTTTGCCGTGGTGTCCTGATTGTAAGTGACAATGCCCTCGCCGGAAGGCGCGCCTGCGGCTTTCATGGCTTCGCCGCCCTGACCTTCAGGGGCGCCGCCGCCACCGCCCATCCCACCCGGCGCATGCCAGAGGATGATGGGGACAATTGCGGTTGGTTCCATGGCGGCGCGCAGTTGATTTTCGGGAGCCGCCTGGGTGGCTTGGGGGGCAAATTCCATCGCCGGGGCTTGTTGCGCCTGCGGAGCGGGCGCCGCCGCCATAGGCGCGGCAAAGCGCAGGGCAGGCAGGAACTGCAGAATCAGCGCAGACATCAGCGCCAGCCCCGCCATACTGGCGGCAAAACGCGCGGAGAGGAACGAGAACAAGCCCGGACGGGCGGTCTTGCCCACCATCTCCGGCGTGAGGGTGAAGTTGCGCGGGGCGCGGTAGCGCGGGGCTCTGCGCAAGAGAGCGCGCGTCTCCCGCAGTTCATCCAGCGCCAACTGCCACTGCGGGTTGCGGCGCAAATCCTCTTCCAAACGAGAGACTTCCTGGGGGGACAGTTGTCCGTCCAGGTAGGCAGAAAAGCGTTCATACTCGCGGAAGGAAAGGTCGCTGTTCATCGTTCGTCTCTCTGAGAGGTTAGACGCAAAAGCGGGGGTAAAAGTTCCCAAAATCGGTGCAGGCAGTCGCGCAGTTTGAGGCGGGCGCGCGCCAGACGGCTCTTGACCGTCCCCAGCGGTTTGCCCAGAATCTCCGCCACTTCCTGATAATCCATGCCCTGCAGGTCAATGAACACCACCACGGCGCGAAATTCCTCATCCAACTGCTGTAAACAGCGCTGGATGGCGCGGTCGAGTTCCTTCTGCTCCAACTGCTCTTCGGGGGAAAGCCCGTCATCCGCCAGCCACGAGGGGCTTTCGATGGTTTCGTCATCGTCGTCCAGCGGTTCCAGCGGTGTGCTGGGGTGGCGCTGGCGGCGGCGCAGTTCGTCGTAGCAGGCATTGGTGACCATGCGCATCACCCAGGCTTTGAACGAGCCGCCGCGGAAGGATGAGAGATGGCGGTATGCCGAAAGGAAGGCGGTTTGGGTCACGTCCTCTGCCTGATCGGGATCGGAGAGCATGCGCATGGCAAGGTGGTACGCCATATCCTGATATGCCAGCACCAGGCGGTTGAAGGCGTTGAGGTCGCCGTTACGGGCTTCCTGAATCAGCGCCAGTTCATCCATGTCAGCCTCGCTTTCCGGTATGCCACGCCCACAACGCCCGCCAGAGAATCATTCCCAGGGCGGCGGTAGCGCCCAGCACACCGACAAAGACGGGAAGAACCGCGCTGTTCAGCCACCATCCGCGCAGGACGCCGGCAATGGGGGCGGCAAGCAGTGCCGCCAGCCCGGCGCGCCAGACCTGCGGCATGCGGCTGAAAACCTGCGGCTGGTACAAACCCAGCCAGGGGGCAATCAGCGCCCAGCCAATCAGCATGGGCAGGAATGTGCTCCATACACGGGCAAGTGCGCTACCGTGAAAGGCAAACCCAACAACGCTGATGACGAACACAGCAACGGCATCACCGAAGAAGAGGGGAAGGAAATCCATCCACCGCACGCGCATAGGAATATTGTACCAGAGAGATGAAGAATAGGATAAAGCGCAACCCCTGTCAAAAAGAATTGGACTATAATCCTGATAGGGGGACGGAGCGTTAACACCAGTTCACCTATTCCGGTATACCCGTTTCATACTCTGAGTGGAATCTGCCCCTCCCCGAGCAGAAAGAAAGAAGGGAGGCAAGATGACCGCACAAATTCCTGAAAATCTGATTTATGAGGGCTACAGAACCACCATGAACTTCTGCCCCTTCCTGCCCAAAGACCATCCCCGAATCGTCGAGTTGTCCGGAGAGGAAATCCAGAGGGAAAACATCCATCCGATGATTTTCTCCACCGCCTGCTGGCGTGAATACGTAGGCACCTGGGAAGTGAAGAATGGGCAGTTTTATCTGGTCAGGCTGACAGGAAAATACAAAATCCTCGGCGATGATCCCATCCCCGCCGACTGGTTTTCCGGCGTTCTCAAAATCCCCGTGGGGAAAATCCTGCACTACGTCCACATGGGGTTTGGGACGGTATATGAGCGGGAAATCTTGGTCACCATCGACAAAGGGAAAGTGGTTAACGTGCGGATTAAGGATAACCGGGGCAAAGAGATTGACCACTGGAATCAGGTAGAGCGCAGTATGCCGGGGTCTGAGTTTCGTTCCGAAGACGAAGACGACTCCGAAAGGTAAACCCACAATCCCATAAAACTCACACTGCAGAAAGGACAAGCATCATGGATTCAGAGCAAAACGCTCCCATCTGTCCAAATGGAGAGCATCAATGGGTGGATTACCAGTGCGTGTACTGCGGCGCACAAAAGCCGGAAGCCCTGGATGAAATCTTCCAGGAATTGCTCGCCCTTTCCTCAGACATGTCGTTATACGAAATCGGTCTGAGAGAAAAAAGAGCCAGAAAACTGGGGGAAATTCTCAATGAATGGGGTGGATTTCCGCTCATGGTGTCCATGTGCGAAGCGGTTGGCGCTGTCAATTTGTTGAGTGGGCGCCTGGTTGAACTCTGGTGGCATGGCATGGGCACCTGGCGGGGATAAACAGTTTTTCCTCTGGCACATTCAGGGACAAGCGAGCCGTAACCGCACGGGAATGTTCCTGCGTCAACAAGAAATACGGACGTTCGCAGGAAAAGCATCCGAATCATCCTTGAAAATAGAACAAATGTACTATATAATAAAGGCATGACCTTACCCTTTCGCTGGATTTTCACCGGGATTGTGCTGGGAGCGTCGTTCCTCATCTTTGCCGCCAACGCCATCGGGCAGATTCAGGTGGTGGCTGCCTCTACCGAGGAACCGTCCTTCTCCGCCCCTGTCGAAACGCTGGCTCCGCCCGGCGAAAGCACCGAATCTGCCCCATCGGCAGAGTCCGCTCCCGCCGAAAGCGCCCCCACCGCACAGGAAGAGGCAAAGTCCTCCGGCGATGGCAACTGCGAGGTCAGCCCACGCTTTCCCGAGGCAGTGTACCGCTGGTGCGACCTCATCACGCGCTACGCCAACGAGAACGGGCTGGACCCCGACCTGGTGGCGGCGCTGATTGTGCAGGAAAGCGGCGGCAAGCCCGATGCTTACTCACGGAGCGGCGCAGTGGGCTTGATGCAGGTCATGCCGCGAGATGGCATTGCCGCCAGTTTTCGCTGTGTCAACGGTCCATGTTTTGCCTCGCGCCCCAGCATGGCAGAACTGTACGACCCGGAATTCAACATCCGCTACGGCACGCGCATGCTTGCCGGGCTGATCAGCAAGCGCGGTTCGGTGCGCGACGGGCTGATGGCATACGGTCCCATGAACGTGGGCTATTCCTACGCCGATAAGGTGCTGGCGATTTACGAACGCTTCCGCGATTAAGGCAGGGGTTGGGTAGGCCAGGGGGTAAGAGTCGGCGCGTTGCCACTCTGCTCTGTGGGCGATGGGCGTGTCTCCGCTGTCGGAGTGGGCGGAGCAGGCGTGGCGCTGGGCAATGGGTTAGGGCTGACCTGCACCAGCGTGGGCGAAACTGCGGCAGACACCGTCGGCGTAGCAGGTTGAATGCGTGTTCCACCGCTCAACCACCAACCGGCAATCACCGACATCCCCACCAGCAAAAGCAGAATGCCCAGCCATCCCACCCACCGCCATACAGAACGCCGCCGAGCACCGGGAACGCTTTTCAGCGGGCGGGTGGCTTCCTCGCGGTACTGCGCTTGGGGGATGCGCGCCGCCACAATGGTGATGTTATCAAACCCGCCGCGGATGTTTGCCATCTCCACCAGGCGGGAAAGGGCTTCCTTGACCGGCAGGGCTTCAAAGGTGGCGGCAATCTCGCCATCGCTGACCAGATCGGTCAGTCCATCAGAAGTCAGCACGATGAGATCGCCTTCCTGCAACATCAAACCCTGATTGGCAAGGCGCTGCTCGTCGTTCTGCGGGGGCAACTCATCCCAGCACAAGCGCAAATCCACCTCGGGGGGAATGGGCGAGCCCAGATAGCGGCGGATGACGTGCTGGTTGGGATGCCCTTCCACCTCTTCTGGCTTTAAGATCCCCTGCTCCATGGCTTCCTGCACCCACGTGTGATCAATGCTCAATCGGTGGGCTTTGCCCTGACGAATCAGGTAGATGCGCGTATCGCCCACGGTGGCGGTGTAGAGACGCCGTCCGGCAATCCAGGCACAGGCGCAGGTTGCCCCCATACCAATCTGGTCGGGGTTTTCTTCCGCCTGTTTGCGGATGGCTTCACTGGCTTGCTGAATTGCCTGGTACAGAATTTGCGGCGGGTTCAAGCCATCGCTGGCGGCAACGGCAGCGTCAATCTGCTCCACGGCAATTTCTGCCGCCACCTCTCCGGCGCGGTGACCGCCGACACCGTCGCACAGCACCAGCAAGACCACCGGCAGAGAAAACGGCGGGTATTGCCGGTAAGCAAACACCCCATAACGGTCTTCATTGCCGCGGCGTCTCATGCCGGTGTGGCTGATTGCCGCCACCGGCACGACCGGGCGTTCCATTCGCCTCATAAATCAGTCCCCCTGAATCAATTCTGTATGCCATGTGCGTTTCTTCTCCGGTTGACTGGCTTCAAACCGATACATCAACCGCCCCAGATGGATGCAATCTTCGTGCTCCAAGAGCACGCCCCCGGCAGGCACAGGGCGATAGTTCACCCACGTTCCCGCCAGGGAACCGGCATCAAAGAGGCGGTACTTGCCTTCCTCTTCCTGCACCAGGCGGGCGTGCAATCCCGCCACACTGGGATCATCCACAATCACCATCGCCTCGCGGGGGTCGCTCCCCAGGGTCAGTTCACTGCGCGCCAGCGGCACCACCGTACCCGGCAGGGCTTCGCCGTCCTCGCCCAGCCGCACCAGATAGGCAGGCACCGGCGGGGCTTCGACTCCTGCCCGCATCAGTGGATTGGGGCGTTCCTGCACCCGGCGCAGGTCTTCCTGAGCAATCGTCACCGGCTGGGTGAGCGGGTCTGTCAGCGAGCGGCGCACGCGGGGAGCGCGCTGTCGGCGGGCGCGGCTTTCGCCCAGCAGTACCATGGTCAGCACCAGCGCCGCCAGCAGGACAGCCCCCACGGCAATCACACCACGGTAGGAAATGCGCTCCCACAGGGTGCGCTGAGGGGGTTCTTCGACCAGCACCTCTACCGGCAGGAGAATGCTTTTAGCGCTCAGCCCCAGTTCATCCTCGACTTCCAATTGCAGGTACGCCGTACGCGAGGAATTGAAGGCTGCCAGTTCCCACTCAAACTGATCGAAGGGCGGGGCGGTGTTCTCATCCACCAGCGTGCCGTCCACGTACAGGCGCGCCACCCGCAACCCGCGCGCATGTCCGTCGGGAAATTCCACCAATGCCTGCAGGGTAATCATCTGCGGGGTCAGTTCGGCGGGTTGCTGGTCGGTTTCCTGCGTCCAGCGGCGTTCAACCTGAACGGGCGGAGACAGAAAGATGGGGTTGGGCGGAGCAATCTCAATGGAGTAAGTCAGTTGGGCAGGGGGGAGAGTCTCCATGCCGGAGCGGGTCAGCGCCACGCTCAGGCGATGCGTTCCGCCGGTGCGCACAGACGAAAGGTAGCGCACCTGATAGACCTTGCGCAGGGGTTTCAGCCATTCATCCAGCGGGGGGAAAGTTTCCTGACCGGCAATCAGCACCAGTTTGCCGCTGCTGGCATCCGCCAAACGCTGAAGGGCGGCGGTATCGGGTGCGGTGCCTTCCAGCGAGGGCATGACTACCCAGACGAACACGCGCACCCGCAACTGCACGGCGCGCGCGGTCAGGTCTTCCAAACCGGTCAGTTGCTCCCCGCTCAGCGGCGGAGTAACGAACAGCACCGCGCGCTTGACGGTGGGGTCATTGATCTGGTCGGCAGCCAGGTTGACCGCCTGCACCAATGGGAAGAGCGTGGGCACATTCAGGCGTTCCAGCGCCGGCTGATAAGCACTCAGCGCCCTGCCAAATTCGCCGGGGTCGCGGCTGCGAATGACCTGCAATCCGCCTTCGGTGGACAGGCTGAAGGTACTGCCCCCCCGGGCTTGCTGTTGCCCTGCCCAGTCCAGCAGGTTCTGGCGAATCTGCTCGAACTGCGTGGTTTCGCCAAAGCGGCGGGCAAGGTCGCGGGTGGGGTTGAACGCCAGGGTAAACTCGATGCCCGGCTCGATTTCTTCCAGAAACGAGACGGCTACCGGCACATCATTTTCGGTCAAAGCGATTTCGGACGGTTGAATGCCGGAGACAAAGTTGCCCTGCGCGTCATAGGCTTCCAGGAAGAAGGACATGGACGGGAAGGCATCGGTGCGCAAGCCGTAGGCAAGCAATGGCATCTGTCCCTGCGCCTGCGCCGAAATTGGCGCGACCAGCAGGGACAGAAAGACAAACATCAAAAGGGGAAGACGAAGTGATGACTTCAACGATTGCGCACCCATTGTCCAGCCTGCCCTACCACACCAGTACACTGCACCCCAGCGACGGCGTTTCGCAGGGCATTGCGGGCGACTTGTAAAGTCATTATAACACAGGCGTTTAATCGTACTTCAAAATGGTATGGCGGATTTCTCCCCAGCGCAGGGCATCGGCGATGCCCTGTTCGATAGGCAGACGCGCTTCCCAGCCCAGCAGACGGCGGGCGGTATCGGCGTTGGCGTATGCCCCCGCCACGTCGCCGGGACGCGGGGGACGCTCCACCTTGCAGATTTCCTTCCCGTACACCTTCTCGAAGGCGGTCACCAGTTCGCGCACGGTGACGCCGCGCCCCGTCCCCAGGTTAATCACCGCATAGCGGCTCTCTCCACCCAGGCGCTCGAAGACCTGTTCAAACTGCTCCACCGCCTGAATGTGCGCCAGCGCCAGATCCCACACATGGATGTAGTCGCGGATGCCCGTGCCATCGCGGGTAGGCCAGGTGGTGCCGGTGATTTCGAAGCAGGGCAGTTTGCCCAGCGCGGTATCCACCAGTTTGCCCAGCACGTGCGAAGGCTCTTTGACGTGAATGCCCGAACGCATCTTGGGGTCGGCGCCGATGGGGTTGAAGTAGCGCAGGGCGATACCCTTCATCGGATAGGCGGTGCAGAAGTCCTTGAGAATCATCTCCATCATATACTTGGTGCGGGCATAGGGACTGCCCGGCTTGAGCGGAGACTCTTCGGTGACCATGAAGCCCGGCACCACGTCATAAATCGAAGCCGAACTGGAGAAGACCACCCGCCCATATCCCAGGCGGTTGAGGGTGTGGAACAGCGCCAGCGACTTGCACACATTCTCGGTGTAGTACTCATAGGGCTTTTCCACCGATTCAGGGACAACGATGAGCGCGGCGCAGTGGATGGTGGCGTAAATATCGGGATGCTCGCGGAAAACGCGCTCCACCAGCGCCGCATCGGCAATATCCCCGCGGTAGAAGATGCGCCCGCGGGTAAATTCCTCCCTGCCGGTAACCAGCGAATCAAGGATAACCGGCGTATGACCGTAATCCTCCAGCGCGGAGCAGATGGTACTGCCAATGTATCCCGCGCCTCCGGTGACCAGTACTTTCATGGCAAACGTCCTCCCTCAAAGGAAAATGGATATTACCGCTCCGGGGTAATGCCCGGCGGCGGGGTAAAAGGTTCATCGCAGGCAAAATCGCTCATCACCTGCTGGTAAGAGGCATCGCGTTCCGGGGTGGGCGGAGCTTCGCGCTCGATGCGCCGCCACAGCCGGCACAGCAGGCGCTGATAGACCGGTGAAATCTCCCCTGCCAGGCGGGTTTGCTCCATGGCGCGGTCATAGGCGCCGGTGTGGGCGTAGGCTTCGATGAAGGGGAAGCGCTCCAGCGGGTCGTTGGGGTAATCGCCGGTAGCAAAGGCTTGCTCACCCCAGCGCACCACCGCCTGCCAGTCCTTCTGTTGACGGGCAAGGTCGGCTTTCTCAAAATAATAGCACCAGTTGGGTTGCGGCTCCGCACCGAAAAGAATCTCCGGCAGGACGGGATTGCCCTGCGGCAGAATGGGCGCGGTCTCGTGGAGCGCCATGGCATCGCGCAGGTAGATGGGCAGTGTCCAGTTTTCGATGTCAATCTCCGGGTCCAGCACCCGCAGGCAGGCGGGCGGCTTGTACCAGAAGGCCACCGCCTGCGCGGTATTGCCCTTGAAGGTAGCCGCCAGATAGTCCCACTCGAAGGGCAAGCCCTTTTCCAAGCCCGGCAGGTTTGCCCCCAGCCGCACGGTGGGGTAGAAGAGCGCGTAGCGCAGTTCGGGGGCGGTGTTGTCGGGGGCATAGATCCAGTTCAGCGGGGCGGTCAGCGAGTTGTCCGAGTAGTGGCGCATGGGCAGTTCGTTGGAAAGCAGGGTGGTGCCGGGCTGAATGCCGGGCATGCGCCAGGAAAGTTGCCAGAACATCCTCTGCATCACCACCCAGTCGCGCATGTACACCACCGCACTGCGGTACTGATAGCCCACCGCAAAGGCAAGGAAGACGCTCAACGCCGTCAGGCGCAGGGCGCGCGGCAGGGGCAGGGCAAAGAACAACCCGCTCACCACCAGCACCGCCGAGAGCATGAACGAGAGAGTGAAACGGTCAGCGTGGAAGTACAACTGCACCGGCAGGTTGGTCAGCCAGTACGGTACGCCCGCCACCGCCAGCCCAGCCAGTCCCAGCAGAACGGGCGCCGCCCAGAAGCGGGGTTGCGGGGATGCCGCACCGCGGGGAGCGCGCGTCAGCCAGACGACTGCCAGCCCCAGCAGGAAGGTTGCTCCCAGCACGGCGTAGTAGCCCATGAGCAGGCGCGGCACCAGTTCCTGCGCGGCAGGCAGTTGGAAGGCATTGTCCCACGCCTTGAAGGTGGTCAGGAAGGCATCCTGCACCGTGCGGGTGAGCCAGTACCCCAGCGCGCCCAGCGGATTCTGCGCCAGCATCTCGTAAAACACCGGCTTGTACAAGCCGTAGCCAAAGAAGAAGGCGCGCCACAGCATCACCCCCGCCAGCGAAGCGAGGTAAGGAAGCCACAGGGTGAAGGCGCGCTTTGCCGTCTGCCAGAGCGAGCGCGGCGCGGGGCTTTCCTGCCACACCGCCACCGCCAGCCACAGCGGGCGGGTGAGTTCAAGGAAGAAGAAATACTCCATGCACAGCAGGTTTGCCAGTCCCAGCGCCCACGCCGGCAGGGTATAACGCCAGCGGCGGCTGGGCTGGCGCACCGCCAGCACGCTGAGCAGGAACGAACCGAGGAAGAAATTCAGCACGATGAAAAAGTGCGAATACACCACCGGGATGAACTGCTGGCTGAAGCCGGGGTAAAGGATGAAAAGCGCCGCCGTCCAGACGGCAAAGTCCTCGCGATCGCGCCACACCGCACGCAGGAACAGATACAACAGCACGCCGCTCAGCCAGCGTCCCAGGATTGCCAGCGCGTGCCACGCCAGCGCTTGCATGCCCAGCACCGGCACGGTGAGTTGATAGAGCAAGCCCCACACCGGGCGGTTGGTGGAGAAGTAGCGCGTCAAGCCCTCGGCGCCGTAGGTGTGGTAAATCCAGGTAATGGGCACATCATCCCAGTAAATGCCCAGGCGGGTTGCCCACAGCCCGTAAGCCAGCCCAGCCAGCCCCAGCAGGAACAGCGGAACAATCCAGATGCGCCAGCGTCTCATTCGCCTTCCCAGTCCTCCCGCGCCGAAGGATGAGGGGACTGCACTACCGAGCGCACCAGATAAATGGGACGGCGCTTGACTTCCTGGAAGATATAGCCCACATACACACCGACAAAGCCCAGCAGAATCATCAGGATACCGTTGGTGAACAACAGCATGAACATCAGCGAACTCCAGCCGGGGGCAAGGCTGGCGCGGTCGCCGCTGAGCCACAGACTGAGCACGTAAATCACCTCCAGCACTGCCAGTCCCAGCATCACCCCGCCCAGCGAAAGCCCAATATACAGGGGAACGAGGGAGAACGAGAACACCGCATCGCGCGCCAGTTTGAGCATCTTGCGCAGGGTATACTTGGAATGCCCGGCAAGGCGCTCCGGCGGATGGTAGGGCAGGATGACACTGCGGAAGCCCATCCACGAGACCATGCCGCGCAGGAAGCGGTGATACTCGCGCATGCGCCGCAGGGAATCCACCGCACGGCGCGACATGAGGCGGAAATCCGCTCCGCCGGGCAGAATCTGCGTGTCGCTGATGCGGTTAATCAGGCGGTAGAACCAGTCGGCGGTCAGGCGCTTGAAGAGCGGCAGGCGACCGTCTTCCAGGCGCTGGGTAAGCACAATATCATAGCCCGCCTGCGCCAGCCGGAGCATCTCGGGAATTAAATCCGGCGGGTGCTGACCGTCGCCGTCCATCGAAATTACAAAATCGCCTTCGGCAACGTCCAGCCCAGCCGTCAGCGCCGCCTGATGCCCAAAGTTGCGCGAGAGTTCCAGCACGGTCACGCGGGTATCCTGCGCGCAAATGGACTGCAGGATGTTCATGGTGCCATCGCGCGAGCCGTCGTTGACGTAGTAGATGAAGAAATGATAGGGAAGCGAATCAATGGTCTGGCACAGCAAACGGTGAAATGCCGGCAGGGCTTCTTCTTCATTAAAAACAGGGACAACAATCCCAACGGTTCGCAAACCAGCCTCCCCTGGGGGCTTTGGAGTGGAGAAATCACCCTTTCAGGTGAACTCAGGTCGCCCGCTTCTCACATGACATCCCTCCATAAAACGGTACAATGACTTCATGGAGGTTATAAACCATGCGCCTGAAAGTTGGTGATCCTGCACCTGATTTTACCCTGCCTTCACATCTGGGCAAAGAGGTTGCCCTCAGCAGTCTGCGCGGACGCAACGTGGTGCTGGCGTTCTTCCCGCTGGCATGGACGCCAATATGAACGAGCCAGATCCCGTCGTATGAGGCAGAACTCGACCTCTTCACGGGATTGAACACCCAGGTTCTGGGGATCAGCGTGGACAGTGTGCCCTGCCTGAAAGCATGGGCAGATTCTCTGGGGAGCATCTCTTACCCCCTGCTTTCCGATTTTTACCCGCATGGGCGGGTGGCTGAACTGTACGGCGTCCTGCGTCCGGACGGCACCAGCGAGCGCGCCCTGTTTGTGGTTGACCGTCAGGGCATCATCCGCTACATCGATATCCACGACATCAACCAACAGCCCGACAACGAGGAACTGCGCGCCATCCTGCGGCAGGTTGACCCTCAGGCGGCGGCAAACGAACCCCGTGCAAAGGGCGAGGATGCCCCTCTGCCCAGCGGGGGCATCATCATGTACTGCACACCATGGTGCGACGACTGCAAGCAAGCCCGTCAGTGGCTGATGCAGAGAGGCTTCAAATTTGCGGAGGTGGACATCAGCCGCAACCGAAAAGCCGCCGAGCAGGTGCGCCGCTGGGCAAACGGCAACCTGACCACCCCCACCTTTGACATCAACGGCACCATCATCGTGGACTTCCAGCCCGATAAACTGGCAGAAGTGTTGGGAGGGTGTTAACAGCAAAGGCTCCCGTCTGCATGAACAGACGGGAGCCTTCTTTATATAACATCCCCGGGATTGGGGTTTTCCCCTCCCGGAGACGGGTATCTCAAAACGAGAAACAGGCTCCGGGGAGGCTCGACGGGCGGCAGTGCGCCCGGCTGGGTTGTCTTGCGTTGATGTTGCTCATTGCTCCTTACTCAGTCTCCAGCGTGAACAGGCTGATGGCGCCAAAGATCAGCACAACCAAGGCAACGGCTAAGTAAACGATCCACATAGAGACCTCCTCCGTACCAACGATAAACCGAAGGGCGACCGGATTGCGCGGGCATCGGCGTTGCCGTGTGCAATCCTCTATGAGATATAACGCCGGGCGGGCAAAAAAGTTTCAGGCAATTTTTCACAAACCCGGCTGACAAATGGAGGAAGTCCTGCTGAAATGCTGGCGCCGGCAGGTTGAGTCTCCCCCATTTGTGCTACTTCTATTATAGAAAATTTGTTTCCCTTAAGCACCTTTCAGATTCATTACAAATCGTGCGGCTCGCGCCGGGTGCGGTTGGCAAGCCTGCCGAGCCATGTCGAATATACCACCGCCAAGGACACGAAAAGGATGAGAGTGTGCGCCTCAACAGGCTCGGCGCACGGTCTGCGCTCGTCACGACAAGGGCAGGTTGCACCTCCAAGGCGCGAAGGGGGTGTCGTCGCGGGGTTCGCGCAAGCGAACCGTGGCGACCTCCCTTGGCGGGAGGTTGCTTACCCCATTCGGGGCACTTTCGCCCTCTGCGGGGGACTCCCTTCGGGAGTGCTGCGCAATCGCAACGACACGGCTGGGTGTCATTGCGAGACCCGCGTAAGCGGGTCGAAGCAATCTCCTGAAAAATCCTGCCTCATTACCAGCCGCGGGGAAGGTTGCTTCGCCCCCTTCGGGAGTGCTGCGCAATCGCAACGGCACGCAACCGCGCCCTTCGGCAGGCTCAGGGCGCGAAGTGAATGAGAGTGTGCGCCTCGACAGGCTCGGCGCACGTTGGGGAATCATGGCAAAGGCAAAGCCCGAAAGCACCCCGAATGGGATGATAGAGGGAGGTTGCTTCGCCCCCTTCGGGGGCGAAGCAACGACATGCAATCGCGCTGGGTCTCATGCCAAGCCCGCCAGGCAGGATGACGAAAACAGGTCAAAGAGAGCAAAGGGCGTCAGGAATACGGGCGTCGCAGGAAGAACCATCCGGCAATCAGCACATTCAGCGCCATCAGCGCCAGCAAGAATGCCCATGTAATCAGCACCATACTCCACTCACCCGAAGTCTGCGTCCACTCCGGCGGGGATGCTTCAATTCCGACCTCTGCCAGCACCTGAGGGCTGACATAATCATGGAAAATGTCATTGAGCGCCATCCAGCCCAATCCCAGCGCGGCAAGTCCAATCAGGTTGACCAGTAACCATGCTCCCACTATCCAGCGCGGTCGTTTCATCTTCGCCCCCTTTCAGAGAATGCCATTGTGTTCTGTTCACCAAGCCATGTCCACCCCTGCCCAAAGCGGAATGGCTCACCGATAAAGTCTCTAGAAGCGCACCGGCTTGGGAAAACCCGGACCATGCAGGCGGACATCCTGCGGATTGGCGTGCCAGCGCCCGGGAATAGGCGTGCCGCAGTCGGGGCATTTGCCCTCAGCGGTGATGGCGTACTCCAAAATGACGTAGCCGCGGCGGCGAATCACCGCGCGCTGACAGTGCGGGCAGTGGGTGTCTTCCAGACTGCCCACCCTGCCGGGCAGGTTTCCGGCATAGACATAGCGCAACCCGGCTTCCTGCCCGATTTCAGCGGCGGTTTTGAGCATCTGCGCAGTGGTAGGGGGGGCGTCCATCTTGTAGTCAGGATGATAGGCGGTGATGTGCCAGGGAATATCCGGCGAAACCGAAACCAGGAAGCGCGCCGCTTCCCAGAGTTCCTCGTTGCTGTCGTTGAAGCCCGGTACCAGCAGGGTCACCACCTCCACCCACAGGTTGCGCTGGTGTGCCATCTGGATGGTATCCAGCACGTGCTGAAGCACACCGCCCAGTTGGCGGTAACTGCGATCCTGCATGCACTTCAAATCCACCTTGTAAGCATCCAGATAAGGGGCAAGGTAGTCCAGCACCTCGGGAGTGGCGTTGCCGTTGGAGACGTAAGCACACGCCAGCCCGGCTTGCTTTGCCAGTTTGAAGATGCTCACCGCCCATTCAGAGGTGATCAGCGGCTCGTTGTAGGATGAGACAATCGAGGCACAGCGCTGAGAGAGGGCAATGTTGACCATCTGCTCCGGGGTAATTCCCTCAATGTAGCGGATGCTGGAGTCGGAAAGAGGGTCGCGCAGGGCTTGCGAAGTCACCCAGTTCTGGCAGTAGGGGCAGTGAAAATCACAGCCCAGCATGCCAAAGGTGAGTGCATCGGTGCCGGGCAGGAAATGCGAGAAAGGCTTTTTCTCAATGGGGTCCACCTGAAGCGCCGCCACATAGCCCCAGGGCACGCGCAGTTGTCCCTCGTGGTTGAAACGCACCTGACAGATACCGCGCCTGCCGGGCTTAATCAGACAGCGATGCGCACACGCCACACAGCGCACCGCCCCTTCCGGCTGAGGCTCGTACAATTCTCCCGGAACGGTCAAACGGTCGAGAATTTCGGCTAAAGCAGTCATAATTTTATTGTATGGACAATCGAGAGAAGAATCAAGATGAAATCCCCGGACAATCGTTCTTCTCAAAAACGGACGAACGGCGAATAATTCAGTCTATAATATGAGGAAGTAGAAGCCCTGCCGCTTCCGAAATGATTTCTCTGTCCCACCCGTTTTTTGGAAAGGAACATCCATTATGCCGTGGGATACCCCTCTTCCCGTGCTGATCTGGGCGTTGACGGGCTTACCGTTGAGCCTTTTGGCACTGTTTAAGCCCCCGGCGGGGAAACTTCCCGCCTACCTGATTGCCCTCGACATCCTGCTGCTCAATCTGTACTTTTTCCATACCGCGCCCTGGGCAGTGGTGAACTACTATCTGCGCGCCCTGCCCTTCCTGCTCTCGCTGGCGGTGATTGCGCGCATGATTCACGCCACCCGCTCCCAGCCCTTCTTCCCTCAGACAAAGCGGGGCTGGGCGCTGACCGCCATCCTGCTGGTGCTGGCGGTGCCGCCCGCGTTTATGGATGCCCAAGCCCTGCGGTCTTACCGCTATCCCGCCAGCGCCGGACCTTCCATGTACGCGCTTCCGCCCCTGCAGGGCGGACTGCACGTCTTCATCAACGGCGGCAACGGGCTGGACGGCTGGGGCATGAACAACGCCTACCGCGACTGGCTGGGCAGGCAAACCGGCAATGACCGCACCGCAGGGTACAGCGTGGACCTGGTCAAACTTGCCGCCAGCGGTGCGATGAGCCGGGGGATTCTGCCGCGCGATTTCCGCCGCTACGAAACCTTTGGCGAGCGCGTGTACAGTCCCTGCCTGGGTCAGGTGGTGAAAGTGCAGGACGGCATTGCCGATGTACCGCCCTTCAGCGATTCCGGCTCAGCCCTGGGCAATTACGTGGTGCTGAAGTGCGCGCAGTTTTCCGTGACGCTGGCGAATTTGCGCGTGCATTCCATTTCCGTCAAGGAAGGCGAACTCGTAGCACTCAACACTCCGCTGGCAGAGGTGGGGAACTCCATGGCAAATACCTTCCCGCATCTGCACATGCGCGTCACCACCGGCGGAGAGAGCGGTACGGCTCAGCCCGCTCCCATCCTCTTCGAGACGCTGTTCGATTTTTCCTACCGCGCCCGCAACGATTTTTACGTGAGGTGAGCCATGAATAAACGCGAGGTCATGTTCAACCTGCTGGAAGAGGGGCAGTCTCCCCCTTATATCCCCGCCGCTTTCTTCCTGCACTTCGATCCCGCCTTTCACCGCGGGGAAGCCGCTGTGCAGAAGCATCTGGAGTTTTTCCGCGCCACCGGCATGGATTTCGTCAAAATTCAGTATGAACACACCTTCCCGCAATTGCCCTTCATCCAACGCCCCGCCGACTGGGCAAAAATGCCCTTCTACGACCTGGATTTCTACGCCGAGCCGCTGGCGGTGGTTAAAGGGCTGGTGCAGGCGGCAAAGCCCGAAGCCGTGGTGGTGCTGACGCTGTACTCGCCGTTCATGTGCGCGGGTCACACTCTGGGCAGTGACCGCGCCCTCTCCCGCCACATCGAGGAAGACCCCGAGGCGGTAAAGAAAGGGCTGAGCATCATCACCAAAAGCCTGCTGGAGTTCGTGCGCGCCTGCGCCGCGCTGGGGCTGGACGGCTTCTACACTTCCACGCAGGGCGGCGAGGCGGGACGTTTCTCCAACCCCGCCCTCTTCGACGAGGTTATCCGCCCCTTCGACCGTCTGCTGATGGACGAGGTCAACCGCCTGACGCCCTTCAACATCCTGCACATCTGCGACTACCACCTGCCCTATGAGCGGGTGGACGGCTTCCTGGATTACCCCGGTCAGGTGGTCAGCCTGGGCATGGAATTGACCACCCGCACCCTCACCCCCGCCGAAGCCTATGCGCTCTTCCGGCGTCCCATTCTGGGCGGGCTGAACCGCCACGGGGTGATTGCTCACGGCACGCCGGAGCAAATCCGCGCAGAGGTCGAGTCCGTCTGTGCCGCCGCCCCGCCGCGTTTCATCCTCGGCGCGGACTGCACCGTGCCTTCCGAAACGCCCTGGGAGAACCTGCGCACCGCCATCGAGACCGCCCACACCTTCCGCCGCGGGTAACCCCATGCCGCTGTTGTGGCTCAGCCTGGCTTTCCTCTTGGGAATCCTGCTGGCAGGCTGGAGCCATGCCAGCCTGCCCTGGAGCTGGGCGGCGCTGGGATTGGGCATCGCCCTCATGCTGACGGGCTGGCTTTTGCGGCGGGTGAGCGCGCTGGCGGTCGTCCTGCGCCGCCACCCCGTCCTGCGGGTTGCTCCGCTGGCGCTGGGAATTGCCCTGCTGGCAGGGTTTGCCCGCTATGCGCTGGCGCAAGTTCCTTTTACCCCTCAGGACATCGCTTTTTACAACGGCTCGGGGGCGGTAGAAATCACCGGCTGGGTTGCCCGCGCCGCTCAACCCGAGAGCCCCTCAAACCGCATTGCTCTGCAGGTAGAAAGCCTGACCCTGCCGGGACAAGCCCCCCAAACCGTGCGCGGGAAGGTGCTGGTCAGCCTGCCCGCCGGCGCTTCCCTGCCCTACGGCACGCGCCTGCGCCTGAACGGGGAACTGCACACCCCCGAAGACAGCGGGGCGTTTTCCTACTCCGAATATCTGGCGCAGAGGGGCATGTACGCGGTGATGGCGTATCCGCGCCTCAGCATCCTGCCCGGTTGGGGCGGCTCGCCGCTGTTGCGCGGGCTGGACGTCCTGCGGCGCCGGGCATATGCCCTGCTTCAGCGCCTCTACCCCGCCCCCGAATCCGCGCTGATCAGCGGCATCCTGCTGGGCTGGGATGATGCCCTGCCCGCCGACCTGCAAAACGCCTTCCGCGCCACCGGCACCAGCCACATCATCGCCATATCAGGGTTCAACATGGCAGTGCTGGCGGGGGTGTTCTTCAGTCTGTTCCGGCGCCTGTTCTCCGAGTGGGGCGCACTGCTGGCGGCGTTGATTGCCATGGCGCTGTACACCCTGCTGGTGGGCGCCGAAGCCCCGGTCACCCGCGCGGCGCTGATGAGCGCACTGGCGCTGACCGCCCACGCCATCCGGCGTTCCACCGGCGGGCTGAACGCCCTGCTCTTCGCCACCGCGGGGATGACCCTGTTCAACCCCTTCCTGCCCTGGGATGTGGGCTTTCAACTCTCGTTTTCCGCCACGCTGGGCTTACTGCTCTACGCCAGCCGGCTGGAAGGCTGGGCGCGGCGCATCACGGCGCGCTTCCTGCCTGTACGTGTGGCTGGAGCGGTAGCAGGGGCGCTGGGCGAGTACATCCTCTTCACCCTGGCGGCACAGGCGGCGACCCTGCCGGTCATCCTCAGCCACTTTGGCAGGCTGGCGCTGAGTACCCTGCTGGCAAATCCGCTCATCCTGCCGGCGCAAGCCCCGCTGTTGCTCTTCGGCGAGGCATCGCTGGCGCTGGGAGCAGTGTGGCAGCCATTGGGACATCTGCTGGCGTTGCCCGCCTGGGCGCTGGCGTCCTATACCCTTGAAGTGGTAGCGTGGATGGCGCGCCTGCCGCTGGGCGCATGGGCAGTGCCTGCCCCGCCGCTGTGGGTGGTCATTTTGTTCTACCTTTGGTTCAGTGCAACAGCATTGCGCGCTATGGGACTGCCGCGCCTCGACACTTCTCTGCGCCCGACATGGCTTCTGCTGGGGCTGTTCGGGATTGCCGCCGTGCTGTGGCGGCAGGTGCTGGCAGGCGGGGATGGCAAACTGCATCTGTGGGTCAGCGTGCAACAGGACAGCGTCCTGACAATGGTGCAAACGCCCGGCGGCGAAACACTCCTCATCAACGGACTGGGGCAGGCGCGCGAATCCCAGGCTTTTCTGGGCAAAGTGCTTCCGCCCTTCAACCCGCCGCTGGCATGGTGGATTCTGGCAAGCCCCAGCGCGGCAGAAGTGCAGGGCGGTTTAGGCGCGCTGGCACGCTTTGCGGTGAGGCAGGCGGCGCTGTGCGGCGGACTGCCCTCTGACAGAACCACCCGCACGCTGGAAGAACGCCTTGCCGCCGCAGGCACGCCCTGGCAGGAATGGACGGACGGCGCCATGCTCCGCCAGGGCAGATTCAGCCTGCAGGCACGGATGCCCAACGCAGAAACGTGCCTGCTGATCCTGCAGGAAGGGCAATTAAAATTGATACTGGCAGGGAACGCCTCACCGCAGGAACTCCCTGACCTGTCCGACTTCATGAATGGCGTGATTGTGGTAAACTCGGACTCTGCGGGGGAGATGTGGCGTCAGGCGGGCTTTTCCGTCCTGAGCGTCCCGCAAGGCGGTTTTCTGCACCTTGCCAGCGATGGCAATACCCTGCGCATCGAACGCTCCCCTTGACCTTTGACAATTCTGGAGGATGGACATGGGCAACATTCTGGAACACATTTATCAGCGTCGCAGTATCCGCAAGTACAAACCCGACCCCGTCCCTCGTGAAACCCTGCTGGACCTTTTGCGCGCCGCCATGGCAGCGCCCTCGGCGGTAAACAAACAGCCCTGGGATTTCATCGTCCTCACCCAGCCGGAGCGTCTGGCGGCATTGCAGGAAATGTTGCCTTACGGCAAGTATGCCTGCCCGGCGGCAATTGTGGTCTGCGGCAGGCTCGACCTGGCGCACACCGAACCGGATGGCTCGTACTGGGTACAGGATTGTTCCGCCGCCACCGAAAACCTACTGCTTGCCGCGGCAGGATTGGGCTTGGGCACGGTATGGGTGGGTGTGTACCCCATCCGCGAGCGGGTGGAAGCCGTCAGGCAGGTGCTGAACATTCCGCCCTATGCCGTGCCGCTCAACGTGATTCTGGTGGGCTACCCTGACGAGGAAAAATTGCCGCAAACACGCTTCCGCGAAGACCGCGTGCATTGGGAGAACTGGTAAAAATTTGTGCTATACTTACCCGTGAAGGTTCACCCTTCCCGTGCCGGTGGCGCCTTTGCCTGCATTCAACCCTGCCCGGCAGTCCCGGCGGCGCGTTCTGATTACGCTCCCCTCTGCCCTGACATGTGATTGCAAATGGCTCCCGCCGGTGCGCCGGGAGACCTGAGCGTTGACCATGACTACGCTTGACCTGCTCCGCGCCCAGTTGAAACGCGAACGCACCGGCGGAAGCCCGGGGGTGTTCTGGCGCTGTTATGGATACCTGCGCCCGTACTGGTATCTTTCGCTGGGCGCGTACCTGTGCATGCTGGGTATCACCCTGCTCAATCTGGTTACCCCGCAGTTGATTCGCACCATCATCGATCAGGGCATCAGCGCCGGTAACCTGCCGCTCCTGCGCTGGAGCGTGCTGGGATTGCTGGGACTTTCGCTGGTGCGCGGGGTGTTCACCTTCCTGCAGGGACGCTGGAGCGAGACGGCTTCGCAGAACGTTGCCGCCGACCTGCGGGCTGAGATTCAAAAGAAACTCACCGTACTTTCCTTTTCCTACCACGACCGCAGTCAGGCGGGCGATATCCTCTCCCGCGCCATTCAGGACGTGGACCGCATCCGTTTCCTGACCGGCAGAGCCACCCTGCGCATCATTGATGCGGTAGTGATGATGCTGGGCACGGCAATCATCCTGCTGTTCATGAATCCCTCGCTGGCGCTCATCGCCATTGCCGTCATGCCCCTGCTGGCATGGCGCGCCATTGATTTTGGCGTGCGTTTCCGTCCGCTTTCGGCGCAGATTCAAAAGCAGTTGTCTGTCCTGACCACGCGGGTGGAACAAAACCTGCGCGGCGCGCGGGTGGTCAAAGCCTTTGCCCAGGAAGAGCGCGAAATCCGGCACTTCGAGGAAGAAAACGAAAAATGGTACGAATTTTCCCGGCAGTCCTCGCGGGTGCAAGCCACGGGCAGTTCCATGTTGCAGTTGATGGCTAACCTGGCTTCGGTGTTCATCCTCTGGTACGGCGGGAGCATGGTCATCCGCGGGACATTGACACTGGGCGAACTGGTGGCTTTCACCACCTACCTGGGACAGTTGCTCAACCCCATGCGCCTAGTGGGTATGTTCATCCCCGCCATTGCCATGGCAGGCGCGGCGGCAGAGCGCGTCTTTGAGATACTGGATGCCATCCCCGAAGTGCAGGAAACCCCCGGCGCTCCCGCCATGCCGCCCTTCCAGGGACACGTGCGCTTTGAACACGTCAGTTTTTCCTACGGCAAACGCCGCGAGGTGCTGAAGGACATCTCGCTGGAAGCCCAACCCGGCGAGATTGTTGCCCTGGTGGGACCCACCGGCTCGGGCAAGTCCACCATCATCCACCTTATCCCGCGCTTCTACGACCCCACCGAAGGGCGCATCACCATTGACGGGGTGGACATCCGCACGGTGTCCCTGCGCTCCCTGCGCAGTCAAATCGGCATTGTCCTGCAGGAAACCACCCTGTTCGCCGCCACCATCCGCGAGAACATCGCCTTTGGGCGCGACGATGCCAGCGAGGAAGAAATCATCGAAGCCGCTAAAGCGGCGCAGGCGCACGACTTCATCCTGCAGACCCCGCGCGGCTACGATACCCTGGTGGGCGAACGCGGTATCACCCTCTCCGGCGGGCAGAAACAGCGCATCGCCATTGCCCGCGCCATCCTCACCAACCCGCGCCTGCTGGTGCTGGACGATGCCACGTCCAGCGTGGATTCAGAGACCGAACTTGCCATCCAGCACGCCCTCGACCGGCTGATGCAGGGGCGCACCACCTTCGTCATTGCCCACCGCCTCAGCACGGTGATGCGCGCCGACCAGATTCTGGTGCTGGAGAAAGGGCGCATCGTTGCCCGCGGCAAACACGAGGAACTGCTGGCGTCCTCTCCGCTGTACGCCGAAATCTACCGGCGGCAGTTGAAACCCACCCACGAAAGGAAGGCTTGAGCATGGGCTTCGGCATTGGCGGCGGTACAGGCATGGGCATGGGTCCCGGCGCTCTGCTGGACACCTTTGGAGCGGCGGGCGAGCGCAAGGGCGAAGCCTTCAACCCGCGCGTGATGGTGCGCCTGCTGGCATTCCTCAAGCCCTACTGGCGTCCGCTGGCGATAGCCTTCATCGCCATGCTGGGCGCAACCGGCTTGACCCTGCTCATCCCCTACCTGCTCAAAATTGCCATTGATGTGCATATCGCCGGGGGCAACGCCCGCGGATTGGGACAGGTGGCACTGCTCACCGGCGCGGCGTATGTGGGGCTGTACATCACCTCGGCGGGACAGCAGTACCTGCTCTCCCGCGTGGGTCAGCGCGTGCTGGGTGACCTGCGCGCCCGCCTCTTCCGCCATCTGCAGGAACTCTCCCTCAGTTACCACGACACCCACATCGTCGGGGTGACCGTCTCGCGGGTGATGAACGACGTGGCGGTGATCAACGAACTGCTCTCGCAGGGCTGGATTTCCTTCTTCAGCGACCTGTTCATCCTCAGCGGCATTGTGGTCATCATGCTCTCGATGAACGCTCATCTGGCACTGCTGGCGTTCCTCGTCCTGCCGCTGATGGTGCTGGCAACGCGCTGGTTTGCCCGCGCGGCGCAGTCTGCCTTCCGCGAGACGCGCTCGCGGGTGGCGGCGGTGGTGGGCAACCTGGCGGAAGAAATTGCCGGCATGCGCGTCATCCAGGCGTTTGCCCGCGAAGAAGCCACCCAGGAACGCTTCCGCGAGGTCAACGTTGCCAACCGCGATGCCAACATCAACGCCATGTCGCTGTCGTTCCTCTACATGCCCGCCATCGAGTTCCTCAGCACGCTGGCAACGGCGGTGGTCTTGTGGTTTGGCGGGCAGATGGCGCTGGGCGGCACGGTGACGGTGGGACTGCTGGTGGCGTTCCTTTCCTACGTCTCGCGCTTCTTCCAGCCCATTCAGGAACTGGCGCGCCTCTACACTACCCTGCAAGCCGCCATGGCGGGCGGCGAGCAGGTGCTTGCCCTGCTGGACACCCAGCCCGACGTGCAGGATGCTCCCGATGCCGTCGAGATGCCGCCCATCCGCGGGGAGATTGTCTTCCGCGATGTGTCCTTCCGCTACCGCCCGGACACTCCCGAAGTTCTGCACCGCATCAACCTGCACATCCAGCCCGGTCAGCGCGTGGCGCTGGTGGGACCTACCGGCGCAGGCAAGACCACCATTGCCAATCTGACGGCGCGCTTTTACGAAGTCTCCGAAGGCGCGGTGCTGATTGACGGCATCGACGTGCGCCGGGTGCGCCAGGACAGTCTGCGGCGGCAAATCGGCATCGTGCCGCAGGATTCTTTCCTCTTTGCCGGAACAATCGCTGACAACATCCGCTTCGGCAAACCCGATGCCAGCGATGCCGAAGTGGAGCAGGCGGCGCGCCTGGCTAACGCCCACGACTTCATCATCAACCTGCCGGAAGGCTACCAGACGCCCATTCTGGAAAACGCCGCCAACCTCTCGGTGGGTCAGCGCCAGTTGATTTGCATTGCCCGCGCCATCCTCACCGACCCGCGCATCCTCATCCTCGACGAAGCCACCGCCAACATTGACACCGTCAGCGAGGCGCTGATTCAGGAAGCCCTGGAGCGTCTGCTGGAAGGGCGCACTGCGCTGATCATCGCTCACCGCCTGTCCACCATCCACAACGCCGATGTGATTCTGGTCATTCAGGACGGGGAAATCGTCCAGCGCGGCACGCACAGCGAATTAATTGCTCAGCCGGGCTTGTACCGCACGCTGTACGAGAAGCAGTTCCGTTTGGGGTAAAGGGTATCCATGCTTTCTGAGAAGCGTCCGCTTCGGCAAGCACAGCGGACGCTCAGCCTCGGCTGGCGAGCCCTGCCGAAGCCAGCGTACCCCTCAGCGTTTATCAACGCATGTCCTCAGGCTCTCTTTGGAAAGACAATCAGCGGGTGTTCAGCGCTAATGCGCGCCCGCACGCGCATACCGGCGGGAAGCACCAGGGTATGCTCTTTGAAGGCATGCAGCACCTCGCCACTCTCCAGGCGCAGACGATAGACATGGAAGGCTCCACGGAAGAAGCGCTCGACAATGACCGCGTTGCCGTTTTGTCCGTCGGGAACAAAATCCACGTCGTCGGCGCGCAGGGCAATCTCCACCGGCGTGCCGGCAGGCAGGGAAAGCGGCTGGGCAATCACACCCAACGGCGTGTGAATGCCTTCATGGACTACCGAGCCGGGCAGGAAGTCGCTATCGCCCATGAACTCGGCTACAAAACGGGACGTCGAGGCATGGAAAATCTCTTCGGGCGTGCCCAACTGCTCCATACGCCCTTCACGGAAGACTGCCAGACGGTCGCCCATGAAAAGAGCTTCTTCCTGGTCGTGGGTGACAAAGACCACCGTGGCACCCATCTCTTTCAAAATCCCGCGCACCTGCTCGCGCATCTCCAGACGCATGTCGGCGTCCAGACTGCTGAAGGGTTCATCCATCAGCACCAGCACGGGACGCGGCGCCAGGGCGCGCGCCAGGGCTACCCGCTGGCGTTCTCCCCCCGAAAGCGCATGGGGGTAACGCCCTGCCAGGGCTTGCAGTCCAACCATCTCCAGCATGGCATGTACGGTTTGGCGCACCTGGGTGCGCGGTTTGCCGCGTAAGCCAAAAGCAACGTTGTCAAACACCGTCAGGTGGGGAAAGAGGGCATGATCCTGAAAGACCATCCCCACGCCGCGCCGTTCTGGGGGGACGAACACCAGCGAAGACGCCATCAGCCGTCCATTGATGAAAATCTTCCCCCGATCGGGGCATTCCAGCCCGGCGATGAGGCGCAGGGTGGTGGTTTTCCCGCATCCGCTGGGACCCACCAGCGCCAGAATTTGACCGGCGGGAAGGTCCAGTGAGAGATCATCCACTGCTGGACGGGGGTTTTGAGCAAAGGTTCGAGAGACATGATGAAGAGAAAGCGCGATCATCGGAAAATTTGCTCCCTGCGAAGAAGAAATGCCAGCGGTACAATCGAAACCAGTACCAGAAAGAGCGCCGCCGGAGCGGCTTGAAGATAGAATCCATCGGTCGCCCACATCCACACCCGCACCGCCAGGGTATCAAACCCCGCCGGGCGCAGTAACAGGGTGGCAGGCAGTTCTTTCAACGAGGTAAGGAACACCAGCGCGCCGCCTGCCAGCAAACCGGGCAGGACGAGCGGCAGAGTGACCTGAAACAGGGTTTGCGCGCTGGTACGTCCCAGGGTGCGGGCGGCTTCTTCCAGGGTTGGCGCAAGCAAACTCAGCGCCGATTCGCTGGCGCGCACCGCCTGCGGCATATGGCGCAGGACGTACGCCATCACCACCACCAGCGGCGTGCCGTACAGGAACGGCAAAAAGCGGTTGACCAGCAGGACGAGGCTGAGGGCAATCACCACCCCAGGGATGGCGTAGCCTACCTGAGCCAGGCGTGTCAGAAAGTGGGAGAAGCGACTGGGAGAACGGCGGGCAAACAGCGCTACCGGCAGAGAAAGGACAATTGCCAGCACCGCCGCCAGCCCTGCCGTCCATACACTGTTGAAGGCAAAATGACCAAAACCCTGCGAGCCGGTGCGGAACACTGCCGCGGTGATTTCGGGGCGGGCAAGTGCCTGAACGCTCCATGTCGTCAGCACGCCCAGCGGCACGAACAGCGCGGCAACGCTTACCCCCAGCACTGCCATCAGCGCAGGGATGCGCCAGCGTCCCAGCCTCAGCGGCGGAGCGGGACGCCAGCCACCTTCCATCTGGGTAAAGCGCGCCTGCCCCTGGGCGCGCAGTTCCCCCCACAGGATAAACATGGCGAGCAGTACCAGAACCCCGCTCAGCACCGCCGCGGCGGAGCGGTTGTAGCGACCGGATAACTGCACGAAAATGGCAGAAGAAAAGGTCTCATAGCGCAGTAAGGCAACCGTACCGTACTCTGCCAGCACGTCCAGCATCACCAGCAGAGAACCCGCCAGCAATCCCGGGCGCAAAGCCGGCAGGGTGACCTGCCAGAGCGTCTGCAGGGGAGTGCGTCCCAGGGTGCGCGCGGCTTCTTCCAGTGAGGCATGCAGGGAACGAAAAGCCGCCCCGCTGAGAAGATAGACATACGGATAGGTAAACAGGGTCAGCACAAACACCGCTCCCCAGAACCCCAGCGGGCTGGGCAGGGGAAGAACCTGCCCCAGCCACGACTCCAGCATCTGGGGAATGATACCGCCGCGCGGACGCATCAATGCCAGATGAATGATAGCCCCAATGTAAGGCGGGATGGCGAGCGGCAGTGCCAGCGCCCAGCGGAAGAATTTCCTGCCCGGCAGGTCGGTGCGCTCGGTGAGAAATGCCAGCCCCACCCCCAGCAAAAGCGTCCCTGTGGTGACGGCAAAGGCAAGACCCAGCGTATTGCCCAGCAAGCCCCACACACGGGTTTGCAAGAGCCTTTGCCAGTCGGCAGGATCAGCACCCAGCGCACGCACAAAGATATACCCCAGCGGCACGGCGACAAACAAGCCCACCAGCCCCGCGGCAAAAGCCAGCCGGGGGCTGAAAGAAGGGGCAGTGTGACGCAGGGATGCCGCGTGGGCAAACGAGTCTGACATGAACTAGGGTAAGCCCACCTTTTCCATCAAATCAAACGTCGCATCGAAATCCTGCACCACTTCGGGCAGGTTGAACGGCGCCAGGCGCACCTCATCCAGCGGGCGCACACCTTCGCGCAGGGGCACCCCGGGCAGTACAGGATACTCGTAGTTTTGCTCCGCAAAGATGCGCTGACCTTCCGGCGAGAGCAGGAAATCCAGAAAGGCACGCGCCGTGGTGGGGTTGGCTCCACCCTTGATGAGACCGGCGGCGGTGGCGTTGGTGATGACGCCTTTCTGTCCTTCGCCCTGATCGGGGTAAATCACCCCCACAGGACTGCCTTCGGCAAGTTGCAGATGATAGTAATAATGATTGACCAGCCCCAGTTTGAACTCACCGGCGGCAACGGCTTTGCGCACGTCGGTGTGCCCGCCAAAGAACGTGACCTCGTTATCCATGAGCCCCTTGAGCCAGGCTTCGGTAGTTTCTTCGCCGTAAAGATGGCGCATCACCGCAATCTGGGCTTGCATGGAGCCGTTGGTGGAATTTGCCGCGGCAACCTGCCCTTTCCACTTCGGGTCGGTCAGGTCAAAAATCGAGGCGGGCAATTCTTCAGGGGGCACCAGGTTTGTGTTGTACAGGATGACCCGAGCGCGGCGGGTGAGCGCTACCCAGGTGCCGTCAGCGGCACGCCCATCTGCCGGGAGCAAATCGGGCTGTGCGGGGGTGTAGGGCGCCAGCACACCGTTTTCGCTCAGTTTCTGGGCGGTGAAAACCTCGGTGGTGATGAAGACATCGGCTTGCGGATTACTCTGCTCTTCGATGAGCGCGTTGGCAATCTCGCTGTTACTGCCGGCTTTCAGAGCAATCTCCACGTTCGGATACAGGGCGCGGAAGGCATCCAGCACAGGCTGAATGAGGGCTTCGGAGCGCCCGGAGTAAATGACCAGTTTACCGCCCACCGTCTCGGCGGCTGAGTCCTGACGGGTAGCGATAGGCGCTGGCGCCTCGGGCTGACCGGCTTGCGGGGTCACAACGGGCGCGCAGGCGCCCAGGAAGAACATACCAAAAAGAAACAGCAACGAAAGTCGTTTAAACATCACAGGCTTTTCTCCGTAAAGATCAAGGGTTACAGGTAAAGCGTCTGATGGAGCCTGCATCCACTGCGAAGGTGAGTATATCTTAATGTAATCGGATAGTAAAGATGATATTTGTCATATTTTTCTTAAAAATTATGTGTCTCCAGTTCTACTTCCCTCACCCCTGGCGGGACAGGCTGTGGGAGTGAGGGAAGATAGAAAGAGGGATGCTTTCACATCTGGCTTTTCAAAGCCCGGTAGAGATGGTCAAAAAGGGAAACCCAATCTTGTATCGAAACGCTTGCAAATTTTGGCGATAAACTCAGCGCATCTCTCCCTTTACTTTGCCGCCGCACCAATCAGCACAGTAATCAGGAACAGGCACAGAATCATCCCCGAAATGACCAGAAAGACAATGCCGATGACCAGCCCGGCTTTGGAAGATTTACCCGGTTGTAAAACCGCCTCAGCGGGGTTGGCAGGGTCGCAGTACACCGTCACCGGGGTACCGGGGGCATAGCGAGCAACTTCCGCCTCAGCCCTGCCCCGACTGCTGACGAAGACGCGCGTCCCCGCCTGCAGTTTGGTGGAGCGATACACTGTGCCGTTGACCTCGTACTCGTACTCCACATGGGGCGCATACGAGCGCGTGGTACCCTGGTCTTCGTCATAACCTTCGCGTACTTCCACACGCGACTCCACCACTCTGCCGTTGACAGCCATCCACTGCTTGCTGGCTTCGGCTTTCTGGCGGTCTTTAAAATACGTCCACAGGGCAAAGCCCCCCACTGCGGCAAAAATCAGCGTTAACCCCACAAAGCAGATAAATCCAATGCTTTCCATAATACCCCCACAAAAAAGGTTTACCAGTCCAGTATAGAAAAGGAGCGCAAATTCCGCAAGTTTTTCGCTTGTCTGAGATTCCGCGTCGGTCTATAATGCACTGCGGAGGTAGCAACCATGAGCAAAATGGTGCGGTGGGCGTTAATCCTGCTGGTGTTGTTGCCGTTGATGGGGTGTCGTATCTCATTGCTCCATTTGAACGAGGACAAAGATACCCTGACCTTTGTGGTGCGCGCCGATTCAGACTGGCAGGATACCGGCATCCAGGTCAAACCGGGGATGCGGGTACGCATTCGCCAGGTTTCCGGCTTGTGGTCGCCGTGGAGCGGCAGTACCTACGACGCTGTCGGCTCGGGGGGCGATCCGCACTGTGATTGCAACGTCGCCGAGGGGATTTCCCACGCCGCGCTGATCGGCAAAGTGGGTAACAGCCAGCCTTTCTACGTGGGGCGAGATTTCGATCAGCACCTGGGCGAACGCGGCACCCTCTACCTGCGCATCAACGATACCCATCTGCAGGACAATGCCGGCGCGCTGGAAGTGGTCATCGAAGTGGAGCGCTGACCCTGCATGTTTTGATTTCCCCACCTTTGCCTCTGCGGGCTTCTCGGGTACAATTCGCGTCTATGAAACGCTTGCTTGTAGTAATCTGGTTGGCGCTGTGGCTCACCGCCTGCCAGGTAGTCAATACCCCTGCCCCCTCTCCCGCCCCCGGCGAGACGCAAACGAATCCCCCGGCAGTTTCCCCCTCCCCTCAACCAACCGAGACTTCCACCCCACCCCCTCAGCGCATGGTGATTTACGCCCCTGAGGGCACTAACCCCGCCTGGGTAGAGACGGCACGCGCCCAACTGGAAGCCCGGGCAAGTGGTGCAGGGGTGGAAGTGCTTCCCGAATGGAATGACCGCGCTTACGGCGCAGACGTGCCGCTGACGCTGGCTCTGGCAGAGCCGCCCGCGCTAAACGAGGCGCTGAGCGCCGCACCACAGACGCGCTTTGTGGTGCTCTCGGCTCAACTCTTGACCGAAGCCCCCAACCTCACCGCCCTGCTCGCCGACCCACAGCATCTGGCGTTTACCGCAGGTCTCACCGCAACGGTAATTTCGGATGACTGGCGCGCCGCAGGCTTGATTCCCACCAATCAGCCCACCCTGCAGGAAGCCTTTTTGAATGGCGGGCGCTATTTCTGCGGGGTGTGTTCGCCCGGCTGGCCCCTGGGCATGACCTTCCCCCTCACCGCAGGAGTGGATACACCCAGCGGCGGCGATTGGGCAACCACAGCAGCCAAACTGTTCGACGAGGGCAAGGTGGACGTTTTTTACCTCTCCCCCAACGCCGTACAGCCCGAAGTTATCACCTACCTGAAGGGGCTGGTACAGTTCACCGAGCCGGTGCGGGTGCTGGGGAGCGTCCCCCCACCTGCCGAATTAACCGATCAATGGGCGGTGACACTGGACTGGGACTTCTCCAGTGCGCTGGAAGAAGCCCTCTCCGCCTCTGAGCCGCCAGCACTGGTGAGAGTGCCGGTAGTCTTCACCCACCTCAACGAAGACCTGTTCACCCCCGGCAGGCAGGAACTGGTGCGCAGTATACTGGCGGAACTGCAAGCCGGGCGCATCGCCCCGCTCAGCGTTCCCTAGGTTGTTGCCAACAGGGGTTTAAAAAAAGAAAGAGCCACCGGTGGGATTCGAACCCACGACCTGGCGTTTACGAAACGTCTGCTCTGCCGGCTGAGCTACGGTGGCGTATGTGCGCCAAATTATACAGCAGGCGGGCATTTCTTTCAAGGTGCGCGCGCCGGTTTTCCAGTGGGTCTGTGCGCACCTTGCCTGTGGATAATCACTCCGCAGGCGGGATGGGCGCCTGCAGGCGCATAGCAGCCGCGCGGGTGTTTTCCTCAATGGCAATCAGCACGTACACCCCTTCGCCAAGCGCGTAAACGAAAACTGCCGACAAGCCGCCCAGGATAAGCACCCCCCCCCCTAGCAGGACTCCCCCCAGCGCGCCAAACACCTCCGTCCCGTGCATGCCGTATTCACGGGCAAAATCTGCCATGCTGGCACCACCCAGCACCGAGACGGCACAAATCCCCACCGCCAGAATCAATGTCACCACGCCATTGATCACCCCCAGGATTTTGTACAACGTCCCCATGAAGCGCAAGACTTTGAAACGTTTTTCCATAGGCTCAGCCCTCCACGAGAAAAAGGTTCAACAAGGACGACTTAAGCATAGCACGGATTTTCTCCCGGAAAACCAAAAAAGAGAGCCGCGTCCGGCAGTGCCTGCCAGAAGCACCCTATGCCACCACCAGACGGCGGTAGGTGTCACAGCGCTCGCACTCGGTTCGCGCGCACAACAGCGCCAGTGGGTCGTCTTCCAGGATACCCCGCACCCGCTCCAGCAGAGACGTCAGTGGAATGACCTGCACCTCCGATTGGGCAATGCGCCCGCGGCGGGTAACGTCTTCCAGAGAGGGCGCTACAGCATCGAAGCCATCGGAACAGCCGGGAAAACCCGGGCATTCCCACACCCCTTTGGGGGTGAGCGCCCAGCGCACAAAGCCCTGCCTGCCCGCCAGGGTTTCGGCGTAGTGGATGCTGGTGTTGGCGGTGTGATTCACCCCAATCAGCACCACCTCGCCGTCCAGTGCCGCCAGCGCACCAATGGGCGCCAGAGGATCAACCAGCGTCTGCACAGCAATCACCTCGTCCAGCCCAATACCGGCAAATGAGAGAATGGGGTGCATGGAACGCTTTGCCTGCGGATGGCACCGCAGGGTCTCTGCCAGCACGCCCATTAGCGGGTCGGCGGGCATATCGGGGAAGAAAAACTCCGCCATCTGATTCAGGTCTTTGCCCGCGCCGTAGGTCAGGGCGTTGTTCTCCGGTCCGGCTTCGGGAATGAGCATGGTTTTATACGTAAAGGTGGGCGCCATCACCCGCCCGCTGACCGTAAGCAGTGCGCCCAGCAGGGTCTCCGCCCCGCCGCGGATCTCCTCACCAAATGAGGAAAGCGAAGCATGCACAATGAGGGGGCGCTGTGGTGAAAGTCCCAACCCCCGAAACGCCTGTACCAGATCGCGGAACGTCAGCATCTTCTTGCCCTCCCTGAGGATTTATGCCCAGTCGCCGGTGTTATCCACCTCGAACAGGGTGCCGGGTTCGGCTTGAACCTGTCCGTGCAGGATTTGTGCCGCCAGACGCGCCGCCACCAGCGCCCCGCGCGGATGGACACTTTCCAGGCACACCCCGTACACACGGATGCCCAGCGGCGCCAGTTCGACGGCGGAACGAGTGAGCGCGCGCAAACCCGCCTGACTGGCGGTAAAGGCAAATTTACCCGCATCGGGCGGACGTGCCCCGCCGCCGGTGATGACGTGCAAAACAATGCCCCCGCGCCTTTCCTCGCGCCAGATGCGCCCCAGCGCCTGAAGCATGAGGAAGGGACCGCCGATATTGCTTTCCAGCGTGCGCTGAAAGTCCCACTCGTCCAGTTCCAGCATGCCCGCAGTGGGCTGAGCCAGCGGGCAGTTAATCAGTGCATCCAGGCTCTCCCAGCGCTCCAGCACCTCATCCAGCAACATGCGCACCGCCAGCCCTTTGGACGGATCGGCAACGTGGGTGGAAACCTCTGCCCCCTGCGCCTGCACCAGCGCGGCAGTATCTTCCAGCCCCATGGGGGTCAGGTCGGTCAGCGCCAGGCGCGCACCCGGTTCCGCCAGCGCCAGAGCAATGGATTTTGTCGGTTCGCGCCCGGCAGAAGTCAACAACGCCGTAAACGGGCTCATCCTAACTCCGCATGATTGCGAAATTCCACCACCGGATGGTGCAGGTCGTCCAGTTCCAGCACTACAATTTCGTTCTCTCCCTCTTTAAGCAGAGGGGCAGGCACGTACAGCGTCTTTTGCGGTCCGCGCTTCCAGTATCGCCCAATGTTAAAGCCGTTAATCCACACTACGCCTTTGGTCCAACCGGGCAGGGCAAGGAAAGTATCGGCGGGTGTGCCGTTAATTGTCCAGGTGCCACGCAGGAACGCCGGAAATTCCTCCGGCTCGCCGGGCAGATAGCGGATGGCGGAGAGGTCTTCCAGCGGCAGGGGATACACCGTCCAGCCAAAGAGCCACTGCTGTCCCAGCAAAACCCCCTCGGTGATGCCCTTGCGGTCGGCAAGGTCGGGACCATAGTTGACCCGCCCCATGTTTTCCACCAGGATGTGCAGGCGCACTCCCTGATCCTGCACCGAGAACGACAGCGGTTTGGCATGGTTCTCGCGGTCGACAATGCCGATGAGTTCATTATCCACAAAAACATGCCCGCGGTCGTGCAGTCCGCGGATGATCAGGCGGGCTTCCTCGCGCGGTCCGCTCAGTTGAGTTTCGTAGAGGATGAAGCCGTAATTCTGGTCGTACATCTCCATCGGCAGGGGAACGGTGCTGTATTCGGGAGTGGAAAGCACATCCACCTGACTCAGCAGGGGCGCCCACTCGTCCAGTTGTACCTTACCGTAGGCATGCCTGACTACCGGCGGAAAATCGGGCATTTCGGGCAAATCCACGTATTTGCCAATGACCTCGCGCATGGCTTCGTACTTGGGGGTGATGTTGCCGCACTCGCTAAGCGGGGCGTCGTAGTCATAACTGGTCACCGTGGGGGTGTAATGGGGAGAAGGGAAGGCATTGGCGCCGTTCATGAAGCCAAAATTGGTGCCCCCGTGGAACATGTACAGGTTCACCGAAGCCCCCTCGGAGAGTAAATCGTCCAGCACCCGGGCAACCTCTCCCGCCGAACGGGTATGGTGGCGCTCTCCCCAGTGATCAAACCAACCGTCCCAAAATTCGGCTACCAGCAAAGGACCGCCCGTCTGGTACTCGCGCAGTTTTTCGAAAGCATCGCCGGGACGATTGCCAAAGTTAACTGCCTTGAAGAGGTGCGGCAGACTGCCATACTGCATCATCTCATCGGCAACGCCATCGGCGGTGAAGAGCAAGACATCCACCCCACACTGGCGCAGAAGTTCTTCCAGATATTTCAGGTAGCGGGTATCGTTGCCGTAACTGCCATACTCATTTTCCACCTGCATGGCGATGATGGGACCTCCTCGGGTGCTTTGCAGGGGCACCAAACGGTGCATCAACTGGCTGAAGTACTCCCCGACGGCATCCAGGTAGGGTTGATACATACAGCGCAGTTTCATCTGCGGGTCTTTGAGCAGCCAGGCAGGCAGACCGCCCATCTCCCACTCGGCACAGATGTATGGACCCGGGCGCACGATGACGTAAAGCCCCAGTTCGCCTGCCAGTTCGATATAACGCTCAATGTTCAACCAGTCGCCAAAGTGAAATTCCCCCTCATGGGGCTCATGCAGATTCCAGGCAACGTAAGTCTCAACCGTGTTCAGCCCCATGGCTTTGAGCTTGAGCAGACGGTCTTTCCAGTACGCCGGGTGGACGCGGAAGTAATGCATTGCCCCGGCAAGAATACGAAAGGGCTCTCCGTCTAACTCAAAATGGTCACCCTCGATTGTTAAAGTGGACATAGGTGTTTCTTTTCTTACCTTAACTTAGAAAGAATGCGTGTGTTGACTTTATTTTAACGTAAGTTTTGGGGAATTTCATTTCATTTCAAGCGGATGACAGAGTTTTAAGATGCAGTGCTCCCCGGCTTGGCTCGAAGGGCTCGCTCCCCCCCTCGCACGCCATGAAAAACAACCGTGCGCCTCAACGAACTCGGCAAACAGCCCTGAACACGCTCAAGGCGACACGTACTTCGACAAGCTCAGCCTGCGGTTTCTCCGGCAGGTTCAAGGCGCAGACGGCAGGCAAGCCGGGATACCCATTCCCAGCCCTTCGGCGTTAAGCGTCATACCAAAGTACGGCGAGGGGTCAAGGGTATTTTCCATTTCCCGCTCATCGAGAAAATGTCCCTCACCATCATCGCGCACGATGGAGAAATGCAAGTGCACCCCAACCGGCGCGCCCGGCGTGCCGGAAAAATTTCCCTGAAAACCCAGCAATGTGCCCGCTTCCACAAATACGTCCTGCGTCCCCGGTGGAAATGCCGCGTCAATCAGAGAATTGCCCTGCGGGTCTGCCAGATGAGTGTAGTACGTCCAGATTTGCCGCTCCGGTTGAAGCGGGTCGCTGGGGATGCGGATGATCACTGTGGAACGCCATTCGGGCAGGCGCGTCAGGTAACCGGAGTAAGCCGCGTACACGGGCGTCTCTCCCGGCGCTGTGCCGCCGAAGATGTCCAGCCCGCTGTGATGATGACCCGGGCGGAACGAGTCGCCCCATACGTAGCCAATGAACCCGCGGGTGGGCATGCGGAAGGGCGCATCTGCGCACCGCGTGCCGGCTTCCAGCACCCAATCGGCGTGCAATTTGGGACTGCGGATGAACGAGATAACCCGTTCATCACGCAGGGACCCACCCTGAGCAGTGCGGCGCACTGCCCAAGCGCCCAGAACGGCGGCGGCAAACCCGGCAAGAATGAGAAAGACAAGCAAAACTTTGCGCATGGAAAAAAACACCGCGCAGGGCAGTCTTCCTGCGCGGTAAGTGCTTTACTTTTTCAGAGAGCCAATCATCGACCACGGACCCGTCCAGGTGATTTTGACCTCGCGGATTTGTCCGTGCAGGTCTTCCTCGCTCTCGACAAAGACCAGTTTATTGGTGGGGGTGCGCCCTTTCCAGCGCTGTTTGACCTTTTCTTCAAACAGCACCGGCACGCTCTCGCCCAGATAGCGGGCATTGATTTCGCCCACAATGCGTTCCTGCAGTTCTTCCAGCATGCGGAAACGGCGCATCTTCTCTTCTTCGGGAACGTCGTCCTTCATGCGCCGCGCCGAGACGGTGCCTGGGCGCGGGGAGTAGCGCGCCAGATGAGCCACATCCAGGCGCAGATCTTCCAGCAAACGGTAGGTGTTCATGAACTGCTCTTCGGTCTCGCCGGGGAAGCCTACGATGATATCGGTGGCAATGGACACGCCGGGGATGCGCTCGCGGATGCGGGCAATCAGCTCGCGGTACTGCTCGGCGGTATAGCCGCGCTTCATGTTCTCCAGCACGGTATCATCGCCTGCCTGAGCCGGCACTTCAATATGGGGCATCACCTTGGGCAGGCTGGCAACCGCATCCAGCAGTTCGTCAGTCATCCAGTTGGGATGGGAAGTGAGGAAGCGGATGCGCTCCAGCCCTTCGATTTCGCTCAGGCGGATGAGCAAACCCGCCAGCGTGGGGTACGCGGGATTGTCCTTGCCGTAGCGATCGACAATCTGTCCCAGCAGGGTAATCTCTTTGACGCCCTGGCGCACCAGCGCGCGGGCTTCTGCCAGAATGTCTTCAGGCGGACGACTGCGCTCAATGCCGCGGCGGTAAGGGATGATGCAGTAGGTGCAGGCGTGCGAACAGCCATACACCACGGGGATGTGCGCCGAAACCAGTTTGCCACGCTCGACTTCTGGCAGAACCAGATCGCCGTCCATGTAGGCGTAGCGCGTGGCAGTGGCGCTTTCTTCCATGGCGCGCACTTCCGATTGGGTGAGGAACGCCACCAGCGGCGAGGGGTCGGACGGCGGGGAGAACACATCCACAAAGGGGAAGCGCTTGCGCAGGGCATCGTTGTTGCGGATGCCCACCAGACAGCCCATTAAATTAATCACCAGATGCGGGTTTTTCTCTTTCAGCGGGCGCAGAGAGTTCAACCTGCCGTAGGCTTTATCCTCGGCAGACTGGCGCACCACACAGGTGTTTAGCACAATGACATCGGCTTCTTCGGGCTTGGGCGTTACCGAATAGCCCAGGTGCTCCAGCGCCGAAGCCACCCGCTGGGAATCTGCCACGTTCATCTGGCAACCTTCAGTCCAGATATGGTACTTCATAGGTGAGAATTATACCAAATTCAGACTGCATTGGGTGGATTCGGTGTGTCCTTTCAGAGAGAGATGGACTGGCATCCTTTGTGTCCTGGCGGTGCCCCCGGGCAATCCTGCCAAAAGCCTGTATACCCTCTGGACAGGAAAGCCAAAACCCTGTAAGATTTAAAAAACAAACCGGTCGGTATTTTTTTGGAGGACTGTATGGCCCTGTTTGAAACCCTCACCAACCGCTGGTATATCCCTGCCCGCACCCTGCCGGTGTACCGCGACTCGGATGGCGTGTGGCATGTCACCGGCTTTGCCGAAGCCCGCGCCGTCTTGCAGGGCGCGGTACGTCAGGCAGGCTTTAAAGCCGAAACCTTTGAACGCATCCCACCCCAATGGCGCATTGAAAAACCCGTGCTGTTTCAGGAAGGCGAACCTCACCGCGAACAACGCCGTCTGACGGCAAAATTCTTCTCTCCCGCCACGGTGCGCCAGCGCTACATCCCGCTGATGGAACGCACCGCCGAAAGCATCCTTGCCGAGTTTCAGCAAAAACGCCGCGCCGATCTTAATGAGATGGCAGGCATGATGGCAACCAGCGTGGTGGCTGAAGTGGTTGGGCTGACCGAAAGCCCTCTGCCTGCCATGGCAAAGCGCCTGGACCGCATTCTGCACGCCAATCTGGATATCGGGCTTGACCTGCGCCGCCTGCCCGCCTACCTGAACGTGCAGGGGCTGATTCTCTCGTTCTACCTGCGCGACGTGCGTCCTGCCATCCGCGCCCGCCGCGCTCAGCCCCGCGAGGACCTCATTTCTCATTTGATTGCGCAGGGCAGACGTGACCGCGAAATCCTTGTGGAGTGCATCACCTACGGGGCGGCGGGCATGGTGACCACGCAGGAATTTCTTTGCGTGGCGGCGTATCACTTCCTGCGCCACCCGGAGATGAAAGAGGCTTTCCTGCAGGGCGATTCCGAGCGCCGCCGCGCCATACTGGAAGAAATCCTGCGCCTTGAGCCGGTGGTAGGTCATCTTTACCGCCGCGCCGAGCAGGACCTGGAAATCTCCAGCGAAGGACAGACAGTGGTCATCCCTGCCGGCGCGCTGATTGATCTGCACATCATGGAAATTAACCGCGATGCCCGCGCGCTGGGCGAAGAGCCTCTGGCGTACAACCCTGAACGTCAAACCGAGCGCGGAGTTTCGGTTTCGGGGATGAGTTTTGGCTTTGGCCCGCACCGCTGTGCCGGGGAACACCTGGCGTTGACCGAGTCGGAAGTCTTCCTCAGCCGTTTCCTCGCTCTGCCGGGAGTGCGCATCGAGCGCGAGCCTGCGCTGGGACGCAACGATACCATCGAAGGATACGAACTGCGCCGCTTCATCGTGGCGCTGTAAGGCAAAACGCCGCCGGAAAATTCCGGCGGCGTTGGATTTTTAAATGGCGTACACCCTTTTATTCGGCGGCTTTTTCCTCGCGAATATCGTGGATTTTCTCCACCAGCGGTTGGAGTGCGGTTTTCAATGCTTCCAGCGAGACACCGGTCACCTTGAGGGTCATGGTGCGCGTTTCGCTGGTTTCGCCCAGCACCGCGCCCATGCCGGAGATGTTGCCGCCCAACTGGTAAATAGCGCCGGTGATTTCGTGCAGTTTGCCGGGGGTATCGGGGACTTCTACCGTCACCCGCACACCGGCGGTACGCGCACCCAGCATCTCCAGGAAAATCTTGAACAGGTCGGTTTCGGTGATGATACCCACCAGGCGGTTGTCGCGCAGGACGGGCAAGCCACCGATTTTGTTATCTGCCATGATGCGCGCGGCTTCTTCCACGGTGGTATCCTCAGTGACGGTGATGGGTTCGCGGGTCATGACCCGTTCGACGGTAATGCGCGAAAGTAGATAGTTGATTTCCCAAACGCTCAGTGTGGTGGCTTCAGAGGGAGAAGCGTTCATCAGGTCACTGTCGGTGACGATGCCAATGAGTTTGCCTTTTTTATCCACCACCGGGTAGCGGCGAACTTTGTCCTGACGCATGCGCGCCAGAGCTTCCTGCACCGGCACATCCGGGGTGATGGTCAGGACGGGGTGAGACATGCGTTCTTTTACCAGCATGGCAAAGTTCCTCCTTGCCCTTTCCGGGCGGGGTGAAATGTATCTTTATTGTACCTGAATTATAAAAGACCTGGTATGTTTACCCTCCTACAGTTTCCAGCCAGTGCGCGCTGAAGGCTTCGCCGTCCACTCCCACCGCTACGCGGAAGACTTTTCCGCGCGGATCTTCGACCAGCCTGACCCAGCCCTGTTCCAATTCCACCCGCAGGCGCAGGTCGGCAAAGGTCAGCCCTGACCAGTCGAGCGCGGCGGCGCACGCCAGCGGATCGTGCTGGAAGTTGATGAAATCGGCGGGCAGAGCAGGACAGTCGGGCAGGTAGCGCTCTGCCAGTTGTTCAGTGTGGGCAAAGACGCGCGCCTGATGGGCAATGCACTCGCCCAATGCGCCTGCCCGCTCCAGCCCCGGCAGATGCACATGGCGCAGGGCAGTCTCCGCCGTCACTGCCAGGGGGACGAGGGTGGGGTTGCCGCGCTCAAACACCACCCGCGCCGAGGACGCATCCACCTGCACGTTCCAGTCGGCAGTGAAGTCCCATGCCGGGTATCCCTCTCGCGGCGGGTGGACGAATCCGCCCATCACCGTCAGGTGCGCTTTTGCCAGAATACCCGGCTGGCGCGCTTCCAGCATTGTCAGATGGGTGTACGCGCCAATCGCCACAATGTGCGCGCCATGGCGGATGCTCTCTTCCAGCAGGTCGAGAGCCTGCTCAGGCGGAGTGGGGTACGGAGGGATTTCTCCACGCCAGTAATCCTGTTCATCAGGCAGGGGCTGTTCAAAGCGGTAGCCCTGCCAGCGGGCTTCTATTCCTGCCGCTACGGGGATGTCTTCTCTACCTGCCAGACGCAGGGCATGGCGGACATAGCCCGCGCGTTTGCCGCTGTGTTCCGCCACCGTGGTCACGGCAACTAACTCGGCGCCGGGATGCCGAAGGCAGTACGCCAGCGCGCACAGGTCATCAATGTCACCGCCGAGGTCGGTATCCAGATGAATCTTCTGCTTCATGCCTGCGGTGATTCCAGTTGGAGAGGCTGAATCAAATCCCAGCGGTTGCCGTAGAGGTCTTCGAACACCGCCACCGTGCCGTAAGGCTCATGGCGCGGCTCTTCAAGAAAATGCACCCCCTGCGCCCGCATGGTGTGGTAATCGCGCCAGAAATCGTCGGTGTGCAAGAAGAAGACCACCCGTCCGCCACCCTGTTTACCAACAAAGGCTTGCTGTTCGGGGGTGGCGGCGCGCGCCAGCAGAAGGCAGGTCTCTCCGCCGGGCGGACACACCCGCACCCAGCGCTTTTCGGGGGTCAGCGGGGCATCTTCCACCAGCACAAAGCCCATTTTTTGAGTGAAGAAGGCAATGGCTTCGTCGTAATCGCGCACCAGCAGGGCAATCTGCGCCAGGTGTTGGGGCATGGACAAGCCTTTCTACGCGCTCAATCGCCGTACAAACTGGAAATGAATAAGGTCATCAGAACGATGAGCATCTGCGCGGCGAACAGCCCGCCCAGCACGTAGCCCGCCACTGCCCAGGGACTGGCAGAGACACCCGCGCGCGGAGTCTCCTCGCCTTCTGCCAGGGAGAGGATGGCATTCACCGCCTGGCGTGCGCGCTCTCTCAAATCGCCGGGCAGAGAGGCTCCCCATGCCCAGCCATTGGGCAGGGTAGGCAAGAGCAGGCGTTTGCCGCGGTAGCCTTCCAGCCACAGGCGCAGGGCGGGGGGCGGTTCCAGCGCCAGCGCGGCAGGCAGAACCAGCAGACGCGCCTGCAGGTATTCATCCGAAGGTACGCCGTTGGCGAGCGAATGCACCAACACCGGCAGGCGCGGGGCTTGCTGATGAAGTGCCGCCACCACCTGCTCCGCCAGGGCAGTCTCCCCATCCACTATGAACAGGGTAAGGAAACCGGCGTGCATTTTTCCCAAGGCTTGCAGGGCAGAACGGCTGTCGGCGCGCAGAACCGCCAGATGATATGCCAGCAAAACGGCAAACACCCCCAGCATGCCCAGACGGGTGATCGCCAGCAGTGCCAGGTCGTCCACCGGCTGTCCCAGCAGGTGGGTGATGAGACTGTAAATCAGGTTGCCGCCCGCCAGCATCATCAGCACTACCAGGGCAAAGATGAAGACGTACAGATAGGCACGGCGGATAACCGAACGGCGGGCGCGGTCGCCGCGCTCGTCCAGCAAAAAGGCTTCGCCCTGCAGGTCATTCCACGGGGTGAGCCAAAGCGGCAAGCCAATCGCCAGCCCTGCCAGACTGCTCGCCAGACGGTCGGCGCCGATGAGCAGAGCATCGGGTTGCAGAAGGCGAGTGAACAGGTCGGTGATCAGGCTGACCAGCCCCAGCAGGGTGACTGCCAGACCCAGCGCGGAGAGCAGGGAGCGGTAGAAGCGCTGTAAACCCTCGCGGAGTGGTTGCAGGGGGATGCGGGTCATCTCGGTGTTGAGGCGGTTGCCGTAGTACGCCCACATCACCGCCAAGGGGATGAGCAGAGCCAGCGCACTGCCTTCCCCGGTGATGAAATCGGACAGGCTGAGCGGGCGTCCCAGTACCCATGCCAGCACTGCCGAAAGCACACGGCTTCCCGCCACCAGCGTCCCGGTTACTCCGGCAAAGGTGATGAGGTAAAGGGTCACCAGGCGCAGGACGGAGTCGCGCTCGTGCGGGTCGTCCAGCGCGCCGTCAATGTGCCAGAGGAAGTACATCCACAACGGCACGCCTACCAGCGCCAGCGCCACACTGTTCGCCAGCAGGTACGCGCCGCTCAGCGCATCGCCTTCCAGCAGAGAGAGCAGGTAGCGCACCAGCCCCTGCACTGCCAGCACAGTGAGGATGAGTCCCAGCACCATCCACAGGTAGCGGTAAAAGCGGCGCGCATCGGGCAGGAAACTCTCGGCAGGGGCTTGACGCAGTTCGGCAAACAACAGGCGGGCAAAGAAGACAAAGGCAATCCCGTTGACCACCAGCGCCACCAGATTGTCCAAATCCGATTGGGATGCACCAAACCACACCCCCTGCGGCGAAAGTCCCATGAACTGGGCTGTCCAGCGGTTGAACAGTGCCAGCAGGGCGTAGAGCATCGGCAGAAGCGTCCAGAAGAGGAAGACGTAGAGAAACACCGCGCGGATGCGGCTGAAGCGCTCCTCGGGATCGCGTTGGGCATCGCGCTGCAGGGTGAGCCAGTGGAGCAGGAAAACGGGCAAGCCCACCAGCGTCAGGGCAATGCCGGTGGCGGTGAGGGTGGCTTCGCCCATCCAGCCGCCTTCCAGCACGGTGCGCAACAGGCTCACGCTCCCCCAGATGAGCGCATGCGCCCCCACCAGCGCCAGCGCATAGAAATACAAACGGCGAACGGTACGCATGGCGTCCCCCTCTCAGGGCATGGCGGGTTTGGCAGGTTCGGGCGGATACCACTCATACGCCCAGTAGGGGTACGGCACGGAAGTGATTTTCCATGCCCCACCCTGACGCACCAGCGTGGCGGTTTGTGTATCGCGGAAAGCCGTGGTAAAGGGCTGATTTTGCCCGCGCAACAACTGCACGCTCACGGTGGCTTGATCGCCCTGCACCGATTCTTCCACAATGCGGATGGCGGTGGTGCTTAACTCTCGATACAGGTAGCCTTCCAGCGGAGTGCGGAACTGAGCCAGACTGGGCTTGTTTTCCTGATCTGCCAGATAGGTGTAGGCGCGTTCAAAGTCGCGCTTTTGCATGGCAACGATGTAGTTGCGCAGAACGCCCGAGGGGGTGTCTTCAGCGCCGTAGGTCAAATCGACCCGGCGGATGAAGTACAGGGAGAGGGAAAGAAGGATTAAAACGCCAATCCCCGCCAGAATGGCGGTGAGAAAACGGTCCTGACGCATAAGATTTACCTCCGCAGGTGAACCTGCCGCGACGGGATGAAAAATCCCGGCGCAAGCAGAATTGCCAGAAACGGTCCGGCGACCGGAAGGAAGATTGCCAGCAAGCCCAGGAAGAGATGCGCCTCCCAGCGCAGGGCGCGGCGGCGCAAAAACTCCAGCGCCAGCAAAGCCATCATCGTCATGCCGGTGATCAACCCCAGAATCAACAGGTCACGCGCATCCATGCCTGGTATCCTCCCGAATGAAAACATCCTGAACTGCTTTCATTCTACGAGGTTTTGGCAGAATTACAAGTGAAAGATGCCTGGAGATTCTTACGGGAGAGGCATACAGGCATTTCCGAGGGTTCTGCTGGGAGCATGGCGGACGCCTGCAAACACCGAACCGCGTTCGGAGATTCTTGCACTCCATACGAAAATATGTTAAGATAAATGCAACTCTGAGAAAGAGGGGTCGTTTTAGCGGTGAAAAGGCAAAATGCTCCGTTCGGAGTGTTTTTTATCATTTAAGCACCTGAGAACGAACCACATTTTTGTGAACGAGAAGGAAACCCTATGCCTACTACTCCATTCCTGACCCGTGAAGGATACGCCAAACTGCAAGAGGAACTCGAGTACCTGCGCACCAAGAAACGCGAGGAAATCGCACAACGCCTGCACGAAGCCATGGAAGGCGGCGAACTTATCGAAAACGCCGAGTACGAAGCGGCGAAGAACGAGCAAGCCTTCGTGGAAGGGCGCATCAAAGAACTGGAGTACCTGCTGGCATCGGCGAAGATTATCGAAGAAGGCGGGACACACGGCAACGTTGTTCAGGTAGGTTCCCGCGTGACCATTCAGGAAGAAGGTGCGGAGCCGGAAGTGTACACCATTGTCGGTGCGGCTGAAGCCAACCCGGTACTGGGACGCATTTCCAACGAGTCCCCGCTGGGCAAAGCCCTGATTGGCAAAAAGGCCGGCGATAACGTCCAGGTGGATGCGCCGCAGGGCAGTTTCCGCGTCACCATCCTGAAGGTGGAGTAGGCTTTCCGGGCAGGCTCATTCGCCCCGCCCGACAGGTTGTCTTGCCAGGGCGGGGTTTTTGTTGAAAAAACGAAAGCAAACTGGAACGGAGTGAGGGAGATTTTTCATGAATTTTTCGGAACTGGAACGTATTCGAGTGGAAAAAATTGAGCGCATGCGCGCCCGCGGGATTGAGCCCTACCCCACCCGCGCCGAGGTGAGCCATACCACCGTGCAAGCCATTCAACTCTATGAACAAGCCGAGTCAGCAGGCAGCAGCGACCCCGTGCAGGTTTCGGTGGGGGGACGCCTGCGCGCCATCCGCACCATGGGCAAGGTGACCTTTGCCCATATCGAAGACGGCTGGGGACGCCTGCAGTTGTTTTTCCGCGTCAACGAACTGGGGGAAGCCGAGATGGAGCGCTTCCGCGACGACTTTGACCTGGGCGATTTCATCCAGGCTTCCGGGGTGATGTTCCGCACCCGCTCGGGAGAGATCACCCTGCACGTGCATGCCTTCAAGATGCTTTCCAAAGCCATCACCCCCCTGCCTGCCGCCAAAGATGAAGTGGTGGACGGCAAGGTCATCCGCCACGCCGCATTGACCGACCCCGAAACGCGCTACCGCCAGCGCTACGCCGACCTGGCGGTCAACCCCGAGGTGCGCGAGGTGTTCCGCATCCGCGCCCGCGCCGTCAAAGCCCTGCGCGACTATCTGGACAACATGGGCTTTCTTGAGGTGGAAACTCCCATCCTGCAACCCATCTACGGCGGGGCGGCGGCGCGCCCGTTCGTCACCTACCACAATCAACTCAAGCAGAATCTTTACCTGCGAATTTCCTTCGAACTGTACCTCAAACGCCTGCTGGTGGGTATGCTCGACCGCGTGTACGAAATCGGGCGGGATTTCCGCAACGAAGGCGTGTCTTACAAGCACAACCCCGAGTTCACCCAACTGGAATTCTACATGGCGTACGCCGATTACCTGCAGGTGATGGAAATCACCGAGCAGATGGTGGCGTACGTGGCGCAACAGGTGCTGGGCACAACCACCATCACCTACGAGGGACACACCATTGACCTCACCCCGCCGTGGCGGCGCCTGGAACTGCGCCAGGGCATCCTGGAGACCACCGGCATTGACATTGACCAGCACCCCACCGCCGAGAGTTTGGCAGAAGCCATGCGTGCCAAAGGCATGCAACCCAAGCCCGGTTATTCGCGCGGTAAACTCATCGATTCCCTGCTGGGCGATTACCTCGAGCCAACGCTGATTCAGCCCACTTTCCTCTACAATTACCCGCGCGACATCTCGCCGCTGGCAAAATCCATGCCCGGCAACCCACTCATCACCGAGCGCTTTGAGGGCTACATCGGCGGGATGGAACTGTGCAACGCCTTCACCGAGTTGAACGACCCACTGGATCAGGAACAGCGCTTCCTGGAAATGGGGCGCGATTACAACGCCGACGATGAGGAACGCCATCCCATGGATGAGGATTACCTGCGCGCCATGTCCTACGGCATGCCCCCCTGCGGCGGCTTTGGTATGGGCATTGACCGCCTGGTGATGCTGCTCGCCGACCGCCACACCATCCGCGAGGTCATCCTCTTCCCACACCTGCGCGAGGAAGACCGCCCGGGCGAGAAGAAAGAAGAATAAGGCAATTCAAACCGCCTGCTCGGAAAACAGCCCCACCGGATGAAAAAAAAATCCCGGCGGGGCTGTTATGATGTCTATCGAGGCACACGGAGAGGAATCACCGCGAAGGCGCAAAGAGAAATGAGAGCCTGCGCCGAGCGCGGTTGGCGAACCTGTCGAGACGTCTCGTTCGTTGAAAGAAAATTCTTTCAGGGGGTATCCCAGGGAGCAGCGCCGGAAGGTGCGGCATGCAGACGCTCCAGAATTTCTTCGCGCAGATTGGGCAGATGATCCGCCACTGCCGCCAGCAACCCAAAGCACCCGCTCATCATCATATCCCCAAAGGGAGTAGCAAAGTACGGACGGAGGGTGGAAGCCCGCATCAAACTGCGGCGCGGTCCGGTGACTGCCACCGGCGGGAGTTCTCCGGTATCGTTGGAATGGTACACCAGAGCACCGTGTCCCATATCGCTGAACACCTCTTCATGAGTCAAGGTGCCCTGCGCCAGAGCCGTCAGGTAAGCATCCAGTTTTTCGGGGGTGAGGAAGCCGGTATGGTGCTCAAACACCCCTTCAATGCGCCGTCGTTCGCCAAAGCGGAACGCCAGGGTGTGAAAATTGCCCACATTGACCACCAGGGCATGCTCCCAGCGGCTGACCTGCGGGTCGAAGAGCGCTCCGAGCACGGCGGCAGGGGCGGTATCCATAACCACTACAGGAACACCTGCCATTTGGGCTTGTTCGGCAACGGCTTGCAGGCGGGTCATCTCCGGCGGAACGGCTTGGGCAGGATAAGCAAAGGCGCTCAGGCGATTCTCAACACGGATGCGCCGATCGAGGTAATCGAAGCGGAATTGCCGGTCGGAGACCCCGCGCGGCGCGGCGCCATGATCGAAGACCGCCACCGCTACCGCCGCCAGGTCATCCAGCGAAACCTCATAAGACAGCAGGGTGCGCCTCAGCATTCCAAAGTCAAAATCCTTCATCTCAATGCGCTCCACCCCCTCGGGCAGACGGTACACATCGCTCTCGGTGATGACTCGGACCCCCATGTCCTCGACGGCTTCCAGGTCATCATTGAGGGTTTGCGCGGCAGAAGGGGTGGCGTACACGGTCAGCCCGGCTTTGAGGTGATCCTCTACCGCCCAAGCGCACGGTCCCCCGCCCATGATTTGTCCGTACAACACAATGGCAGAGCGCCTCTGCGTTGCCCGCTGAATACGCCGGCGCAAAATCATGGTCGCCGAAGGCAACACCAATTGCAGGGCGTTCTCCACGTCCAGGTGCGAGTCGAACAGCAGGATATCCTGCGTGCCGGTACCAACATCAACTGCCAGAATTTTCATAGGTTGTCTGGACTATTTCGTGATTTTTTAGATTTTAACATGATTGCATCGGGTTAATCCACACCCTTTTACAACACCGTCCAACCTGGAAGAGATTTGCAAAGGCTTCTTTTTGGGAAGGATTTTCGCCCCCTTTTCCCTTCAAAATGGCTCAAGAGGTATGAGCCCATTGTTGCACCTCTCAAGGGTCAAAAGCATCTGTCACACGGCAGGCAGGGTTGGGAGAGCCGACAGTGGAGACCGCACCCTTCACAAAATTGCAGGCTTCGGTATGGCTCGGCAGGCTCACCAGCCAAGGCTCAGCCAGTGGCAGGCGTACCCCTCGGCAGGCTCGGGGCACGCTGGCTTCGGCATGGCTCAGCCAGCGGCTTCGGCATAACTCAGCCTGCGCCAGACTGTTCCTCTTCCCTTGCCAGGGCTTCGGCAAGGCGCAGGTCTTCGGGGGTGTTGATGTTCAAAAACGCCTGCAGATGGGCATCCAAAAGGCAGATTTCATCCTCAGCGAGGGGCAGGATGCGGGCTTCGCTGTGCCAGGAAATCAGACGCCGCTCGCCGCGCTGAATGGCGCGCTCCACCAGCGGCAGGCAGGTCTCCCGCCGGTAAACGGCATGCAGAGGCTCCCAACCCTCTTCCAGCAAGGGGATGACCGCATCGGCGCCGCTTTCCTGCAGGCGCCGGCAGGCAACCTTCAAAATCTCGGGGCTGACAAAGGGCATATCGCACGCCGCCACCCCCACCAGCGGATTCCCGGCAACCGCCAGCGCGGTATGCAGTCCGCCCAGCGCGCCCACCCCCGGCAGAAGGTCGGAGACCACCTTCACGCCCAGAAACGCCAGCGTTTCCGGCTGACGGGCAACCACGATGATTTCGTCGGCAATTGGCTGGATGCGGCGCAGGACGCGCGCAATTAAAGGCTCGCCCAGAAAGGACAGCAGGGCTTTGTCCTCTCCCATGCGGCGCGATTCGCCGCCCGCCTGAATCACCACCGTGAATCGTTCGTTCACTGTTCCTCTCGCATGCCTCAAAGGGGGCTGTCGCAAAGACACCCCCCATGATTTAACCCTCGCGAGTTCAATGAAGTACGAAACCCATTGATTCCCGCATCCCAAGGGATTGCTTCGACTCTTCGGGTCTCGCAGTGACCATCTTACACCTTCTCCGGCTCTTTCACCAGTTCCACCCGCACCGCCGTCACCTTGAAATCGGGAATCTTGGAGATGGGATCGAGGGCGGCGATGGTCAACTCGTTGGTGGGCGACTCGGGGAAGTGGAAGTTGGCGTGCAGTAAGCCCGGCGGCACGCGGTCGGTGACCCAGGCTTCGGCTTCGATGCTCCCGCGCCGCGAGGTGAGGCGCAGACGGCGGTTGCCGTTGACACCCAGCGCCTCGGCGTCTTCCGGGCTGATCTCCACTAGCGGGCGGTCGTAAATTGCCATCAGGGTTTCGGCGCGGCGGGTCATCTCGCCGCCGTGCCAGTGGTACAGCACGCGCCCGGTGGTCAGAATCATCGGGAACTGTCCATCGGGCTGGTCGGCGGGCGGGACGTGTACCGTGGGATGGAACTTGCCCCTGCCGCGGGTGAACTGCCCCACGTGCAGGATGGGCGTGCCGGGGTGATCCTTCCCGCGTACAGGCCATTGCAGGCTCTCGCCGCGATCCAGGCGCTCGTAGTCCACGCCGGCGTAGATGGGCGTGACCGCCGCCACTTCGTCCATGATTTGAGCGGGAGAGGTGTACTCCCAGCCGGCAAAGGGCGCGCTGGCATCAATCTTACGGTTGCCGCGCTGAAGGATGCGCTTTGCCAGGCCGCTCAGGATGATCCAGTCGGGGCGGGCTTCGCCGATGGGGTCAATGGCTTGGCGCACGCGCTGGATGCGCCGCTCGGTGTTGGTGAAGGTGCCGTCCTTCTCGGCAAAGGTCACCGCCGGTAACAGCACATCGGCATAGACCGAGGTTTCGGAAGGGAAGATTTCTATCAGCGCCATGAAGTCCAGGCGTTCCAGGCAGTGGCGCACGTGATTGGAGTCGGGATCGCTCATCACCGGATTTTCGCCCATAATGAGCATGGCTTTGATTTTGCCCTCGCACGCCGCCGGAATCATCTCGGTAACGGTCATGCCCAGATTGGGCGAGAGGCTGGCGCCCCAGGCTTGCTCAAAGCGCTGGCGGGCTTCATCGAGGGTAACCTTCTGATAGCCGGGGTACACATCGGGCAGACCGCCCATATCGCAGGCGCCCTGCACGTTGTTCTGTCCGCGCAGAGGGTTGACACCGCCGCCGGGGATGCCCATGTTGCCCAACAGCATCTGCAGGTTTGCCAGCGAAAGCACATTCTGCACGCCGACAATGTGCTGGGTGATGCCCATCGCCCAGATGACCGCCATGGGCTTGTGCGTACCCATAATCTCCGCCGCCGCGTAGAGTTGCTCCACCGGCACACCGGTGATTTCGGCAACCTTTTCGGGCGGGTAGTCTTTGAGATTCTCGCGGAAGGCATCGAAGTTCTCGGTACGCTCGGCGATAAAGGCTTCATCCGCCCAGCCTTTTTCGAGGATGATGTACATCAAGCCGTTCAGCAGGGCAATATCGGTACCGGGGCGCTGTTGCAGATGCAGGGTGGCAAACTCGCACAGATCAATCCTGCGCGGGTCGGCAACGATGAGTTTCACCCCGCGGCGCAGAACCGCCTGACGGAGCATGGTGCCGAACACGGGATGCTGTTCGGTGGTATTCGAACCAATCACAAACAGGGCCTGCGACTGCTCGGCAACGTCTTTCATGGTGTTGCTCATCGCGCCGGAGCCGTACGCCAGTGCCAGCCCGGCGACCGTGCTGGAGTGGCACAGGCGGGCGCAGTGGTCAATGTTGTTGGTGCCGATGACCTGGCGCGCCAGTTTGTTCATCAGGTAATTCTCTTCGTTGGTGCATTTTGCCGAAGCCAGAATACCCACGCTGTCGGCGCCAAACTGCAGACGAGCATCATCCAGTTTTTGTGCCGTCAGGTTGAGCGCGGTGTCCCAATCCACTTCCACCCAGGGTCCGCGGTCGGCGCCTGCCGGGCGGGGCTTGCCTTCCAGCAGGTACTGGCGCACCAGCGGGCGCGTCAGCCGCTGAGGATGATGCACAAACTGATAGCCGTAGCGCCCCTTGACGCACAGGCGCATGCCGTTGACCGGCGCGTTGGGGTTGGACGTGACGCGCAGAATTTTGCCGTCTTTCACGTTCAGGTCAAACTGACAGCCTACCCCGCAGTAGGTGCAGGTGGTGGTGACCACTTTTTCGGCTTTGCCCTTGCCTACCGAAGGCTTGTTGTCCAGCGCACCGGTGGGGCAGTACGCCACGCAGGCGCCGCAGGACTCACAGCGCGCTTCCAGCAATGGCTCACCCGAGCCTGCCACGATGTGCGAATCAAACCCGCGCTCGGCTAATCCCCACACGAAGCGTCCCTGCACTTCGGCACAGGCGCGGATACAGCGGGTGCACAGGATGCACTTGTTCAGATCCACCCAGATTGCCGGGCTGGGGTCGCTGTTGATTTCAAAGCGCGGGGCTTTGGCTTGCAAGTACTTGACGTCCAGACCATGCGCGCTTGCCCAGTGTTCCAGTTCGTTAAAGCGCCCATCATTGGCGGCATACCCGGCGTCGTGGTAGTTGGAGAGCAGAAGTTCCAGCACCATGCGGCGGCTGGCTTCCAGACCGGGCGATTGGGTTTTGACCTCCATGCCTTCGCTCACCGTCAGCGTGCAGGATGCCAGCGGAGTGCGCGCCCCCTTGACCTCCACCACGCACAGACGGCATCCGCCGTAGGGGCTTAAGTCCTTGTGGTAGCACAACGTGGGGATGGTTATCCCCAGTTGCTCGGCGGCTTCCAGCACGGTGGTGCCTTCGGGCACCTGAATGGTTTTCCCGTCAATGGTCAGGGTCACCATCATTACACCTCCATTCTAACCTTTATGTCCGCGCAGATAGACGAACCAGTACACCAGCCCCACCAGCACCCCGCCGCCGATGATATTGCCGAGGGTCACGGGGATGAGGTTGTTGACGAAGAAATTGCCCCAGGTCAGCGCGGTGAAACTGCCAGCCGTCTTGCCGGCTTCTTCCAGCGCTTTCAACCCCCAGAAGGATGCCGGCGCCCAGTTTTTGATGAACAATCCCAGCGGAATGAAGTACATGTTGGCAATGCTGTGTTCAAACCCCGCGGCGACGAAGGCGGTAATGGGCGGCAGGATGGCGAGGATTTTATCAGTGGTGGTGCGGGCGCTGTAGGTCAGCCAGACCGCCAGGCACACCAGCGCATTGCATAAAATACCCAGCGCCACGGCAGGCACAAACTCCAGCGCCGATTTGCTGTTGGCGATGTTCAGCGCCGTCAGCCCCACCACGCCGTTGCCGAAGGTGTACTGCTTGCTGAGGAAGACCAGTCCCGCCGTCGCCAGCGAGCCGACAAAATTACCCAGGTACACCACCAGCCAGTTGCGCAGTAACGCGCCGAACGAAACCTTGCCGTTGGCAAACGCCATGAGGATGAGCACATTGCCGGTAAAGAGTTCTGCGCCGCCCACCACCACCAGCGTCAGCCCCAGCGAGAAAGCCAACCCCGCCAGCAAACGGGTTACGCCGTAAGGCAGGGTAGAGCCAGCGGAGACAGTGGTGGAAAAGATGGCGCCCATGGCGATAAACGCGCCCGCCAGCACTGCCAGCGCAAACATGGAAAGCAAATCCAGACTGGCTTTTTTGACGCCGATAGCCTCGGCTTTCTTTGCCATTTCAGGGGGCAGTAAGGCATCCAGACTGATCTCGCCGTTCGTCAACATAAGGGAAAAGACTCCTTTAAGATTTGGATAAATCGGGTAATGATTTGCAACTATATCTCCATAAAAGTTTAACGAAAGAATCCAGAAAAGCAAACAGGAAAATGTCATAAAAGGGCAAGGAAAAGTGTAACAGGGAAAATCCATAAAAAGGGTGATGAGAAAGTCCTCTGGAGCCTGGCGATCCTTATGATTTCTGTGGCAGAAGGGGTGGTCTTCCTGATGGGGGGCGGAAGGCTGGTTAGCAAAGTCATCCCCTCCCTGATAATGGGAGGGGATGATCCATTCAATCGTATTCCACAGGCAGCATTTACTCCACCCAGAGCATCACCTCGCGCAGGAATTTCTCCAGCGCACTCTCTTTGGGATAGATGGATTTCACTTTTCGACACAGTACCTTGAGTTCGACGGCGTTCAGGATTTTCAAGCGGTCATAGATATCCTGCTTGGCGTTGCGGATGCCCTGCGAATTTTGAGAGTAGCGGGAACTTTCCTCAAGCCCTCTGGCAAAATTTTCTCCCAATTCTTCCAGAAGGTGCTGAATCTCCTTGTCTTGTTGCACGGCAGTGAACTCTTTTCGTCTGTTGCGGTCCAATTGTTTCAAGACGTGAAAATTCACCACCCCCTTGAGAGTATACAGTTTTCCCGCCCACACCCAGATTTCGGGATTAATTTCTCCCGTTTCGGGTTTGGGAATAAGTTTTTCCACTCTTTGAATGGCTTCTTTCAACTCCTCAGAAATTATTTCATTTTCCTTCAGACGGTAGTACTCCAGCCACGCCAGGTTGACCAGGCTGTCCAGTTCTTTGTGCAGTAATTTTTCCTCCTGTGCCAGACGGATTGCCCTCTCAAACGCTTTACGGCTTTCGGCAACCAATCGTTCCACCGAATCCGCCGGGTCGGGATGGATACGGCTGACGAGCAGTTTTACCCAATCGCGCGTAGCACAGCCGATTTCCATCCAGGCTTCGATCAGACGGGCTTTTTCGCCAACTTCTTCGAAAGCGTCGCGGGCTTCGCAGGCGTGGTCGCGCGCCTGGCGGAGCAACTCTTTTTTCTCCGAGAAAGTAAGCAGATCACTGCGCGCAGAACGGCGCTTGGCTTCCGCCAGATTGCGGCAGGACATCCCCACCATGCGGGGAAACCCCAGGGCGCGCGAGAGCGCCAACGCGCGGGTTGCCAGTTCGATGGCTTCTGCCAGCGAATAGCCCTCCATAATTTTGGCTCTGGAAAGCGCATTGAGGTCAAAACACATTGAGGCATACGCGCTTAACTCCTGATGCAGATTCATAGCATCCTGAATCAGGCGATATGCAGTATCCCAATTACCCTGGGCGGCCTGGGTGTACCCCAAATCATTCATGGCAGTGGCAAGATTCACCTGCAAGTTAATCTGCCGCAACAGGGCAATGGCTTTCTGGTATCCGGGGATACTTTCTGTCAGATGCCCTCTCATGCGCATCAGGTAGGCCCTGGCAAACATCGCCCGCGCCTGATAGGCTTTCAAATACCAAACTTCAACAGAGGTGAAGCGCTCCTTGAGCCGCTCGGCAGATTCATCCACTCCCTGGCTCCATCCCGTCTGGAATTCCTCCGGGAAGACTCCAAAGGCTTTCTGGAAGTATTCCTCTGCTTTTGCCGAATCCTCCAGCGTGCCTCTTCCGCTATAAATATCCCCCAGCACAGTGTAGAGCGCCAGCAGGGCAATGGGCAGGTGTTCCTGCCAGCCCTGTTCCAAGGCTACGCGCTCCAGTTGCTGACGCAATGCCTCCAAACGTTCATTCTCCCCGGCGATGGACAGGTGGTAGAGTTCATGAATTTGCAAAAGCGTCTGGAACAGTTCTTTCGAAAAGGCACCCCCAAGACGTTTATCGTCGGCATGGGAAAAGTAAGTGCTCAAGAAATCCCACAATTCGGCTTGCAGTTGCAAATCCATCCAGACGTCGCGGGCACGCAGGGCTTCCTGGGAGAAGCGAAAGAAATGACGCAGTCCGCGTTCAAAGTCATAGTGCAGGAAGTAAAATAGTTTAAACCCCAACCATTTGCGGCGGGCGCTGTAGGCTTCTGCCAGTTCCGTAAACTTCAGCGTCTCCGAAGTGGCTTTAAGCACCGGGGCAAACAGTTCATCGAGTTGTTGTCTCACCCGATTCAAGCGTTTTTCCACATCATCCTTAATCGCCGCAAAGGCTCGGCTTGCTGGAACGGCATCGTCTGGGGTGTCAAAGACCTGCCGGCGCACCAGCGCGTACATCTCGTCGTGCAGGAAATAGGTTTCATCCACCCGCGCTTTGATGAAAGTGAACTTTTTAATTTTTTGCAAACGTTCCCGGGCTTCGTTTTCCGGGATATTCAGCAATTTTGCCAGCAGAGGGGCATCCACACCGCGGGGAGCGCGCCCAATGGCGGTAATCGTCTCGCCCAATTCGCCGCTCTCCATAAACCGCCGCACCAACTGCTCTTCCAGATCCCTGCGCTCAGCCTGCCCGGCGGACTCCAGTACGGGGGGCAACTGCCCGCGTTCGGCAACCGAGAAGTAATCTGCCAGCAGCGAGAGCAAAATCGGGCGCCCTTCCGAAAGTCTGCACACTCGCTCAACGACCTCCTCCGGCAGGCTGGCTAACCGGTCAGCGACGAAATGCTCTCCCAGGGTTCGAAGATGCCGCTCCAGCGCCTGGAGATACTCGCGGCTCTCCTGAAGCGATAACGCCCCAATGTGAAATGCCTGCTCTTTTGGAAGAGCGTAAGCCTCGCGAAACAAACGCCACACGGCATCGGCGCGTTGGCGCCCGGCAAAAATCAAGGTCAGGTTTTTCCACCGCCCCACACAATCTTTCAACCAGGGGATGACAACGGCAAGGCGAGGTTCGCCCTGTTCTCCTGCCGGGTACACCGCACGCTCCACGGTGTCCAGCATCAACACCACACGGCGCTCTCCGCACAGCGCCTGCATGCCTTTCTCAAAGGCTTGCTGTACCCGGTTTTGTTGTTCGGTGAGTTTGCCCTCCTGATGCACGCGCAACTGGTTAAGCATCCGGTAGGCTTTCTCGTACTCATCAAAAGAAGACTTGACCTCCTCAGGAAGCAAACGCACCACTTCTTTCATGAAGCCTTCCAGGGTGTGCAGTTCCACATGATACAGATCCAGCAGGGTTTCCAGGGCAACCACCTCCGGTTCATTACGGAGGGTATCCAGCACGTGCTGAAGCAGACGGGTTTTTCCCAACCCGCCCTCGCCGGACAGATACAGCACATGCAAGGTCTGGCTGGGGTCACGAATTGCCCGGAAAACCGCTTCCAGAACCTGTTGCCGTCCAATCAGTTCGGGGATGTTTACCGCCCCGGTAGCTTGCCGACTCCATTCGTGGTTCATCTTTCCTCCCTGGTCCTGCGCTGAGCATGAATTTATCAACTCGGAGAATGTACTGCCGAAGTTGGGTTGCTTTTCTGTTCTTTTCCCATTGCCTCTCGGTAAAAGAGAATCTTTTCGTCCAGATATTTCTGGTAGTTCTTAAACGCCGGTTTGTCTCTCAAATCCTCATAGTAGTCAATCATGCACTGGTTCAGGCGCTCCCATTCTTCGGGGTTGCACGCCTTCATGTACTCTTGCAAAATTTCCTGTAAAGGCTGGTCCATAACAAATTTGCTTTTCTCCCAGCGAACCAGCGAAACCCTCAGCAATTCATCGCGGATACGGCGCACCTCGTCAAGTGGAACTTTCTGCCCGTCTTTTTCAAGCAGGTATGCCATCTCTTCCTCGCGAAATCCATCCAGCACGCTGAGGCGCTCAAGCACCCTGCGCAAGTGCTCCCGCCGGGATTCTGGGATGACTTCGAGCAACAGGGCCACCGCTTTCTTTAAACCCTCTTCTTTCGTTTGGGTTTGTACCAGCGTTTGGGACAGAAGCGGAATCCCTTTGCCCAATTCTGCCACCCATTTGACACGGTTTTCAAGCTCCTTCTCAGCCACCCTCATAAATTTATTCAATTGATCGCGAAGACTGTCTTCATTAAACAGTGCAAGAGAACTCACAACTGCCCGGCTGGTTTCAGGGATTTTCCACGGATAGGGCCTGCCGCGTCCGCTTGCCCACAGGTACGCATTGGGAAGCGCCATGAAGCGCATCAGGAAAACATTCTCCAAAAGTTCCACGAACTCCCAGCGGCATTCGTACACCGAATCCAGCAACAGCCAGTAGCGGGTAAATTCGTCGCCTTCCACGTGCCGCAGGATGCGGTCGCTGATTTCTTCCAGTGCCGGCTCATGCGGTAATTGCACCCCCAGACCCTCAGCCATCCACCGCAGAAGTTCTTGAAGGGTTTGTTTCAGATCCGCATTTTCCAGGGAAGGGACGCAGTACTCCCTCTCAGAAGACTTTGCCCATGAGGGCGGCACCATCAGCACAAGCAGAGATTTTACCCGTTCAGACTTTGTCAAAACAGTGCGGTGCAGGTGCAGAGCCAGCCAGGTTTTACCCATGCCGCGTTCCCCCTCCACCAGAATGACCCGGCTGCCTGCTTTTTCATGACCTGTAAGCATGTTCCTGACGAGGTCAAGTTCACCCTTGCGGTCAACGAAATAATCTGGTTGATATTCCATGACATTTCCATTACCCGGCAACGATGTTTCCTTGTTCTCTGTCATGACTTCTCCTCCATTCCCGAATTCCTTCCTCCTGATTCTTGCAATCATTACCTCCATGACTGAATCTCCGTTCGGTTAGCAAAGATTTCGTACTGTTGCCGATAGCGCCTCCCAGCCCATTCCACGTCCTCCTGCTCCAGACGTTTGAGCGGGTGAAAATGCTCCATCCTCTGGGTATAGGCATTGAGCAACTCGCTGACCAGCGTCAATGCCTCGCGGGGTAGCAAGCGGTGTTCAGGAAGCATCGAGACCAGGATGCGCTCCACTTCTTCATAACACAACGGAGGAGCCGCGACAGAAGCAAACGAGTCGAAGGCTCCTCCGGTAGCCACGCGAATACGCGCCTGAAGTAATTCAATCAGGTCGCTGACTTGCCAGCGGATGAAAAGGGGCGGGAACTGGTTAAGGACTTCCCGGAGATCTTCTTCCAACACCTCATGAACTTCTTCCGGAAGAAAGGCTTTCAGGAAAATGTCCTGTTCTCCCCACTCGGGAATGCGCCGCAACAACGGTTTCAGAACCTTACGGGCATCCAGGCGCTGGTATGCGGTCATCCCATCCACGCCATCCATCAAAATAAAAATTCCGGGGAATCCCAATACCTCCCGAATCAAAAAAAGTTCCTGTTCGAAGGCTTCCAGGGAAGAGGAAAACGGCGCAGTGCTCTTCTCTCCCTTCAGGGCTTTTTCCCATTCCCTCAGAAAGGCTTCCAGCAGGGCAAAATCCGGCTGATGATTCAACACAAAGGCATTGCCCGCGTGGACTGCCGCCGTGTTGGGGTTTTTGGTTTCGCGAATCACCTCAAGGTACCAGCGCGTTTCCGGGGCAACGTGGTCTATGAACTGCGCAAGGGCGGCTCGTTGAGCAGGCGGGCAGTGGTGGAGAAACAGCACCGGGAAATAGCAAGACCCGAAGAAAAGGGAGCGCGCGCCCATGCGTACCATTTGAGACAGGTGCTGTTGGTACAGTTCCTCCTCCGAAAGTTGGGCTAACGATGCCAGGGTGTGAAATTCCCAGCAGTCAGGGAGGGAGTAATGCAAAGCAAAGGGACGCTGTCCCTGCCCGCCCGTCCAGCAGGTGCGATACAGGTAAAGGCGCAGGGCTGTCTTTCCTCCGCCGGGAGGCGAAAAGACCACGTGGGGCTGTTCGGCGAGCACGGCAGACCAGTCACGGTGTCCCACCAGATAGCGGTGCAGATGGACATCCTGCGAGGCTTCCAGATGCTCGAAGGGATCAAAGGCAAATCCCCAATCCTCCATCCATGGTTTCTTCATAGAACAAAAATTCTAACAAATCCCTTTCGTTTCTCTTACTTTTCTCTTACCAAAACCCAGGATAAAAACATTATCCTGTCTGCACAACTTTTATACCTTACTCCTCACTCTCTGTTTTCTAGCACATCTCTCACACTTCTCTCACCATAGCCAGTTCAGGCGTACCATTCCTTTCCTGCGCTCGCTGAGAATGTAGAGAGGATTCCCGGGGTCCCGTTCAATTTCCCGGCGCAGACGCCACAGGGCAGTATCCATCACCCCCCACCAGTCAGAAGGCGGCTCCCATTCTTTACTCCCAGGAGCGGGAATGTTCTCATACCGGCGAATACCCCTGTAATACAGTTCTTCTTTGGTACAGGAAAAATCGGGCTGACGGTAGAGATACTCCAGCAAATCATAGGACTGTGGCGAAACTTCCCAGACAGAGTACCCCAGAATGACGCGCTTGCGCTGCAGGTCCAGACGCAGGCGGGGGGGATATTTCCGCAAAATCTGCTCTCCTTCCGCCATAGTAAGGGGAGATTTTTTCTCCAGATAGGCTTTGACGAAAGGATACGTCAGATCCAGCCAGCCGCGGGGGAGCATCCCGCCATACTGTTTTAAGACCGTCAGCAGGAAGCCGTCCTGCACCAGGGTTTCCAGCGTGGGTTCAGGCTTTCCAGTAATCCAGTGCAAGCGGCACTCCACAATTTCTTTCAACTTTTCCACACTCCAGATGAGCATCGCAGGCTGAATGCGTTTGTTTTCCGGCTTTATTGCAGAAAGCAGTACCTTCTGGAAGCGCTCGGGAGCAAGAATTTTGAGGGCAAACCCGGCTTGCTCAAACCATACCATGGAACTCAAGAGATGCTTCATTTGAACCAGCAAAGCATCGCTTTCCGGGCTTTGCCACATTTCCAATCCATCCACCACCACCCAGACCCCCAAACAGCCCATCGCCCGCAAGGCATCCACCCAGGCGCGTAACACATCCAGAGAAGGGATGGAAAAAAGTGCAGAAAACGTCTGATCCACCCTTGCGCGCAAATCGGAAAGGAGTTCCCTCAAGACAGGATACTCATACAGTAAACGCTCTTGCTGAAAAGGCGGGATAAACGCATCCACACAGGCAACCCAGGAACGTTGCGCATATTGCGGGGCTTGTTTCACCAGATGAGGAAAGCGCCCTGCCCAATCCAGCGCGGCAATGCTCGTTTCTTGAAATGCCTGCTCGCGAAACCCGTTCACACTCTGAAGAGCATCGGGGGCAGGAAGGGGAACAGGGCGCCACCATACCATCAGCGGACCGGCAGGGTTGTGCAGGGATTGTCCCTTCAGGTATTCCATCAGCGCGGTTTTTCCCACGCCGTCCGCCCCCACAAGAATGACCGATTGCATCCCGCGAACGCGCTCAACCCCCTCTGGAGACACAAACACACGCCCCAGCCACGCGCCTTCTCGTTCGGCGCGCAACAGGGTAAAAAGGTCTTCCGGGGTCGCCTGCAGGGTCATTGTCCTCCAATCACCGCATCCAATTCATCCAGCGAAATCCACCTTTCCTCGGGACGATGTTCCACATGATACCGGATCAATCTCTGTCCCAGCCGTAGCATACGTCCGTAGGAACCCTGGCAAGCAGGGAAGAAACGTTCTCTGGCTTCTTCGGCCGCAACATCCACAAATAACTGACCCAAATCCTGTCCTCCCACCCTGAGAAAACGGTCTCTTAAAATCCTCTCCAACTGCTCCGGGCTCCATGAGAGAGACATTGCAGGAAGGGCTTCCACAGGCGGATTTCTCAACGGGGTAAAAATTTTGGGAATGAGATTGCGGGTGATCAAATCCGGCAATAGCCTGGAAAACATCTGCCACCAGAAAGCATGGGAGGGATCCCGTTCAGGAAAAGCCGTATCCTGCACAAACAGGTAGGTGTATCTTGACTGAAACGGACGCAGGGTGCACCAATCCATCAGGATCTCATAAGGCGGAGAATTCACTGGTGGCTTTGGTTTAACCTCCTTATCCACCTCATACAAAAAAGTTTCCAGGGCATTCCTGTCTTCAATGGAAGTAAGATTCTGTTCCAGGTGGTTGCGCAGAGCATAAACATCCTGCAGGTACCACACCAGTAAACCGCCCAGTACAGAGCGTTGAGGTGCTGGCAGGTCGAGCGCAGTCCAGGGACTGACTGGAAGAATTTCCAGCCAAGCTCTTGCTACCGATTGAACAATTTGCTGAAGTGGAGTGATAGGAAAATCTTCTACAGAGGTCAATCGCGCACACAAGATAAACTCGTTTGCTGCAGGTATCTTATTGTTTTTATAATCGCTCATAAAAAGATACGAAAAATACAATGACGCAATATTCCCATCATCAGGATGGGACAAGAAAATTACATTGGGCGAAGGAGATAGCAACAAATCTTCACTTTGCGGGTTTTCACGGCGTACCCAGATCAGTGGATCAAAGAAGTTATAAGTCACCCCAAAAGGATTGCGCCGAATGCCGTGCTGTTCTTTCAAAAAACCTCGGATATCCGGTGGATCTTCTGGCTCTGGGGTAAGGTCGAGCGTAGTACGAACTTCCGGAATATATCCCCGTAACTTTTCCTGAAGATCTCTATTGGACAGGAAAGGAATGAGGCGCCGGCGCTTGGAGGAATTGAAAAACCTATTTTCCAGTTCAGCAGTACCCTTCTGAAGCAAGCGCTCCTCGAGGCAATTGAGGGCTTTCAGAACCACGCCGCGCGAAGGAGCGTCAAAGGCATCCCAAAGGGCTAAAATCCCCTGGGCTTTAGCCTCCCAGTCTTTATCAGAGAAATTCCGGTTGAGGACGTCTTTCAGTTTCCCCAGGGAAATCGCCAAAGCCGATTGTTCACCCGGTTTTATTTCCCCAAAGAATTTTTGTGCCTCTTCAAGAACGCGGAGCATCTCCGGCTCAGGCAACCCTGCCAGGTCTTGCAGGAAGCGTTTTTGATGCTCTGGATTCTTTGCCCACTGCTGGCGTTTTTCTTCAAGAAGGTTTTTCCGAGGTTTATCTGACCACTCTTTGTTCTTTGCTGTCCAGCGATAGATGATTTCCAACACGCCCACTTTTTCGGGTGTACTGTCTTCCAAAAACTGACGGGCTTTCCCTTCTCTCTCTTTGTTCTCTTTTTCCAGCCGTTCGAAAAAAGCCCCTAATTGTTGAAGAATCAAGCCGATGATAGATAACTCCAAAATGCGGTCCACAATCAGCCGCCACCATCCATCTTTTGGCGCAGGTAACGCAACAGAAAAAACACTTTCGCCAAAACGATTGTCCTGAGTGACCTTCACAAAGATTTGCTCAAAAGCGAGATTCGGATTTTTTCTCAAAAGGCTGGGGTAAACAGCGACCTTACTCCGGGGATTTTTTTCTCCAATGCTCAGAGATAGCGAGTCTGATATGCTCTGTTGCAAAGATAGGTTAGGAAGAGATACACCTAGCGGTGTATGTTGTAGACCAGTCCTTTGATAATCGGTTCTCGGTTTTGCAGGCTGCGTTTCCGCGAGCGGATGGCTTGCCCGAATTTGCGCTTGATGACCGAATTCACGGTTTCGGTCTTCCAGCGTTGACCATAGAGACCATCCAGGCGAGCCGCAGAGACAAGCTCGCTTCTTGCTCGTCGTTCAGGGGCCAGCAAATTTCCACCTCGCCGAACGGGTGGAATCAAGTCTTGAGGCCGGACAGTCCGACCATCGAACCCTGAATCGGCCAGCAAGACCCAAGCCCGACGTTTGGCAAACCGCCTGGCTTTGCGGCGCAGATAGCCCAGATAAGGGGCATCGCTACCTGGACCCCAGCCGGATTGCATCGCAAGGATGAATTGCGAGACAATTCCAACGGCATAAACGCCCTTCGCCCAGTGGCGATAGGCTTTTCCCGAACGGCTTTGGTAGTAAGAACTGGCCGGGCCGGGTGAGAAGCCGGTACTATCGGCAGCCACCCCTTCTTCTTCAGGCCGTCCGATTTCCTCGAGCAAGGTCTCGTTCATGCGCATCCAATCCGCTTTGCGTATCTTGGCGTAGGTACGTTGCAGGGTCGTATGATCGGGAACACGCGGTAATTCCAGCTCCTTACCAACCGCATCGCTTGCCAGCAGCCATTCTTCCATGTCGCGATAGCTGAGATTCAGGTAGAACATCAACAAAACACAGGCCCCCAACTGCGGCAACGTGAAGTGATGGGGACTCTTGGCATGTGAATACATCGGTAATGCTTGTTTGGCAAGCCGGTAGGCGATCCTCGCCACTCGGACGTATCTGCTTTCTCGTGTGGTCATACCGTATGTTTACCACATTTCAACCATGATTGCAACAGAGCAAGTCTGATATGACATTTCCGTCTTTATCCAGAAAAATCACCGCGTCCGAAGAGATCAAAAGTTGCAAAGAAATCGTTTCTCCAGGGGGAAGAGGGATATCTGGGGTAACTTGAAAGACCATTGGGGTTTTCCAAAGCGGAAAAGGCAATAACTGCGGGATTGTAATGGTTAAAGTGGAAGAGATAGGCGTTGTGGAGAGTTTATGTTGTTGGGTAATAGGTTGAAGGGATTCATAATCATATTTAATTCGAAAACACAACACCAGTAACAAAAAGAGGATAATCAGGATTTGACCGAATTTAAAGATATTTTCCAGTTTTATTGCACTTTTGATTTTTTCCCAGCCCGATTGTATATCTTCCCAAAAATGTTTCATAGCCTGCCCCCACTGATTAACAGTATAGATGATTCAGAGTAGAGGTCAACAATTAAATTGGTGAGATTATTGTGAGATTAGTAAGATAAAAATCTGAGACTGGCGAGAGAGCAGAAGAGGCACATTCTTTGTATGATAAAACCAGAAAGGAGGTGATATCCGGAGAGAAAACACAATCACATTTCCTTCAAAAATAACTTCAAAAAGGAGGTGATGATATCGAACCCTGCAAGTCTTGCTCTTTCGGGAGCGTCATATCGGAAACCCCAGGAAAGGAGGGGAAAGGCATCCAACAAATGCCAATCTATCACAATAAAATAGTAACTTCTTGACGGAGAGTCGTTCCCGCCCTTTGCGGACCCCCTGCAGGAGAACGGCTCTCCGTCTTTTTGTCCCCGTCCCCCGGCTTTCGTGGTACACTTCTTCGCGGTATGGACGAGAAGACTCTGCACATCTTAGAGTACCCCAAGATTCTGGAGCGCCTGGCGGGATACGCCGCCTTCAGCGCTTCGGCGCAGATGGCGCGCAACCTGCGCCCCACCCGCCGCCTGGAAGAAGCCCAGCGCCTGCAAAAAATCACCAGCGAAGCCCGCCTTCTGCTCAGCCTGAACAGTGAAATCGGCGTGGGCGGCGCTTCGGATATCCGTCCGCTGGTGGAGCGCGCCGCCCGCCACGGGGTGCTCGAACCCGCTGAACTTCTCGCCATCAAGGACACGCTCATCTCGGCGCGCACCATCGCCCGCAGTCTGGAGCGCAAGGAAAGCACCTTCCCCCTGCTGGCGGAGATTGCCGCGCCGCTCGTCCCGCCCCCCGGACTGATTGAAACCATCTCGCGCGTGGTCTCCGAGCGCGGCGAAATCCTCGACAGCGCCTCTGAGACGCTTGCCCGCCTGCGCCGCGAGGTCAAGGTGGCTTTTGAGCGCCTGATGACCCGCCTGGAGCACATGGTCAACGACCCCAGGATTGCCCCCATGCTTCAGGACAGCCTCATCACCCAGCGCAACGGACGCTACGTCATCCCCCTGCGGGCAGAGTTCAAGGGACAGGTGCGCTCCATCATCCACGATCAATCCTCGTCCGGCGCCACCCTTTTCGTTGAGCCGCTGGCGGTGGTAGACTTAAACAACGAATGGCACGAACTGCAACTGCGCGTGCGGGATGAAGAACGGCGCATCCTGGCGGAACTTTCCGACCAGGTGGGCGCGCACTTCGAAGCGCTGGCGGCGCTCACCGAAGCCCTGGCGCGCTTTGATTTTGCCCTGGCGTGCGCCAAGTACGCTGAAGACCTGCGAGCCAGCGAACCCGTACTGGTGCGCTACCGCCATCCTGCCCGCCCCGACCATCCCGGAAGCACCATCCGCCTGATTCAGGCGCGCCACCCCCTGCTGGACCCGCAGACGGTAGTGCCCATTGACGTGGACCTCGACGAGGACACCTTCTGCGTGGTCATCACCGGACCCAATACCGGCGGCAAGACCGTCACCCTGAAGACGGTGGGCTTGCTGGCGCTGATGGCTCAGTCGGGCTTGCACATCCCCGCCCGCTCCGGCTCGGAGTTGAGCGTCTTCGAAAACGTCTTTGCCGATATCGGCGATGAGCAGTCCATCGAGCAGTCGCTCTCCACCTTCAGCGGGCATATTAAGAACATCTCCCGCATCCTGCGGCGCGCCAACACGCATACCCTGGTGCTGTTTGACGAACTGGGCGCCGGCACCGACCCGCAGGAAGGCGCGGCGCTGGCGCGCGCCATCCTTGCCCACATGGTGGAAAAGCGCATCCCCTGCCTGATCGCCACCCACTACCCGGAACTGAAAATCTTCGCCCACAACACCCCGGGAGTGATCAACGCCAGCATGGAGTTTGACCTGAACACCCTGCGCCCCACCTATCACCTGACGCTGGGACTGCCGGGACGCTCCAACGCCCTGGCAATTGCCTCGCGCCTGGGGTTAGACCCGGTCATCATTGAGAAAGCCCGCGCCGAAATCAGCCCCGAAGAACTGCGCGCCGAGAACCTGCTCAACGAAATCCACCGCCAGCGGGATGCCGCCCGCCGCGCCCGCGAACGCGCCGAGAAGGAACAGCGCGAGGTGGAGCGCCTGCGCGCCGAACTGGCGGCTCGGCTGGAAAAAATTGAGGAAGAACGCCAGCGCCTGCTGGAAAAGGTGCGCGAAGAAGCCGAGCAGGAAGCCGAAGCCCTGCGCCGCGAAGTCGAAGAGGTGCGCCGCCAGTTGATGCGCGCCCGCCAGCCGCTGGAAGCCCTTCAGCCCCTGCGCGAGAAGAGCGAAGCCCTGGTGGAGAACGCCCGCACCGCGCTGGTCTCCACCCCCGCCGCGGGCGAAACGACACTTCCCCCTCAGCACCCCTTCCGCGCCGGCGATAAGGTGCGCGTGCGCTCGCTGGGCATGCAGGGGGTCATCACCGCGCTGGGCGAGGAAGACGCCGAAGTGCAGGTGGGCAACCTGCGCGTGCGCGCCCGCCTCAGCGACCTGCAAAAGCCCGGGCAGAAGGACGCCGCCGAACCCGCCGCGCCCGTCAAAGCCGCCGCGCGCGGACGCACCACCCTCAAAACCGCCGCCCCCGCCGAAGTCAGCGTGTACTACCCCTCACCGGGCATGGAGATTGACCTGCGCGGTCAACTGGCTGAGGACGCGCTGGACGCGCTGGAGCGCTACCTGGAAGCGGCAGTGCTGGCAGGCTTACCCTTTGTGCGCATCATCCACGGCAAAGGCACCGGCAAACTGCGTCAGGTCATCCGCCAGGCGCTGGACGCCTCACCCCATGTGAAGAGCCACAGCCCGGGCGAAGACCGCGAAGGCGGCGAGGGCGTGACCATTGCCCGCCTCAAAGTGGATTGAGCGTTCCCGTTCTGTAAGGAAATTTAAGGAGATTGCTTCGGCCGCCCTGACGGGCTCCCTCGCAATGACATCGCCGCACCCCTCGACAGGCTCGAGGTGCAGACGCGCACGATGAACCGATGTCCGAGCCAGTCGAGGACATCCAACCGCATGGCGAACTTGTTAACGCACCCCTCGGCAGGCTCACCGTGCGCCTTCCCTTTTCGCGCCCTTTGCGTCTTTGCGGTAAAAAATTAAAACCATATCCCCACCCCAAACTGAAAAAAACGCTCCGCAAGGGACACCCCGCGGAGCGTTGATTTTTGTTTTCCTTTTTTACCCCCCTAATTTTTGATAAGCCATTAAGATATAAGGTTTAGCAACTTCAAAATCTTCCATGCTTTTCACAGAGATTTCGAAATCGCCCGAGCCATAATGGCCTTTACCTGTCATGTCTCTCGAAATTTTAGGCGGATTGCTGATCTCTTTTGGATTCAACTTCAAATAAAGCAAAATTCGTTGATTTTGCAACTCCATGCAAACAATATTTTGCGATGTCTTATAAGCAATGTAGTTCTTTTTTGGGACTTCCTGAATGGTCGAATCCAATCCAGTTATAAACTCTTGAATAGCAAAGGCTAATTCTTTAATTCCATCACTTTTACCTTCTAGATGTTCTTCAAACGTATAAACAGCCGTTGCTCTTGTAAGAGCGGCTTTTTTACCAGCCGCAACCATAACGGGATTTTTACCATTAATTACAGCTTGCCTTTCTTCACTGACCAAGGGGGGAGTGGCTAAAATACTGGGGGAATGAACTCCATGACATGAGCAGGATATGCTGGATAACGTTGTCTATATAATTGGCGAGAATTGAAGCAATACGCAAATAAACGCAAGGCGCATTCTAAGGCAAACCGACAGCGTGAGAAACAGCGGGAGGAGCGTGCTAAACGAGCCAGGTAGTGACGTAGTTCCGCATTATCCCCTTCCACAGAGTAGGTTTCTCTCTTCCCTTCCGAGACTGCGTATCGCCCGCCATGGTACCATAGCCGGTTATAGGCGTCAAAGGCATCACTGAAGTATTGTTTTGCTTTGGGAGCCTCATCTACCATCTCTTGGATGGCGCTGTCTGTGCGTTCCCAGACCACTTTCCAGGCTAAATAACAGCGCGTGTGCCGATCTACAAGGGTGATGATGTAGATCCGGTTTTTTTATGCCCGATAAAGGTGAACAGTTCGTCCATTTCCACTTCCTTAACCTCTTCAGGCAGGGGCACTTCAGAAATTCGTGCGGCGTAGGCTTGGATCCACAACGACACGGTGCGGTGATGAACCCCCAAATGACGGGCGATCCGTCGCAAGTTCATCCCATCTACATACATCTGCAAGGCTTGCTTGCGCATCTCTTCCGGGTATCCGCGCGGTTTCGGTTCAGGTGTGTATTTGTGCCCACAGCGCATACACTTGTAGCGCTGAGCGCCTGACTCGGTTCTCCCGGCTTTATTCTGTCGTTCTGTTTGTTGGCATTTTGGACAGGTTGGCATATCTCTATTCTAATCCAGAATTTTATCCACTCCCCTACCAAGGGAGTGTACCCAGTTTGTATTACTTTTTCAAGATACAATAAGCGGTTGTCAAAGAGATGATATGTCCAAAGTTCAATATTTGCGCCCATCATTTGGACAGCATACAAATCATATTTTTTGTAATTTGGTGCAATACAAATCACACGAATTTCGGACCAATCTACATCAACTGAATTTCTTATTGCTTTTTGAACAGCTCTTTCAAAATCTCCTTTGTGGTCTTTTAGCCAAGCCAGATAATATAAACTTTGATTAATTAACTCAGAAGATTCAATTTTCTTATACTCAATGATTACAGGATTATTGTCTTCTGATAATGCCAGAGTATCGATTCTACCTGAATGCTGTACACCTGTGGAAAATTCCGACTGTATTAATCGACAATTAAACACAGTTTCAAGATTACGCTCTATAAGCGTCTGCAATTCCTTTTCAAACGCGAAATTGGTTTGGGATAGACCAGTTAATTTACGATCCTTTATTTCAAATAGTGGCATAAAACTTCTTAATTCCAGGTTTCAAAATAGTACAATGGCTTTTATCTTGTATCTCCCACCATATAGTCAAACAACAAAATATCAAACTTGGCAGAAATTAAAAAAACACGCTCACAGCCACTCACCTTAATCGGTACTGTTATTGCGCAAATATTCCTGAATCTGGCTGGCGAAGCGCGCCACGTTGAGCGGCTTGGAGATGAAGCCGTCGCAACCGGCTTCCAGCGCGCGGCGGCGGTCGCCGGGCAGGGTATGGGCGGTCAGGGCAACAATGAGAATGTGAGCGGTTTCCGGTGATTCCTTCAACTGCTTCGCCAGATGCCAGCCGTCCAGTTCGGGCAGGCTCATATCCAGCAGAACCAGATCGGGCTTGAGCGAGCGGGCTTTCTCCAGCCCATCCAATCCATCCATTGCACTGATAATCTGAAATCCTGCCTGCTCCAGCAGGAAGCGCACCAGTTCCAGATTATCGGCGTTATCTTCAATCACCAGAATACGGTTTGGTTCAGACATACCTGTAAATAACTATACTGGAAAACCTTGCAGGCGTCAAACCATTCAGGCAGGGCAAAAGTATGTTATGCTTAATCTAACCTCAAAACGCACTTACCGTCCCATTGCAGTCACCCGGCACCCCCTTAAGAAATCCTGCAAGGGGTAAAGCCATCCCCTGTTCAGCGAGATTATTTCTTTTCATAAGGTAGATGAGCGCGCATGCTGACCCCGGTTGAACCTCTGAATCTGGTCGAATTGTTGCCCCCGTTGAGCTCTGAACTGATTGCCCTTCTGCGCAGTGTACGGCGTCCGCAGTGGCTGGAGCAAACCGTTTGTACCGGCTGGGCAGTGCGCGATGTCACCGCGCACCTGCTGGATACTGCCCTGCGCGACCTCTCCATCAAGCGCGACCGCATGGCGCCGCGCCTGCCCGATGCCCCCATCACCAACGCCGCCGAACTGGCGGCGCACGTCAACCGCCTGAATGCCGAGTGGGTGGTAGCGGCACGGCGCATCAGCCCCAATTTACTGGTGGACATGCTGGAACTGGTTGAGAAGCAGATGTACGCCTTCTACAAATCCCTGCCGCCCGAAGGCGCGGCGGTGCTCTCCCTGCCCTGGAGCGGTGCCAGAAGCATCCCCGTGTGGCTGGATGTAGCCCGCATTTACGTGGAACGCTGGACGCACCAGCAACACATCCGCATGGCGCTGGGCGCGCCCCTGCTGGTGGAGCGCCGCTGGCTCTTTCCGGTGTTCGATACGCTGGTACGCGCCCTGCCAGATATCTATCAAATTGTGCGCGAGCCGCAGAACACCACCCTCACCCTGCGCATCACCGGCGAGGCAGGCGGCGAGTGGTCGCTGGTGAAGCGCGCCAGCGGCTGGCGGCTGTACAGCGGCGCGGCGGATGCCCCGCAGGCACTCCTGGAAATCGAACAGGACATGGCATGGCGCCTGATGACCCGCGCCGTCAGCCCGCAGACCTGCCGCGCCTGCGCCGTCATCCATGGCGATCAGTCGCTCGGACTGCAACTGCTGATGATGTGCGCCACGCTTTACGGGTAAAAAAAGCCGTTTTCCCCAAAAATAGTATGGATTTGTGATTTTCAACAAGTTGGCATATCGTATAGTTTATGCTAAACTAGGTGTACATCCCATTCTTCAATCTATCCAGAGGGGGGTAGATGCTGTCTATTCGGAAGTCAGCCCTGGTCATGCTCATCCTGACCCTGATAGGGAGCAGTTTGCTGGCATTGGGTTCGCACCAGCCTCAGACGGTACAGGCAGAGCCACTGCAACCGGCACTGGCAACACCGCGTGTGCACATCACCGCCCTGGCACCCACGCCGGTATCTCTGCAGTCCGCCCCGCCTGCCCCGCAGGAAGTTGCCCAGAACCAGCCCGCCGCGGTGAAACCCCAATCTGAAGCCCAAACTGCCCCGCAGAGTCAGAACGTTCAACCGCAGGCGGCTCCGCCCGATGATGCCGCCGCCGTGCTTCTGCGTAACGCCGCCGTTCTGCAGGAAGTTGTCGCCCGCCGCGCCCAGGATCCTTCCACCGCCTTCATCTACAAGTTCATGCAGAATTATCAAACCCGCGGGGATGGCGGCGGGTGCGCCGCCGTGTGGGAAATGGTGCCCGATTACGCCAGTCTGCCCAACTGGTTGACTACCCCCTCGCGCCCAGAGCAACTCTACTCCAAGATTTCGCTGTACTTCCTCGCCGCCATGCTCATCAAGAACAAAGCCGTGGATGCCAGCGCCTGCGAAAATGGCGGGCTTTCCACCAAAAACGAGTGGGTTGCCAACAACTGCGGGCTTTCGCTGGCTTACGCCGCGGTGGTGCAGTGGCAGAACCGCTTCAACGAAGTCATCCTCAATGTGGCGCAGGAAACCGGCGTCCCGGCGCAGTTAATCAAGAACATCTTCAGCCGCGAGAGCCAGTTCTGGCCCGGAATTTACTTCCTCATTCAGGAAGCCGGTCTGGGACAGTTGACCCCCGCCGGCGCCGACACTCTCTTGCTGTGGAATCCTTTCTTCTACGAACAATTTTGCCCGCAGGTGCTTCTGCCGGAAGTCTGCCGCAAGGGCTACACCAACCTGACCTGGGAAGAGCAGGAACTTCTGCGCGGCGCGCTGATGCGCATGGTGGACGCTTCCTGCCCGCTCTGCCCCGGCGGCATTGACCCCTACCAGTCCGAGTTCAGCGTGCGCGTCTTTGCCGAGAATCTCATCGCCAACTGCAATCAGGTCGGGCAGATTATCTATAATGCCACCGGCAAGAAAGCCAACCGCACTTCCAGTTACGTGGATTTGTGGCAGTTCACTCTGGTTAACTACCATGCCGGTCCGGGGTGTTTGAGCGCCGCCATCGAAACCACCGCCAAATCCAACATGCAGTTGACTTGGGACCTGGTCTCGGCAAACCTGCCGCCGTCCTGCAAGAGCGCCAAACTGTATGTGGAAGAAATCATCTACATGCCCGCCGAAGCCGCTACCCCGCCGCCGCTTCCCACGGCAACGCCCACCCCCACCCCGGCGCCGTAAAAGATGAATCTCTCCCGCATGAATCCCATGCGGGAGTTTTTTTGTGATGAGCCGTGCGCCCTGCCGCTGGCGAAGGCTGAGCCATGTCGAAGCCGCTGGCTGAGCCTGTCGAAGCCAGCGTACCCCTCGGCAGGCTTGGGGGACGTTATTTTCCTTCGCGTCCTTCAAGCCTTTGCAGGAATAGATTCTTCAGCCAATCAGGGAATTTTTTTAACGTCCAGCGGACTTTTCGCCGGTACACCCACCCGCCGCGGATAGGCGGACGGGGTAACAGCCACCTTATCCACCACCACCAGGAAACGCTCTTCGACCACCCCGGGCAGTTCTACCGGAATCAGTTTGCGTACGTTGCCCCCCAGCAGGCGGATGACTCCTTCGGCGGTGTGCGTCTCAGAAGGACCGCTCTCGCCCTTCTGCGCCAGCATAATGCCCCCCACCCGCACCAGCGGCAGAAGGTACTCCGCCAGAATATTCATCTGCGCCACTGCGCGGGCAACCGCGCAGTCGTACTTCTCGCGGTACTGCGGGTTCTGCCCCAGTTCTTCGGCGCGGGCTTGCAGGGCTTCGACTCTGTCCAGCCCCAGTTTTTGCACCACGTGACGGCAAAAATCCACCTTTTTGCCCACCGAGTCCACCAGCGTCAGGCGCATGGAAGGGTAAAGGATTTTGAGCGGAATGCCGGGGAAACCCGCCCCCGTGCCGATATCAATCAAACTGGCGGGGGGATTGTCGCGCCATGCCAGCGCGCAAGAGAAAGAATCCAGAAAATGCTTGACGCGGATGCCCGGCACATCGCGGATGGCAGTGAGGTTCATGCGCTCGTTCCACTCCAGCAGTTCCTGCTCGTAGATGCGCAGGGCTTCCACCTGCCGCGCAGAGAGCGTCAGGTCAAACAGGGATGCCGCGTAGCGTACCAGGTCTTCCATAAAAGCAGGCACATTATACCCTAACAGAGAAACTCCGGGGCATTACTTCTCCGGCGCATCCGCCAGCCAGAGCGCGCCCAGCGTCAGCACGGGCATGCCCACCGCCTGCACCTTCCACCACTCCGCCAGCGGCTGGATGAACAGCGCCGTCCAACCCAGAATCCAGATGAGCCACACCGCCGCCCGCCCGCCGCGGCGGTACGCCAGCAGAAGCGGCAGGGTCAGCAGGGTGAGCCCCCACAAGAGGGTTTGGGGAAACACCAGCATCCCCGCGGGGATGCCCGCCCCCAGCAAGCCCCACAGGGATTGACGACCGCGCCACACCATTCCCAGCGCAAAAGCCAGCACCCCCAGCGCCATTGCAGGGTGCATGCGCCACAACTCGGCGGGCGCCCACACCACGCGGGCATAGCCGGCGTAGGCGCTCAGCCCGTTCAGCCAGCCGGGAATCCACCAGCCCGCCAGCGCTACGCTGACCAGAAAAAGCCCCAGACTGCCCCCCGCCAGGCCCCAGAGGAAGCGCCAGCGTCTTTCTCGCACCGCCAGCCAGAGGAACGCCAGCGCAGGAAGCGCAATCAGTTCCGGTTTGACCACCCCAAGAGCCAGCACAGCCCCCGCCAGAGCATCGCGGCGGCGGAGGAAAAGCGCCGCCGCCCCGGCAAGGATGATGCACAACAACGCGGTGATTTGCCCTTGAAAGAGCATCAGCAGGGGGTAGTTCCACACCGCCAGCGCCAGCAAAAGCCCCGGCGGCAGGCGGTGAGAAACCGAAGCCCGCAATGCCCAGAACGCCCCCGCCAGCATGAGCAGGGAAAGCCCCTGCCAGAGCGCCGTGGCGATTTCCACATCGGGAATCAGCCCGAAGGGGAGCAACAGCACCGCCAACTGCGCCGGGTAGGCAAACCCCTGCTGATCGCGCCCGGCAGGAATGGGCGCGCCGTAGAGTTGAATCTGCATGGCGCGGGTGGCTTCTGCCGAGTACAGGTCGCGCTCGCCCGCCAGCACGCGGCGCACCCCCGCCCAGCGGGGGTAAAAATCGCGGTGGTCGGCACCGTGCACCCAGGCATGGTAAGCAAAATATGCCGTTGCCAGCCACAAAATCAGCGCCCCGAGCAGGATAAGACCACGAGGCAAACGCAGGGAGGGGGAAGAAGGCATGAAAAAGAATCTCCGCTGAGAGCGATTATACCGGCATTTGCGCCGGTAAGGACTTCGTCAGGTTGGTGGATTTGCGGCAAACTGGCGGCTATAGGGTGGTAATTCCTGCGTATGTGAGAACTTTTTCCTTTAAACCCGCGACAAACCGGAGTACGATTCAACTGCCTTTGAGGGAGGTGAGTCATGTCGGAGCGGTCTTTTTCCATTCGTTTTTGGGGGGTGCGCGGGAGTTATCCGGTCCCCGGAGCCTCTACCGTGCGTTATGGGGGCAATACCCCCTGTGTGGAAGTACAGGTCAACGGCTACACCATCATTCTGGACGCCGGGACGGGCATCATCCCACTGGGACGGGAACTGATGCGCCGCGCCCGTGCCAGCGGCAAAACTGTGGAAGCCGTTTTGCTCTTCTCTCACCTGCACCATGACCATACCCAGGGTTTTCCCTTCTTTGCTCCGGCTTTTGTGCCCAGCACGCGCCTGCACGTCTTTGGACCGGACTTTCTGGCTTCCAGCCCCAAGGTGACCCTGGACACGGTGATGAACCCGCCTTACTTCCCCATCCGCCTGGCGGAACTGAACGCCTGGCTGGGCTTTGCCACCCTGCGCGAAACCGATGTAATTCTTGTGGGTGAATCGGTGGGCGGAGTGGCGCTCTTCAGTGCAGGCGATACCATCCCTGCCGCCGACCCCAACCTGGTGCTGATTCGCATCCTGCGCTCGTATGCCCACCCGCAGGGCGTCCTGCACTACCGCATTGACTGGCGCAACCACGCCATGGTCTATGCCACCGACACTGAAGGCTACGTCAACGGCGACCGCCGCCTGGCGAACTTTGCCCACGGTGTGGATTTGCTCATCCACGATGCCCAGTACACCGATGAACACTACCTGGGTCTGGTGCCGGGCTTGCCCAACACCCAGGGCTTTGGACATTCCACCATCAGCATCGCCGTACAGGCGGCGCAGGCATCTGAGGCAAAGCGCCTGGTGCTTTTCCACCACGCCCCCGAGTACAGTGACGATCAACTGGACTTCATCCAGGAACAGGTGGAGCGCATCCAGCCTGGAACATTGGTGGCGCAGGAAGGCATGACCCTGACGCTGTACGACGAAGCCGAACCGCTTCCCCCGCAGGAACGCCCGGTGCCGGTCAATCTCCAGCGCAAGGGGTAAGAAACGCCGATACAGGACGGGCTTCTTTAATTCGGGAAAGAGCGCGCGCCATCGGGCGCGCGTTTTGATTTATACTTGAAGTATGGCGCTGGAGCCTTCGGAAATTGCCAATTTTCTCTCCAAACTGGTGCTGTTTCGCAACATTGCGCCGGAAAAACTGCTCTTTCTGGCGGAGCGCATCGAGGAAGCCCATTTTCACCCCGAAGACCTTGTTTTTGAGCAGGGCGGCGATGCCACCGCATTTTACTGGGTCTTTAAGGGGCGCCTGCAGATGCTTCACCTTTCGCGGCAAACGCGCACCGAGGAAAATCTGGGCTTTCTGGATGAGGGCGACGCTTTTGGCTACGACCTGTTTGTGGCGCGCGAAATCCACCGCGTCACCGTGCAGGCATTGAGCGATGTGACCCTTCTGCGCCTGCCGGGGCGGCACATCCGCGATGTGGTGGACGCCATTCCCGAACTCATCCCCCGCCTGCAGTTGATGCTGGACTCGTACAACCTCATGCTGCGCACCACCCTGCCGTGGGTCAACCCCGAAGAGTTCGTTCACTACATCACCCGCAAGCATCCCATCTTCCTGTGGCTCAGGCTTCTACCCCTGCTCTTGCTGGGCTTGCCCATCCTGGCGGGCTTTGGCGTGACGGCAATCTTCTCGCCACAGTCCCTGTGGCTGATTCTGTTCATCGCCAGCGCGCTGGTCTTCACCGGCATTCTGGTCTGGCTCATCGCCGACTGGGCAAACGACTACTACATCGTCACCAGCAAGCGGGTGGTGTTCCAGGAACGCATTGTCCTGCTGTACGAAAGCCGCACCGAATCGCCCAACGATCAGGTGCAGTCCACCGAGGTAGATACCACCTTCTGGGGGCGCATCTTTGGCTTTGGCAACGTGCGCATCCGCACCTACTTTGGCTCCATCATCTTCGAGTCTATCCGCATGCCCTACTTTGTCGAGTGGCTGGTGCAGGAACAGGTCAAGCGCGCGCAGTCCAGCCTGCGCCAGGTGGAAATGAAAGCCCTGGAAGAAACCATCCGGCGGCGGGTGATTCATCCGCAACCGCCCGCGCCGCCTGCTCCCAAACCGCCCGAACCCGCCGCCAAGCCTTCGCGCCTGCAAGCCTTCCTTGCCGATTTGTTCCACCTGCGCTACGAGAAGGGCGACATGATTCAGTACCGCACGCACTGGTTCATCCTTCTGCGGCGCACCTTCCTGCCGGGGGTCATCTGGCTGACGCTGGTCGGAACAGGCATCTGGCTGACTGTGGCTACCTTGCAGGGAACCCTGAAAAATTTCCCGCTGGTGGGTGTGCTGGGGTTGCTCTTTGTGGTTTCGCTGGCAGTGCTGGGCTGGCTGTTGTACAACTACCTGGACTGGCACAACGACATCTACCTCATCACCAACGAGCAGGTGGTGGACATCAGCCGTAAACCGCTGGGGAGCGAAGAGCGGCGGGCGGCGCCCATCCGCAACATCCTGGGAGTGGAATTCAAGCGCCTGGGTATTTTTGGTCTGTTGCTCAACTTCGGCACGGTGTACATTCGCGTGGGCGATACCATGCTGACCTTCGATAATGTCTATAACCCCGCCGAGATTCAGCGGGAGATCTTCCATCGTATTGCCCTGCGCCTGCAACGCGAACGCCAGCAAGCCGCCGCGCAGGATCGTGAGCGCATTCTGGAAGTGCTGGCGGTGTATCACCGCCTGAAGGATGAGCCTTAATCTCAGTCCGTAGGCAAGGTTCTTGCACCGCCTTCCGAAAGAGCGAAAAGAGCGGGAAAAACTTGCCTCTTTTTGTCTTTTTCGGTACCATGATGTACAGATATGACAACCAGTACCTCTCCCTCTCAGCGTTCGCATCGTCCGCGCCGTGAAAGTCCGGCGGTGAGCACCTGGCGTAACCTGCAGACCGTGCTCAGCGTGGCTTTACTGGTGGCTACCGTGTTCACCTTCTGGAATGCTTCCAACCTGTTTGCCGCTCAACGCATGAGCCGCATCAACCGCCTGCTGGAAGCCGCCCGCAATGTGCAGGAAAGCCTGCCCACGCCCACCCCATCGCCGCGTCCGCCCATCGGCATCGTCGCCGGTCACTGGGGACATGACCCCGGCGCCGTGTGTCCCGACGGCTTGAGCGAAGAAAGCCTTAACCTGAAGATTGCCACGCTGGTCAAACAGCGCCTGATGCAGGAAGGTTTTCAGGTGGATCTTTTCCAGGAATTTGACTCGCGCCTGAACGGTTATCAAGCCCTGGTGCTGGTGTCCATCCACAACGATTCCTGCGAGTACATCAACGATCAAGCCACCGGTTTCAAAGTCGCCGCCGCTCAAGCCAACCAGCAGACCGACAAAACCGAACGCCTGATTGCCTGTCTGGTGGATCGTTACAAACGTACGGTGAACCTGCCCTATCACCCCGGCAGTGTCACCGCCGATATGACCGATTACCACGCCTTCAGGGAAATCAGTGCCAACACCCCTGCCGCCATCATCGAGACCGGTTTCATGAATCTGGATCGCGACATTCTGGTGAATCAGACCGATCAGGTGGCGGAGGGCGTGGCGCGCGGTATCCTGTGCTACCTGCGCAACGAGACCATCAACCCTGGCGGAGGGGAGGCGCCATGAGATGACCACCCCCGGGGATGAGCGCACTGCCCACGAAGCCGTCCAGCAAGCCATCCGCGCTCTGCGGCGGCGCGATCGCGCCCAGGCGCGGTACTGGGCACAGCAAGCGGTGCGCCTTGCCCCCGAAGACGAGCAGGGCTGGCTGGCACTGGCGGCGGTAGCCTCACCGCAGGGCAGTGTTGCCTACATCCGCCGCGCGCTGGAACTCAATCCCACCAGCCCCCAAGCCCGCCAAGCCATGCACTGGGCAATCCGCCGACTGCGCGCCCAACCTGCGGCGTATTCCCTTGCCATCCACCCCGGCTTGACCCTGCCCGCCCTTGACCTGGAAGAAACCCGCCCCCTGCCTGCCGCTCCCGCCCCGGCAACCGCCCCGCGCCCCTTCACCCTGCCGCAGAAGTGGATGCGTACCGTTCAGGGCATGGCGCTGGCTCTCTTTCTGGTAATGCTGACCGTGATTACTCTGGGATTTACCGGTGGATGGGCACCCTGGACGCGGGCTTACGCCGCCGAACGCCCCGCCATGGCACTGCTCAAGCCTACCCTCACCCCCACCCACACCCCCACCGCCACCCCCACTGCCACGCCGACCGCCACCCCCACGCCAACTCCCACCGAGACGCCCACGCCCACCCCCACCCACACTCCCGACCCCACCGACACTCCCGAGCCGACCGATACCCCCGAACCTCAGCGGGACGCACCCGCCCCGCCCATTGAAGCCGATGGACGCTGGATTGACGTGGATCTCTCCGAGCAGAAACTCTACGCCTACGAGGGCGATACGCTGGTCAATTCCTTTATTGTCTCCACCGGTACCTGGCTCCACCCCACCGTGCAGGGACAGTTCCGCATCTATGTCAAATACCGCTACGCCGATATGTCCGGTCCGGGCTACTACCTGCCCGACGTGCCTTATGTGATGTACTTCTACAAGGGCTACGGCTTGCACGGCACCTACTGGCACAACAACTTCGGCACGCCGATGAGCCACGGATGTGTCAACCTGCGCACCGAGGATGCCGGCTGGCTTTACAACTGGGCATCGGTGGGAACGCTGGTCAACATCCACGATTGAGGCATGACCGATACGCTCTTCGCTTCCGACCTGGCTCACCTTTCGCGGCGCGAGTTCCTGCGCTGGCTGGGCAGAGGCGCGTTGGGATTGTTCGCCCTGCCCTTCCTCGACCCCTACACCCGCCGGGAGCGCCTCAACCATCCCCCCGACGGTCCAGCCGTGAGCCGTGTGCGCTGTGTGGACGACCACGTGGCGGTGTACGACCGTCCCTCGTTCTCTGCCGCCCTGCGTCAGGTGTACTGGCGCGACCTGGTCTTTGAGGTGGACGAGGTGGTCATCGGCGATGAACAGCCCGCCCACAACCGCGTGTGGTATCACCTCAAGGGCAAGGGCTTTGCCCACTCGGGCAAACTCCAGCCCGTAGAGGTGCGCCTCAACCCGCCTGCGGCATCCGTGCCGCCCACCGGCTGGCTGGCGGAAGTCACCGTCCCCTACACCGACACTCTGCGCGACCTCAACCGTCCTGACCGCCCGGGCTACCGCCTGTACTACAGCACCGTCCACTGGGTGCAGAAAGTGCTGAAGGACGGCGAAGGCGCGGTGTGGTATCAACTCTGGGATGACAAGTTCAAGCGGGTGTATTACGCCCGCGCCGAGCATCTGCACCTGCTGAAGCCGGAAGAGATTGCCCCCCTTGCCGAAACCGTGCCCCCCGAAGCCAAACGCATCGAGGTCTGGCTGAAGGATCAACTGGTGATTGCCTACGAAAACGACGAACCGGTGCTGATCACCCGCGCGGCAACCGGCGGCAAGTTCATTGACGGCGACTACTCCACCCCGCAGGGACGCTACCTCACCAACCGCAAGCGCCCCTCGCGCCACATGGCATCCGGCGATTTAGCCGCCCCCAACAGTTACGACCTGCCCGGCGTGCCCTGGGTGTGCTACCTGACCGAAAGCGGCATCTCGTTTCACGGCACGTACTGGCACAACGACTTCGGCAAGCCGCGCAGTCACGGGTGCATCAACCTCTCCCCCGCCGCCGCCCGCTGGATTTACCGCTGGACGCACCCCGCCGTGCCTTTCGACCAGGTCACCTGGTGGGAAGATACCGGGACAAGTGTGGTGGTGAGAGGATAAAAAAAACATCCCCCCGAACATGGTTCGGGGGGATGCCTGAGGCAACCTTCAGTGGCTTATTTCAGGTAGCCCAGCCACTTTTCCTGATACTCAATCATCGTGTCGAGCAGTTCTTCCAAGCCCTGGTAGATATCCACCACCGGATCTACCATCAGCGCCTGCAGAGCCAGGGCTTTGGACTTGTGAATCACGGCTTCGGCGGTCAGGTCGTGGACAGCCACCTGATTCATCAGCAAGCCCTTGAAACCGGCGGGCAGTTTGCCCAGCGGGATGCCATGCACGCCGTTCTTGTCCACGATAGCGGGCACTTCCACGGCAATCCACTCGGGCAGGTCGTCAATCAAGCCCTTGTTGGGGATGTTGACGGCTTCTTCCACGTAGCCCGCATCGGTGAGGATGCCTTCAATAATTGGCACCACGCGCTCTTTGAGGGTCAGTTCAATCTTGGGCTGGACGGTGGACAGGTACTGCTTGTAGAAGCGGTAGAAGTCCAGAATCCCGCGGTGATCGGTGACATCGTACGCCCACTGGATGTACTCGCCAAAGTGGCTGTCGGAGGTGATGGGCATCAGCCCGAATTTTTCCAGAATGACCTGGAAGACGCGCCGCTCGGGCCAGGCTTCGGTCTCCACGTGGGCAAAGTCCTCTTTGGTCTCGGGCCATTTGCCGGTTTCCTTGAAGTACTTGTGCTCGGCGCTGAGCGACGGCATGTTGGCAAAGAACGCCGGGGCTTTGGCGCGGATATCGGGGTAGGCATCCTTGCCGGTATCCTTGTACTTTGCCGAAAGCACCACGCTGAAGTGGTTCAAGCCGCCCGCGCGCACTTCCAGCGCCTCGTACGGCACGCCCAGAATTTCGGGCAGGAAGCGGCGCAGAGAGCCAATCTCATGGCACAGGCCGATGAATTTGGCATCGGGGAAGGCACGGTGCACGGTGGTGCAGATGCGGCTCATCGGGTTGGAGAAGTTGAACACGTAGGCATCCGGGCAGATGCGCATCACATCGGCAACGATGTCCAGAATCGGGGGGATGATGCGCAGGGAGTGGAACAAGCCGCCCGGACCGCCGTTTTCGCCATACACCTGGCGGATGCCGTACTGCTGAGGGATGCGCCAGTCCTGCTCCCACAATTCGAAGCGGTCGCCCACTTCGATGGAACTGATGACGAAATCGGCGCCCTGCAGGGCTTCGGCGCGGTTGGTGGTGGCAGAAATGGTAAACGGCAAACCGTGCTCTTCGATAAACTGGCGGGCAGTGCGCTCCACCACGCCCATGGTGGTAGGGTTAATATCGTGCAGAACGATGTGACTGCCTTCCAGGACCTTGCTCTGCAGAATATCGCCAATGGTGCCATAACCGAACTGAGCGCTTCCGGCTCCAATGAGAACAATCGTTTTCTTCATGTGCGCTTCACTCCATTTTTAAAAAGTTCAAAAGTGGGGATGGATATATTGTACCCGCTTTTTTGGTAAAAAAGTTAACAAATTCTTTACATCCGTCAAAGGAATGTTATTTTCTCTTTCGCCCATGACTTGCGATACAATAGGGGACGCAAACTGACGGCGGGGGGCACGTCAGGAAATTCTTTTCTCTGGAGGTTGTCTATGACTCTTTCTCAACCTTCCGGTGAGGAACGCCGGGTGCAGTTCCTGGGGGGCGCCAGCATTGATGGCGCGCCGGTGGCTTATCTCATCGTGCTGGCGGCGGTGGTGACCGTGCTGGCGTTCATCCCCTTCTCTGCCGTGCTGGGCATGGGCGGCTCTTTCCCCATGAGCCAGGGAGTGTACAGCCTGGTGGGCTGGCTGTTGGGTCCGCTTGCCGGGGCGGTGTCTTCGGGCATCGGCACGCTGATTGGCGTTTTCGTTGCCCCGCACACCACGCGGGTGTGGTACGTCTCGGTGATGAGCGCACTCATCACCAGTTTTGCCGCCGGCGCCATGGCGGCAGGCGGTAAACGCCGCTTGTGGTGGATTTTGCCTTTCGTCCTGGGCGTGCTGGGCTTCGCGGTGTATGTCGGGCGCGGCTTGCAGAACGGCGTTGCCCTCTCTACCGCGCTGATGACCACCTTCGTCAACTGGAGCGCGTTGATTCTCTACCTGTTGCCCACCCGTTCCCTCTTCTCCCGCTGGATTGCCTCGACCCATGTGGCGAAGATGGCGGCCGGGCTGTTCCTCGGCACCTGGATGACCTACGGGCTGGCGCACGTCTGCGCGGGCGCCATCACCTACCTGATGTTCAACTGGCCCGCCGAGGTGTGGATGACCCTCATTCCCATCATCCCGGTGGAGTTCGCCACCCGCGGTGCTATTGGCGCAGTCATCGGCACAGGGGTGATTGCCGGTCTGCGTGCCATCGGGCTGGTCAAGCCCACCCACGCCGCGTATTAAGCGAACGCCAAGCCGCCGTCTGAGCCTGTTGAAGGCATCGAGGGGTACACGAACCCCGCGCACCTTGAATACACCCGGTGCGCGGGGTTGTTCTTCCGCAAAGATTCTCACCCTGCCCTCTCCCCAAGGGAAAGGACATCATTCCAGGCAGGGTTTCTCAGCCAATCACGCCCAAACGCTTGCCCACCCGGGCAAAGGCTTCCAGCCCTTTGTCGAGGTCGTCCTTGCTGTGCGCCGCCGAAATCATCACGCGGATGCGGGCTTTGCCGTGCGGCACGGTGGGATAGCCAATTGCCATGGCAAAGACGCCTTCCTCGAATAACTCGCGGCTGAACTGCTGAGCCAGCGGGGCTTCGCCCAGCATGATGGGGGTGATGGGGGTGACGCTCACGCCGGTATCGAAGCCCAGTTTTTTCATCTCCGCCTTGAAGTAGCGGGCGTTTTCCCAGAGGCGGTCCACCAGTTCGGTGGATTCTTCCAGCACGTCAATGGCGGCAATGCAGGCGGCGACATCGGCGGCGGGGGTTGCCGATGAAAACAGGAAGGGGCGTCCGCGCTGTCTCAGCCACTCCACCACCAGCGGCGAACCGGCGGAGACGCCGCCCACCACGCCAAAGGCTTTGGAGAAAGTGCCAATTTCAATATCCACCTTGCCGTGCAGGTTGAAATGATCCACAATGCCGCGACCGCCCTTGCCCAGCACACCTTCGCCATGGGCATCGTCCACCATCAGCATGACGTTGTAGGCACTGGTAACCTCGTAAATTTTATCCAGCGGGGCAATGTCGCCGTCCATGCTGAAGACGCCGTCGGTGATGGCGATGGCGCGCCGGTAGGTGCCTTCGTTCTCGCGGATGCGCGCTTCCAGGTCCACCGGGTCGGCGTGGGCATAGCGCACAATGCGCGCGCCCGAAAGACGGCATCCGTCAATGATGCTGGCGTGGTTGAGTTCGTCGGAGAAGACCACGTCCTCTTTGCCCACCAGCGCGGCGATGGTCGCCAGGTTGGCGGTGAAGCCGGACTGGAAGGTAATGGCGGCATCTACACCCTTGAAGGCGGCGATGCGCCGTTCCAGTTCGGTGTGCAGGTCCAGCGTCCCGGCAATGGTACGCACCGCACCCGGACCCACCCCGTACTTTTCCAGCGCCTGGCGGGCTTTTTCCACCAGCCGCGGATGATTGGCAAAGCCCAGGTAGTTGTTGGAACAGAAGTTGAGCACACGCTTGCCGTCCACCACCAGCCATGCCCCCTGCGGGGTGGAGATGGTGCGGATGCGGTTGTACAGCCCGGATTCTTTCAGACGGTCGAGTTCATCCTGAATCCACTGCAGACGTTCGCTCATGGTATGTTACTCCTCATGGGTTTAGAAAAAAGTCATCAACACCAGAAACAGAAGCACACCGGCTTCTGCCACTGCCACCACGAACGCGCGGTTTAAACTGCGCGTATCTTCCAGCGAGAGGTTCGGATATTCGCCGCGCAGTGCCAGCAAAGGACCTGCCAGCGCGGCAAATACGCCCCCGGCAATCAGCCCGCCAAGATGCCCCCAGTTGTCAATACCCGGCGATAAGCCCAGCACCAGGTTAATGCCAATGATGAACACGGTGTTCCACAAGGCCGAGACAGCTTCTTTACCAAACCATCTGCGGTTATAGTAAAGGAAAACCGCTTCTGCCGCCACCACGCCAAAGAGCGCGGTGGATGCCCCGGCAGAGTTCTCCGGCGAGAGCAGGTAAGAAAGCACCACCCCGCCCAGTCCGCCGATAAAGTAGAGCAGAAGGAAACGTCGCCGTCCATAATGCCGTTCCAGCGAAACGCCAAAGGCATACAGCGCGTACATGTTGAAGGCAATGTGCGGGAGCGAGACGTGCAGGAACATCGGCGTAATCAGACGCCAGAACTCCCCCTGCTGGATGAGCGTATTGCTCTTGGCGCCCATTGCCAGCAAAAGGTCGTATCCAAAGAGGGGGCGCGAGAGCATCTGCAGAAGATACACGCCAACGGTCACTCCCAGGAGAATGTACGTCACCAGCGGCTTGGTGAGCGGGACGCGCACCTGCGCCGGCTCAACCCTGCCCAGTTCGGCGGGCGGTTGGGTTTCCGAAGGCTGAGATGCGGGCGATCCGGAAGGCAAACTCACAGGCACACCTCGCGGTGATCAATGCGGTGATGCTCCGCCTCAATGATGGCGGCGATGATGCGCACGGCTTCATCCAGGCGGTCATGGGCGTTCACCACCACGTAATCGAATTTGGAAAACTCGCGCAGTTCCTGACGGGCAGTTTCCACGCGCAGTTTAAGGGCTTCTTCGGTCTCGGTTTTGCGGTTTTTCAGCCGCCACAGCCACTCATCCTTGTTGGCAGGGATGAGGAAAATCAGCACGGCTTCGGGGCACAAACGGCGCACCGTCTCGGCGCCCTGCACATCCACCCGCAGGATGACGTCCTTGCCGCTCGCCATGGCTTCGCGGATTTGTGAACGCGGGATGCCCTTGTAATCGCCATACACGTTGGCGTACTCGATGAACTCATCGGCGGAAATCAGTTCCTCAAAGCGTTCGCGGCTGACGAAGAAGTAATCCACGCCGTCCACTTCGCCGGGGCGGATGGGACGGCTGGTCATGGTCACCACAAAATGAAAGGGGTAGCCTTTGTCCTTCATGGCTTTAATGACGGCATCTTTGCCCACGCCGGAAGGACCGGAAATGACAATCAACAGGGGTTTGGGGTGGTGCAGGTCAAAATCGAGCGGTGACTGATCCATGGTCTCCATCGGGTTAATAAAATTCCAAGATAAGATGATTATAATTGAAAAGCCATGAACTGAGCCGGAGGAAAACGAGAGATGCCGTACTACGATTACCGCTGTCTGGATTGTAACCGCCGTTTCAGTTTGTTTTTTACCTATGCCGAGTACGGGGTTAAGCCTGCAGTGTGTCCACACTGCGGGAGCGAGCACGTCCAGCGCAGAATCAACCGGGTGCGCATTGCCCGCTCAGAAGAAAGCCGTCTGGAAAGCCTTGCCGACCCGTCCAACCTGGAAGGGCTGGATGAAGATCCGCGCGCGCTGGGACGCATGATGCGCGAGATGAGCCGCGAGGTGGGCGAGGACATGGGTCCTGAATTTGATGAGGTCATTCACCGCCTGGAGTCGGGGCAAACGCCGGAGCAAATTGAGCAGGAAATGCCCGAACTGGCGGAGAGCCTGGGCGCAGGCGGGGAGGACGAAGGCGGTTTTGGCGCTGATTTTGGGGGCGAGGAATAAACTCACCTGGCGAGACCCCGCCGGGGAGGCTCCGCGATGACAACCAGCGGTTTACCGCAAAGACGCGAAGCGCGCAAAGGCAGAACCTGCACGCTTCAGGGGGTGTCGTCCACGATGAACGGAATGGCAACGGTGTACAGCGCCTGATAGGAAAGGTGCGTGCGCTGGAGAGTTTGCCCGCTCTTGCCCCCAAAGATGTGCAGGTAGTTGCCGTATGTCACCGCCACACCCTGCTCCCCCAGCGGCGCGGGGGCAGGCTCCAGGGCTTGCCAGAGCCCATCGGCGGGGGTGAACACCCAGTTGGGAAGGTTGCCCTCATCGTTGGATGATATTCCCCCCAGCAGATAAATGGAGTTAATCAGCCCGACGGCGCTCATCTGCGCGCGGGGAGCGGGCATGGCGGGGAGCGCTTCCCAGACCGTCCCGCCGCCGCTCTCGCGGGCGGGGTGGTATGCCCATACCTCATCCAGCGGCTGACTGCCGTCGCTCCCGCCGAAAAGCAGGATGCGCCCTTCCACGGCAATTGCCGCGGCAAAGACGCGCGGCGAGGGCAGAGGGGTGCGCTCTTCCCAGCGGTTGGTTTCGGGGTCGTAGGCATACACGGCGGAGGAAGGGGTTTTGCCGTCCCACCCGCCGAAGAGGTACAGGTTGCCTTCAAAGGCGGTCAGCGCGTAGCCTGCCAGCGCCTGCGGGAGCGGGGCACGGCTTTGCCAGGAATCGGTAAGCGGGCTGTACACTTCCAGCGCGCTGATGGGGCGCTGGGCGGCGGTCATTCCGCCGGGCAGGTAAATCTGCTCGCCCAGCCGCGCCGCCGCAATTTGCGAGACGGCGGTGGGCTTGCCGCTCAGGGCTTGCCAGGTATCTGTTGCGGGGTCATACGCCAGCGTATCGTTGCTGATGCCGGTCTCGGTCTCGCCGCCAAAGAGGTACAGACGCTCGTTGAAGGCAATCGCCGCCATGCCGGCGCGGGCTTCGGGCAGTTCTTTGAGGACTGCCCAGCGCGGCGGGGCAACAGGCGTGGTTTGCGTACTGGCGGGGGTGGGGGTAGATGCCGCCGGGCGGGTCAAGTTCCATACCAGCGCGCCTGCCAGGAGGAGAATGAGCAATGCCGCGCCTGCCAGCGCCCAGCGGTTCAGCGTCCGCCGCGCGGGGAGAGGGGCTTCCACTTCGCGGGTCAGTGCCGCCACCTGCAGAGGGCTTTCGGGAGGAACTTCTTCTTCGGCGGGGGAGGTCTCAGGCAGGGAAAAGCCCGGCGGGGTAATGCCGTTGCGGATGGCGTACAGCGTGGCTTCGGTGCGCGAAACCACGCCAATCTTGGCAAAGATGTTGCGCAAATGGACTTTGACCGTGTTGGGGCTGATGGACAGTGCCTGAGCGATTTCTTTGTTGGATGCGCCGGTTGCCACCAAACGCAAAATCTCTATCTCGCGTTCGCTCAGGGGCTCGTTGTTGGGCAACTCCATGCCGTTTATTATACCGTCACTTGCGTGAGCGGTCTCCCTCTCTGTTCCCTGCGTTCGCCGAGGGCGCGCACGGTTCGACAGGCTCGCCGTGCGGCGCGGGAAAATCCTGCAATTTTTTGATATACTCTATCCGAAACGGGATCACCACGTCATGGAGAACCTTCGCTTGTTTTTTCAGTATAACGAACCCCTTTTTCAGTTCATCTACGGGCTGACCTTTTTCGTTTTGGGGGTTGCCATTGCCCTGCAGGCGCGCTATTCTTCCCGGCTGGAAATTGCCCGCAGTCTCCGCTGGCTGGCGGCTTTCGGCTTTACGCATGGTTTGTATGTGTGGGGAGAATTATTTGTCCCTGTGCAAGCCTCTTACTTCCCGCCTCTGTTCATGCAGGGAGTACACTTTCTACACTTGCTTTTGCTTGCCCTGTCTTATGTGTGTCTCTTTGAGTTTGGTTTGGCACTGCTCCGTCCTTTGCGGATGGGAAACACCCTGCGCGGGCTGGTGGCAGGCTGGCATATCCTCTTCACCCTTTTGATGGTAAGGGCGGCATTTTCCACACCCTTTGACCTGAGGTCCTTTCATGATCATGTAGAAGCATTGGCAGGGTATATGATTGCCTTTCCCGGCGGGTTGTTTGCCGCTTACGGCTTGCGCGAACAAACTTACCGCCTGATCGCTCCCCTGGATGCGCCTCAGGTGGTGAGTATGCTGCGCACTGCGGGAATCACTCTGGCGCTGTTTGGCGCTCTGCGCGGATTAATCCCTCCGCCCATTCAGTTTTTCCCCGGCAGTTGGTTGAATTTGCGCACCTTTGAAGATGCTCTGGGTGTGCCGGTACTGGTTTTTCTTGTTCTGCTGGGCGGCTTTCTGTTGTTTTCAATGGTACGCGCGCTGGAAGTGTTTCACGTGGAGATGGAGCGCACCATCGAACACATGGAACAACAGCAAATCCTGCAGGCGGAGCGTGAGCGTATTGCTCGCGAACTGCACGACAATACCCTGCAGATGGCATACACTGCGGGCTTGCTCATCGACTCGGCGCGCAAACTGGCAGACGCCGACAGCCCTATCGCCCAGCGGCTGGAACGGGCAGTGCAGGCGCTGAACGAGGTCATTGCCGACCTGCGCCGCAACATGCAGGATTTACATTCTCCGCTGGGAGAAAATAACCCCCGCCGCGCCATTCGTCAACTGGTGGATGATCCGCGCTTCCGCACCCTGGTGGAGATTCATCTGGAAGATACCCTGCCCGAAGAGTGGACGCTCTCCCCGCGTCATACCGCGCACCTGCTGGCAATTTTGCAGGAAGCGCTCTCCAACGTGGTGCGCCATGCCCGTGCTACTCGCGTAACCCTGCAACTGCGCCAGGACGAAGCCGGCAACACCCTGCTGACTCTGGAAGACGATGGCGAAGGCATGCCCGCGCAAGTGCGCGAAGGCTACGGACTGCGCAATATGCGCGAGCGCGCCCGCATGATGGGCGGCACGCTTGTCCTGAGCAACCGTTCCCCCGAAAAAGGCACTCGCCTGATGCTGATTTTCCCCTCTGATACCCTCTCATCATCGGAAAGGACTCGGGTATGAACCGCATTCGCATTGTCATTGTCGATGATCATGCGCTGGTACGCATGGGACTGACCACCCTGATCTGCGACCGTCCCGATATGCAGGTCGTGGGCGAAGCCAGCAATCTGACTCAGGCTCTGCGTGTCATTGAGGAAACCCAGCCGCAAATCGTGCTGATGGATATTCGCATGCCCGGCGAAAGCGGCATTGAAGCCACCCGGCAGATTGTTCAGCGCTTTCCTCAAACCCGTGTCATCATCCTCACTTCCTACTCCGACGATGAACTGGTCATGCGTGCCATTCATGCGGGCGCATCGGGTTATGTGCTTAAACAAGCCGATAACGATGTGCTTCTGGATGCCATCCAAACCGTTGCGCGCGGCGAATCCTTGCTCGATCCTGCCACCACCACGCGCCTGCTCCACTTTGTGCGCGAGATGGAGCGCAAAGCCGAACAAAATGCTTTCCGCGATCTTTCGGAGCGCGAGTTAAGCGTGCTGGCGGAACTGGCAAAAGGCAAAACCAACGCCGAAATTGGCAGAACTCTGCATCTCAGCGAAAAGACCGTGCGCAATCATGTCAGCGTGATTCTGGAAAAACTGCATCTCTCCAACCGCGTGGAACTGGCAACCTACGCGGTGGAGCATCACATTTTCGACCTGGTGAAGAGAGATTAACAAAAGACAGAGACTCGCTCCAAAGGCGAGCCTCTGTCTTTTACCGATAAAAGTTTCCGTTAAGATTGGGCGGCTTGAGGCGTTTTGTTCCTGTTCAACCAGCGGAGGATAAAGAAGTCAGCCCCGTAATACCCGGCTACCTTCCACGCCAGGATCAGCAGAATGGCAACCAGGAAGAGCAAAGGATTGGTGCTGGCGGTGCCAGCCATCATGAAGTTCCAGTTCATCAGCGCGGCAAAGAAGGCGGTGATGCCCACAATTGCGCCGACGATCAAGCCGATGCCCACCAGCAGTTCGCCGTAGGCTACCAGTTTGGCAAACCAGGTGTACGACTGCGCATCCAGCAGGGACTGAATGAAAGCGCGGTACCAGTCGAAGGCAATGGGAGGGCGCGCAGGCGGTTCAGGAATGGCAACTGCCCGAGTCCAGAACCCTTTGAGGGCTTCCCCCGTAACCACCCACTTGGGATCGTTTATTTTGTGCAGGGAGGCTTCAATCCACTGCCAGCCCAGCCAGATGCGCACTACCAGCCACAACCAGGCGGCGCGGCGGTCATTGAAGAGGAATTTTGCCCATGAGGGATCTTGCAATTCAAGGGCTTCTCCCTTGAAGAACGTAGAAATGCTTGCCATTACTCGCTCCTTCATGAATTGAGGTTGTTGATTTTTTGGGTTGCGTTTTGCTCAACCTGCTTCCATTTTAGAAGGGATGATATGTGAATTACAGGGACACCCGCCCCCATTCCCATAGGGCAGGTGTCCCTTTGTGTGTTCTGCGAGGGTGCGTGCGGTTCGGCAGGCTCACCGTGCGGGGTCGACAGGCTCACCGCACGGTTCGGCGGGTTGAGCGCGCCCTGAGCCTGTCGAAGGGCGCATGCTCATCGTTTGCAGTGTTCCCCGTCACCGCCTGCTTGGGAAAATCCCCATGCGAAGGTTCACAGGGATTCGTGAATTACGGTACAATGTTCCCAATGCTGGAATGAACGAGGGAACGGCATGGCACATCCATTGATTGCAACCCTGAAAAACGCCCGCGGCAACGCCCGCGGCGCCATCCTCTCCGAACCGTTGTGGGGCATCCCCTTCAACCTCTATGCTCCCTACTTCTCGGTGTACATGCTGGCGCTGGGATTAACTGACTCGCAAATCGGCTTGCTGGTCAGCCTGGGGCTGGTGTTTCAGTTCTTCTGGGGCTTGCTGGGGGGCATTATCACCGACAAACTGGGACGCAAGCGCACCACCTTCATCTTCGACGCCATCTCGTGGACGATTCCCACCCTGTTGTGGGCAACCGCAAAGAGTTTTTATTCCTTCCTTGCCGCCGTGCCGTTCAACAGCGCCTGGCGCGTGACCCACAACTCGTGGACGCTGGTGCTGGTGGAAGATACCGACCCCGAAGAACTGGTGGAAATCTACTCGTGGATTTACATCGCCGGGCAGTTGGCGGTGTTCTTTGCTCCCATTGCAGGCTTGCTCATCGCCCGCTTTGGGCTGGTGCCGACCATGCGCGGCTTGCTGTTGCTGGCGTGCGTGATGATGACTGCCAAATTCATCGTCATGAACGCCATGGTCACCGAGACGCAGAGGGGCAAAATCCGCATGGAAGAGACGCGCCACCGCAGTATCTTCTCGCTTCTGCTGGAGTACCGCGATGTGCTGGGCATCCTCTTCCGCTCGCCCGCCACGCTCTACACCCTGGGCATTCACCTTGCCTTTTCCATCGCCAACACGGTGAGCGGCACCTTCTGGTCGATTCTGGTGACGGAGAAACTGCTCATCCCCGCCGCGCACCTCTCGCTCTTCCCCATCGCCAAATCTGCCATCATGCTGATGTTCTTCTTCCTCATCACCCCGCGCCTGCGCGGCGTACACTTCCGCAACCCGATGGTGCTGTCGTTCCTGGGGTACATCGTTGCCTACTCCATCCTGCTGGTCACCCCCGAGCGCAACTACCCCCTGCTGTTCCTCTCGGTGACCATCGAGACCTGCAGTTTTGCCGTGCTGGGTACGCAGTTGGATCGCCTGCTGGTGGTGACGATGAACCCCGAGGAACGCGCCCGCATCATGGCGCTGTTCGTTGCCACGCTGGTGGCGGCAACCTCGCCCTTTGGCTGGATTGCCGGAGCGTTGTCTTCCATCAACCGCATCCTGCCCTTCCTGCTGTGCCTGGCGATGTATGCCATCGGCATCGTGCTGGTACTGCGCGCCGCGCGCCTGCCGCAAAATCAACCCCAAACCGGCGAGGTCGCGGCTGGATGAGCGTCATTCTGTGGTTGATTCGTCACGGGGAAACCGACTGGAACCGCGAGGGGCGCTGGCAGGGCTGGCGGGATGTGCCGCTCAATGCCACCGGGCTGGCGCAAGCCGAAGCCATGGCGGAAAAACTGGCAGTCGCCGGGGTGACCTTCCACGCGCTGTATGCCAGCCCTCTGCGCCGGGCTTTGCAGACTGCGCAACCGGCGGCGCGCCGTTTGGGGCTGGAAATCCGCGTGGATGAACGCCTGCGCGAGATTCATCAGGGGGCGTTTGAGGGACTGACCCACGCCGAGATTGCCGAGCGCTACGCCGCCGAACTGGACGCCATCCGCCGCATGCCTGCCACGGCATCCGCACCCGGCGGCGAGACGGTGACGCAGGTTGCCGCCCGCCTGCGCGCCGCCGCCGATGACCTTGCCCGCCGCCACGCGGGTCAGACGGTGCTGGTGTTTGGTCACGGCTTGGCGCTGGCAACCCTGTACTGTCAGGCGCACGGCATCCCGCTGGAGCAGGCGCACCTTCACATCCCCCGCAACGGGGATATCCTGGTGGTGGAGTGGGGGGAAGAAACTTCTCTATCGGTGCGGTAATCCTGTTTGTGCCGCTGTCAACGCCCGGCACCCCTGCAGAAAGTCGCTGAAAGCGCCGCGGTGGTCTTTCTTTCTGTCAGAGAAAACGGGTAAATCCAGAGAGGAATGGCTTCGGTCGCCCTGGCGGGCTCCCTCGCAATGACACCCCTTCGCGCCTTCGTGGTGAGACCAGCACGCAGGTTTCGACAGGCTCGGCGAACGCGAACCGCAGGCTGAGTTCGCCGAAGCGTGCAATCGGCTTAGCGAACCCTCTTATCTCCCTTCGCGCGCTTTGCGCCTTCGCGGTGAGACCAGCACAACGGCTTCGACAGGCTCAGGCTTCGACAGGCTCAGCCGGCGGGACTTGGTATGCCCCTTACCTGCGGCTGACCTCAATCATCCAGCGGCTGACGGAGAGCAATTGCTCGTAAGGAATGGGCGGCGTGCCGCCGCTTTTCAGCGCGGTGAGGAAGGCTTGCCAGGCGGCGGCGTGACCCTTGTCCTGCCCGCCCGCGCGCACCTCTTCGCGGCGGTTGCCGCGGTACACCTCCAGGCGGGTGAAATCGTCCAGCACCAGCGCCGTACCCGCGCAGAACACCTCCACGCGCTCTTTGGGCATGGCGCGGTCGCCGTTGGCGAGGTAGGAAACCGTCCCCAGCGAGCCGTCGGCAAAGGTCAGGGTGAGCAGGGCGTTATCGCCGTGGTAGCGCCCGCCGTCGGGCAGGTAGCGGGCTTCGACCGAGACGGGAGGAGTTCCCACCAGGAAGGTGAGGAAGTCCACAAAGTGACAGGCTTCGCCAAGGATGCGCCCGCCGCCCACCGCAGGGTCCTGCGTCCAGTGATTGGCGGGCAGGTAACCGGCATTGATGCGGTAATGCGCCGCCAGGGGTTCGGCGCGCCCCTCCAGGCGGGCTTTCATGCGCTGAGCCAGCGGCGCAAAGCGCCGGTTGAAGCCCACCATCAGCAGGGGCAGGTCTTCGTTCTGCAGGGCGCGTTCGATTTCGTCCAGTTCCTCCAGCGTCAGTGCCAGGGGTTTTTCGCAGTACACTGCCTTGCCCGCCCGCAGGGCTTGCAGGGTCTGACGGGCGTGGTGGTTGTGGCGGGTGAGGATGACCACCGCCTGAATCTCCGGCGCGCCGAGGATTTCCTCTTCCTGCGAGGTGGCAAAGCGGAAGCCGTATTTTTTGGCGGCGTGGCGGGCAGTCAAGCCCGAGGCGCTGGCAATGCCCTCCAGGCGCACGCCTCCCACCCGCTGGATGGCAGGCAGGAAGGTCGCCAGGGCGTAGTTGCCCGCGCCCAGCACACCGATTCCCGGCTGGTCCTGCGCCGCCGGGACGGGCGGGCGCAGTTCCACGCGCCGCGCGGGCGTCTCTTCCGGCGCCTGAGGATAGGTGAGCAGGACGCCCAGGAACGATTCTTTGCGCTTGCCGGTGATCAGCGCGTAGGCTTCGGCGCCCTGTTCGATGGGGATGCGGTGCGAGATGAGCGGATGCACGTCCAGCAGACCGCCTGCCATCAGGTCCACCACGGCTTGCAGGTTGCGCCCTTCCGTCCAGCGCACGTAGCCGATGGGGTAATCCTGTCCGCGCTCTTCGTAGGATGGGTCGTAGCGCCCCGGTCCGTAGGAACGCGACACCAGGAAGGTCAGTTCCTTCTCGTAGTACAGTTTGCGGGGCAGGTCCAGCCCCACCGCGCCGACCGCCACCACATGCGCGCGGTCGCGCGCCAGCGTCCCCGCCAGCGTCACCGGATCGCTGGATCGGGCATCGGCGCAGATGAGTACGGCATCAAAGCCCTGCCCGGCGGTGAAAGCCAACCCGGCGCTCTCGGCATCAGGGCGCAGGACGGCGGCATGCGCGCCCATGCGCTTCGCCAGGTCCACCCGTTCGGGGCTGAGATCCACGCCAAAGACCTGACAGCCCGCCGCCCGCGCCAACCCCACGCTGAGCAAGCCCAGCAAGCCCAGACCGATAATGGCAATGCGCTCGCCCACCTGCGGATGCGTCAGACGGAAGCCGTGCAGGGCAATCGCTCCCAGGGTGGTGAATGCCGCCGACTCGAAATCCACATTGTCGGGCAGTTTCACCAGCAGGTTTTTGGGGACGACGGCGTACTCGGCATGCACGGCGTAACCGCCGCCCGCGCAGGCTACGCGGTCGCCGGGGGCAAAGCCCTCCATGCCCTCGCCCACCTCGACGATGACCCCCGCCGAGGAATAGCCCAGCGCCATGGACTGATCCAGACGGTTAAACGCCGCCTGCAGGGTGGAAACCAGCCCTTCGCGGCGGGCTTTTTCCAGCACCTGGCGCACCAAATCGGGGCGCGAGCGGGCTTTTTCCAGCAGGTTTTTCTCGGCAAACTCCACCACCATGCGTTCGGTGCCTGCCGAGACCAGCGAGGTCGCCGTGCGCACCAGCGCCATGCCGCGCCGCACCACCGGCACGGGTACGTCGGCAACTTCGGCTTTTCCATCGCGCATATTCTGGAGCAGTTGTTTCATGGGCTGTACGTGGATACTCCCGTTCTGTTGAGTATGGGGTTGCGCCGCGCCTTTCGACAGGCTCACCATTCGGTTCGGCTGGCTCACCGTGCGGTTTGGCGCGCGGTTCGTTTTGTCCTTTCCCATTATACCCGCATGCCCGGCAAACAAAAATGCAGGGCAACCCCGGCGGATTGCCCTGCATGGCTTGAAGAAAAGCCTTTACTGCTCGCGCCACTCGCTGGCTTGATCAATGGCGGCAACGTCCTCCGCCGTCAGTTCGACCTCCAGACTGCCCAGAATGTCGCGCAGTTGCTCCACGCTGTTCGCTCCGATGATGGGCGAGGTGATGGCAGGGCGCTGGAGCATCCACGCCAGAGCCACCTGCGTGACGGTGGCATTGTGCTTTTTGCCAATTTCGTCCAGCAGGTCAATGAGGGCAAAGTTCTTCTCGGTGAAGAAGCGCTTCAGCCCCTCGGCGCGGGCGCTGTCGGGGATGACCCCACGGCGGTACTTGCCGGTGAGGAAACCGCCCTGCAGAGGGCTGTACGGGATGACCCCAATGCCCTGATCCAGACACACGGCTTCCAGTTCGCGCTCGAACTCGGCGCGTTTGACCAGGCTGTAGGGCGGTTGCAGGCTGATGAAGCGGTTGAGGTTGTACTTGTCGCTGATCCACATGGCTTTCATCAGACGCCAGGCCGGCTCGTTGGATGCGCCGATGTAGCGCACCTTCCCGGCTTTGACCAGGTCGTCCAGCGCGCGCAGGGTTTCTTCCTGCGGGGTGTCGTAGTGAGGCCAGTGGGTCTGATACAGGTCAATGTAGTCGGTCTGCAAACGGCGCAGAGAGTCCTCGATGGCTTTCATCACATGCCCGCGGCTTAAGCCGTCGCCGTTGGGACCTTCCCACATGCGCCCGTTGAACTTGGTCGCCAGCACAATGAGATGACGGTTCTTGCGGGCTTTCATCCAGCGCCCGATGATTTCCTCGCTGACACCGCCGGGATTGCCCGGCACCCAGGCAGAGTACACATCGGCGGTATCAATGAAATTGCCGCCGGCTTCAAAGTAGGCATCCATAACCTCGAAAGCGGTTTTTTCGTCGGCTGTCCAGCCAAACTGCATCGTTCCGAGGCAAATGCGCGCCACCTTCAGTCCGGAGTTGCCCAATCTGCGGTATTCCATAAGAGTCCCTTCCTTTCCGTGAACGATAACAGAAATACGTTTGAGAAGACGGGCGTTTTCAGCCCGCGCCTCTATTATGCCTTCATTCACCTGGATTGTAAAGATATTTCAGACTGAGGCACACTTCGGTTTCTGAAACCAGGTCCACACTGCCGGAGAACTGGTTGACCGAGCCAAGGTAGTTGGGCAGGTTGCGGATGCGCTCGTCGGGGATGGCGGCGCGAATTTTGTGGGCAATCCAGTCGCCGTGAATGACGCGGTAAGGGCGGTTATGGAAGAAGGTCGGGCGGGTTTCCACCGGCTCAATCAAGCCCAGACGGTTAAATTCCTCAGTGCAGATGGAGTACGCCTGGCAGAGGTGCGACTCGCGTTCCGGGAAATTGTTGGCGCGCAGAGCGCCCGCCAGGTAGGGTTGCAGGCGCGGCGCCATATTTAAGCGCTCAAAAGCACTGCCGAACCATTTGCTGTAAGGGGCGTACTTGCGCTCGATGAGGAACGCCAGCCCGATGACAATCTGCACCAGCCGCGCGGTGATAATGCGCGACCCAAGGTCATCGTTGACCTCGGCAGTGCGCCCCACAAAGGCTTCTTCCTGCCCCAGTTTCATCCACTGCGCCGCCAGCAGGTACATCCACACGTCGCGCGGGTAGTACATCAACTGCTGGCGCAGGGTTTCCAGCCCAAGGTCGTCGTGCCACACCCCCCCGCTGGTCAAACTGAGCAGTTTGTGTTCCGAAAAGGTCAGCCAGTCCTGAACGGTGAGGGGGGCTTGGGTGTCCCAGCCGATTTCCTTGGAAAAGTACTCCGGCAGGGTGGTGATTTCAATCAGATGATCCACCGGTCCTTCTTTGATTTTGCGCATCAGGCGCACACCCTCTTCATCAGGGGGACCGAAGTGGGTGGGGTAGCCCATGAACTCTACCGGAAGGCGCTGGCGCAACGCCTGATACAGAAAACCGCGCTCGGCAGGATTGAAGGACGGCTCGACAAACAGCACCATGCGCGGACCCCACATGTGATCGCGCGAGCGCTCGGTGTCCAGCCCGACCACATCCGAGCCGTAACCCACCAGCGCGGCGGAATGGCGCAGTTTGGGAAAGACGTCGTTCAAAATCGGACGCACGGCTTTGAAATAATACTGTCTGGATAATTCCAGACCGGGAACAAATGCAACTGTAGCAGGATCAAACGGCTCGCCCATAATCTCTCCACCAGCACTTTCTGAATAATATTGGGGGAGAGAATCGGCGCTCATTCTTCATCTCCCGAAGGCATGGCAGGCTGATCGACCCGTAGCACCTCGCCGTGCAGGTTAATCACCACCCGGAAGCCCATCATTCCCAGATAGGCGCGTCCTTCTTCCGGGATACCCACGTTCAGCAATTGCTCGAACTGCTGATCGATGTTTTTTAACTGTTGTTCAATCATGGCACGGGAAAAAATGTCATCCTGCCCGAGCATGTGCGCGGTCTGCTCGCTGATGAGGTCCTCATGCCCGCGCATCTGTTCGCGCATCCATGCCAGCACCTGTCGATCCACCTCTTCGGCAGGGATGTGGCGGCGAAACCCGCGATCGTTGACCACATAACAGGGTTCATCGCCCACATACGCCACCTCGACAGGCTGATCGAATTCATCTACCACCAAACCGGCAAATAAGGCTTGACGAGGCACAATTTGATTATAACACTCCCGTTCGAGGAAAACGTCAAGGAAAAACATCCCTTTTGACAAAAAAGGGGAAAAAGGTTTCCTTCCTCATAATCTTCCTGCAGGTCCTCTGGTCAGGGGACAAAATGCCCCTTTTCCAGAATCTTCTCGATGCGCTCGATGCTCTGCAGGAACACCTTAACCACCTGCGGGTCAAATTGCAAACCGGCTTGCGCCCGAATGTAGTGCAAGACCTTGTCGCGAGGCCAGGCTTTGCGGTACGGGCGGTCGGTAGAGAGGGCATCCCACACATCCACCACCGAGAAGATGCGCGCCCCCAGGGGGATTTGCTCGCCACGCAAACCGTAGGGGTAGCCACTCCCATCCCAGTGTTCATGGTGATAAGTAGGAATGTCCATGGCTTGCCGCAGGTAAGGGATGCGCGAGAGCCATTCACGGGCATAAAGCGGATGGCGGCGCATAATCTCCCGCTCTTCTTCGGTAAGGAATGAGGGCTTGAGCAGGATAGTATCGGGAATGCCCAGTTTGCCGATGTCGTGCAAAATGGCGCCACGGCGCAGTTGAATCAAATCTACCTCGCTTAACCCCATGGCTTTACCCAGTTCCACGGTGGCTTCCACCACCCGGCGGGTGTGATCTTCGGTATTGCTGTCGCGCAGTCCCAGGGCTAACGCCCAGCCTTCCAGGGTGGCATCGTAAGCCACCATCAACTCGGCATTGGTGCGTTGTAAATCCTCAAACAGGCGGGCGTTTTCGATGGCAATGGCTGCCTGTCCTGCCAGCGTGTTCAACAACTCCAGCCATTCCTTCGTTGCGGGGGGCGTCTTACGGCGGCACACTTCCAGAACCCCCACCACGCGGGATTTGCTCACCAGCGGCACGGCAAAAATCTGCCTGAAGCCCTTCTCCCACATCAGGCGGTCGTGCGTGCCGGCAGGCAGGGTCTGCCATTCCATGTTCCCGCCGGTCAGCACACCTTCCAGCATGGCTTTGCCTACCACCGTCTCGCCCGCACGCACGCGGATGTGTTCCAGGCGGGCGGTGTTCAGCCCCAGGGTCGCCACACAATCCAGGTGCAGGTTGACGGGGTCAAACTCGTACAGCAGGGCGGCATCCACCTTGAGCATGCGCAGGCACTGCTGCAACAGGATATTGGCAGTGGCTTTCAGGTTGTGACTGGAAGAAATAGCGGTATCAATCTCGTGCAGTGAGGTCAGTTGTTCCAGGCGGGTGCGCACCTCAGCATCCAGTTGCGCACGGTGCAACACACTGCCAATGATATCGCCCGCTGTCTGCACCAGATTCACCTCTGCTTCGCTGAACTTGCGGGGGGCTTCCACCACGACCATCAAAATACCCAGTTGTTCCTGTCCGGCACGCATGGGCACCAGCAGGGCGCGCCAGCCCGGCGGAATCAGCGCCGCCACTTCCGGATTCGCCCGGGGGTCCAGGCACAGGTCCTCGCTGAACAGCGGGCATCCTGCAGGATGGTTTTTTCCACCAGCCCACCCTGCAGGGGAAAAGCCTTGCCTTCAAAAGACTTTACCCAACCGCGTGTCGCCATCGGGTAGTAGCATCCGTTCTCTTTATCCACCTGGGCAACGCCGCCTGCTGGCACGTCCAGCACGGGCAGAAGCAGATCCAGGGCTTTCTCAAGGAAGGGAGAAACGCGGGCTTCTTCACGGGAAAGGGTGGAAAGGCGGTTCAGGGTTTCCAGGTGCCTGAGGCGCAGGCGCAATTGTTCCCGCACCTCGCGCTCGCTGGTGATGTCGCGCAGCATCATGCCGATGCGGTATCCCAGCGGGGTGGGCAGGGCAAAACTGTTCAATTCGCAAATTTTGATTTCTCCGCTGGCATCAAGAAAACGGGTCTCGGTCTTGCGGTTGAAAAAAGGGCTTTTGCCGGTCTTGAGGGCTTGCTCGAAGACACTTTCCAGTTTAGACAGGGCAGAAGGTGTTCGGTAAGCCGGGATGGCAATGCGCTCGAGAACCTTCACAGCAGGTTGCCCCAGAATTTCCTCACGGCAATAGCCCAGCAAACGCTCCGCGCCGGGATTCCACTCCACCACCCTGCCGGTCTCGTCCACAAGGATGAAGGCGTCAAAACTTTTCTCCAGCACCATCTGCAGTTGCCCGGTCTGCAGGGCAAGGGCATTCTGCGCGGCTTGCCTTTCAGTCAGTTCCGCCTGCAGAGAACGCTGATAATTTTCCAGCATGCGGCTGGTAAAGTAAACGATGAGGATAAAAACAGCCCCAATGACAAAGCGGAAGAGAATCTCCATCAGCGGGGTTTGCGGCAAACTGGAAGGCGGCAACCTGCCAAATTGCTCCATCCAGAACAGCACCAGCAGCGAACCCGCGCCCAGCAGGATGGAGACCAGGCTCCCCTTCAAGCCCAGCAGTAACCCGGAGACGTAAATCAGGATGAGCAACATGCCCGCCGCCGGGCTTTGCACCCCGCCGGTGAACATCAACACCACGAAATAATGCGCCCAGAAGAGGAAAAAGAGCAGGACGCGGATGACCTCAGAAGAGAGCCACAAGCGCACAGCCCACACCCCCGCCAGCACCAGCACAAAAGCGGCATTTACCAGCAAAAAAATCGGCGCCGTGTGCGCGGTCAGCCAGAGTGCCAGCGAGCCAGCCGCAATCCCGCCGCCGGTGGTGAGGATGAGCACTTCCAGGAACGAGAATCGTGAACCTGCCGGTGAGGCATCTGCCGACCACAGGGCTTTCCTGGAGAAACTCGAAAAAAGAGAACCGGCCATAAAAGTAAAACACCCCTAAACGGGGCTATTTTAACCCAAAACTTCCCGATTCGCCTTACGAATCGATGAGAATTTCGTTACAAATTGGTAATATTTTTCCTTACCGACGCAGACTGTCGCGCCGCAGAGCGTTCAGGGCTTCGCGGTATTCCTGCACATTGGGCGGGTTGAGCGAGACAATCGTCTCCAGCAGGTTAATGGCTTCCATCACCTTACCCTCGTCCAGGTAGAGGTTGGCGGCGGCGTCCATCTGCGCCACGCCTTCCTCGATGCGCCCTTCGCGCACCAGCAAATCTGCCAGGCGGCGGGAAAGGTCCACATTGGGACCAACCTCAGCGAGCAGGTCCTGCAGGAACTGCACGGCTTGAGCGCGCCTGCCGGTGCTTTCCATGAGGTTGATGAACGAATCCACCTCGCCCAGGGCGGCGGCAGACTGCCCCATGCGCAGGTTCAACTGCACCAACTGCAGGCGGGTCTGCGGATTATCGGGCTGGATGGTACGGATTTGCTCGTAAATACGCAGTGCCTGACGGAAATTGAGCCTCTGCATGTCAATATCCGCCACCTTGAGCAGAATCTCCACGCCCCAGGTGCGGTTCTGGCGGGACTGCTGGGCAATCTTCAGGGCATTGAGGTAAGTCTGGCGGGCTTTGTCCAGTTCTGCCAGGCGGTAGTAAGCGTCTGCCAGTTCCATGTACTCTTCCAGGGCTTCATCAATGCGTTCCTGGGTCACCAGCAGTTCAATCAGTTGCTCGCGCACTTCCAAATCCATGGGGTTCATCTGCAGAACGCGACGGTAGAGGCGCGCCGCACGGGCAACCTCGCCACGCACGGCATACAGTTCAGCCACCACCTGAAACTTACGGCTGGCATCCTCGGTCCGCCCTTCCCGCAACAACAGTTCGCCCACCTGCTCGTGCAGGGGCAGGTAATGCGGCGCCAACTGCAGGGCGTAAAAGGCTTCTTCCTGCGCCGTGCGCGTCAAGCCCATTTGAGAAAGTTCCCGCACCCGCGCAATGGCTTCCACCACCTGACTGCCGCGCGTCTCCAGCAAAATCTCCGCCACCGGCGAGGGCGGCGCATCGGGGGCAACTTGCGGCAGGTTCTGGCGGGCTTTGGCAAGCAAATCGCGCCAGTCGGAACGCATCAGTTGATCGCGTACCTGGATGCACAGGTTTTCCAGGCTCTTCAGGTCTTCCTCACTGGCAACCGCATCCACCAGCGGTTCGTAAGACTGGCGCAGGGCTTCCTGATGGGCTTCGGGCACCAGCGCCACATCGGCTTGTGCCAGCGCCTGCAGGTAGGCACCCGCCGCTTCGGGGTACATCCCCTTGTCCAACAGAATTTTGCCGCGCAAGAGGCTGGACGGCAGAAGATATTCGGGGTGCTTGGCGGCTTCCTGCAGGTAGCGCAGGGCTTTGTCGCCATCGCGTTCTGCCAGCAGGTAGCCCAAATCGTAGTACAGGGCGGCATGGCGCAAGCCGGCATCAGCGGCGCGTTCCAGTTCGGCAATGGCATTGCTCACATCGCCCTGCATTTGCGAGTCGATGGCTTGTCCGATGTGCAGCGCCATGCGGGTGCGGTCGCCCGCCATACTGAGCGGACCGGTCACACCGCGCGCCAGAGCGGCAAGCCCACTGCGCGGCGCCGGTTCGCGCTGTGATTCTTCCACCTGATCAAATAACAGGGATGCCAGTTGTTCCAGAGCCTTCTGGCGTCCCTCTTCCAGGGGATTCAAGCCCGTGCTTTCGGTTTTCTGCGCAGACTTCCCTTTTTCCTCACCGCGCACCGATGCCATGCGAATCGGCCCGGTACTGCCTTTGGGGCGGGACGGCGGGGGCAGTAACTGATTGGTTCTCAACATGTGCAGGGCAAAGCGCGCTTCCTGGCTTTCGGGCATCAGGCGCAGGGCATATTCCACCGATTTAAGCGCGCGGGTCATATCGCCGGTGCGCTGGAAAAGGCTGGCAATGGCAACATACTCGTTGATGGCTTCCATCTTGCGCCCCATGCGCTCGTACACTGCGGCAAGGCGCTGGCGAGTCGGCAGGTGCTCCGGAAACAGACTGAGCACGTGCACCCAGTCCTCAATGGCTTTGTCCACGTCGCGGGCGCGCAGATGCAGTTCCGCCGCCTGCAGGCATACCTCGCTGGCTTCCTTGAGTTTGCCCATGCGCTCGTAAATTCGCGTCAATTTCTCGTAGGGCACGGGGTCGGTAGGGGCAATCTTAGAGGCGCGCTGGTAACACTCCAGCGCGCGCTCGTACTCGCCCAATTCAAAATACGCCAGCCCCAGGCTGGAAAGCGCCAGGGGACTATCGGGCATCTCATCCAGCGCCTGGGCGTAGTACTGGGCGGCTTTCACCCAGTCCTGGTCCCATGCGGCGGAATGCCCCTGATTCATTGCCTGTTGGAAAACTGCCTGATTGCCTGCCATATCCTTAAGAATAACATGATTTTGATTCTCCCAACGCGGCTTTGCCAAATTGTTGGGAAACTGAAATGTGTCTCATTCCAGAGGCGTCATCTCTCCCCAGTTCTTTCCCCAGCGGGCTTCGGTGGTGAGGGGAATTTGCAGGGGGTAGGCTGTCTCCATGACGTGCTGTACCAGTTTTGCCGTCCCGGGCATTTCCTCGCGTGGCACTTCCAGCACCAGTTCATCATGCACCTGCAACAGCAGGCGCGCCCGACTGCCCGCCGCGCGCAGTGCCTCGGGCAGGCGAATCATCGCCAGTTTGATGATGTCCGCCGCCGTGCCCTGAATGGGGGCATTGATAGCTTCTCGTTCCTCGCGGGCTTTGAGCGCCGGGTTGGCGGGGTTCTTGAGATTGGGAAAATAGCGGCGGCGTCCCAGCAGGGTTTCCACGTAGCCCTCACGGGCGGCGCGGCGGCGCAGGTCGTCCAGAAAACGCTTGACGCCGGGGAACTGCTCAAAGTAGGCTTTGACGAAGTTCTCGGCTTCCGCCAGCGTCAGGTCGGCGGAGCGGCTCAACCCGAAGGCGCTCATCCCGTAAATCAGCCCGAAGTTGATGGCTTTGGCGTGACGGCGCATCTCGCGCGTCACCGCTTCCAGCGGCACGCCATAAATTGCCGCGGCGGTGGCGGCGTGAATGTCCTGCCCGGCGCGGAACGCCGCCAGCATGGCTTCGTCATTGGCAACGTGCGCCACAATGCGCAGTTCAATCTGCGAATAGTCCACCGAGAGCAGGACCCAGCCCTCATCGGCGATGAAGGCGTTGCGCACCTGCCGTCCGAGGTCGGTGCGGGTGGGGATGTTCTGCAAATTGGGGTCGGAAGATGCCAGCCGCCCGGTCACCGAACCGGTCTGATTGAAGCGGGTGTGCACCCTGCCGGTGCGCGGATTGACCTGCTGAGGCAGGGCGTCCACATAGGTAGATTTGAGTTTGCTCAACTCGCGGTTTTCGAGGATTAAATCCAGCACCGGATGCCTGCCGCGCAGTTCTTCCAGCACCTCTGCCGAGGTGGAGTACAGCCCGGCGCTGGTCTTCTTGCGGCGGTCGGGCGGTTCGAGGCGCAATTCCTCAAACAGCACCCGCGATAACTGCTGAGTGGAATTGATGTTGAAGGGGTGTCCCACCAGGGCGTAAATTTCTTTTTCAATTTCCGCCAGGCGCTGGCTGAGTTCCACGCCCATGCGCTGAAGGAAAGGCACATCCAGCAGGATGCCGTTCCACTCCATGTCCGCCAGCACCGGCACCAGGGGCATCTCCACGTCCTGGAACAGGCGGGTGACGCCGGCTTTGAGCATGCGCTCTTCCAGAATGGGCTTGAGCCGCAGGGTGATTTCGGCATCGGCGGCGGCGTAGGGGGCAACCTGCGCAACGGAAACCTGCGCCATGGTGCGCTGATTCTTGCCCGTGCCGATGAGTTCCTCAATGCGGGTCATCTGCACGCCCAGGTAGCGCTCCGCCATTTCCTTCAGCCCGAGGGCGCGCGAAGCCGGATCAACCAGCCACTCGGCAAGCAGGGTATCGAACGCCAGTCCCTGCGCTTCCATGCCCGCCAGACGCAGTGCCAGCAAATCGTACTTGAGGTTTTGTCCCACCTTGGGTTTGCGCGGGTCGCCGAGGAAGGGGGCAAGGGCATCGCGGATGCTTTCCAGCGGCAACTGCGGCTCGCCGGTGAGGTGTCCCACCGGCAGGTAGTAGCCCGTGCCGGGTTCTACCGCCAGCGAGATGCCCACCAGCGCGCCGTTCAGCGGGTCGGTGGAAGTGGTTTCGGTGTCCAGGGCAATCCACTCGGCTTGCGCCAGTTTGGCGCACAACTCCGCCAGCGTTTCGGGGGTGTTGACGATAACTGTGTTCAGGTCGTGCTGGGGCGGGAGACCCACGCGCACAATTTCTTCGCCGAAGAGGGACAACTGCCCAATGCTGGTCGGCTCCGGGGGAATGAGCGGTACCTGCTGGGGAGCGCTGGCGGCGGAGATGCCGAAGATTTTCTCCATGCGGGTAATGAGCGAGCGGAACTCCATGCGGCGGAAGAAATCCAGCACCTTCTCCACGGGGATGGCATCGGTGCGGGCTTGCGCCAGTTCCAGCGTGATGTGCAGGTCGCGCTTGATGGTCGCCAGTTCCCGGCTCATAAACGCCATTTCGCGCCCTTCTTCCAGTTTCTGGCGCACTTTAGCGGGCAGGTCGTCCAGGTGGGCGTAGATGTCTTCCAGATGGGCGTAATCCTTCAGCAGGGCAAGGGCGGTCTTCTCGCCAATGCCGCGCACGCCGGGGATGTTATCCGAGGGATCGCCTGCCAGGGCTTTGAAATCCACCACCTGATCGGGGCGGATCCCCAGGTAGGCTTGCACATCTTCCTGACGGACGAAATCCCTGGCTTCGCTGAGTTTACTCCCTGCCAGGTTGACGGCAATGCGCTCGTCCACCAACTGCAAGAGGTCGCGGTCGCCGGTGATGATCTTGACGCCAAAGCCCTGTTTGACCGCCTGATGGGCAATCGAGGCGATGATGTCGTCGGCTTCGTAGCCGTTCAGTTCCAGGCGGGGGAAGCCAAAGACGTCCACCAGTTCGCGGATGCGCTCCATCTGCATGCGCAGGTCGTCGGGCATTTTAGCGCGGGTGGCTTTGTACTCGGAGTAAATCTGGTCGCGGAAGGAATAGCCGCCGTCAAAGGCAACCGCCAGATATTCGGGCTTGTCCTGCTCCAGCAGGCGCAACAGCACGCTGGCAAAACCGTACACGCCCGCGGTGGGTTCGCCACTGGCAGTGGAAAGGCGCATTCCTGAAGTAGTGAGGGCAAAAAAGGCGCGGTAGGCTAAGGCGTGACCGTCAATCAAATACAGCACTGGGGGCATGAGACGCTCCGATAAATTCAATGGGATGAATCTGCCGGGGGCTGAGAAGACATCTCCACGGATGAGGAAAGCCGCGGCAGGGAGGCGGAGGACGAGGGTGGCAGGACGCCCTGGCGGCGGCGAGTCTCTTCGATGTAATCGCGCAGAAGGCGCGGCGAGGGCGGCTGAGGACCGCTGACGATGAGGTAGCCGCTTGCCCAGAAATCGCCGGAGGGGTTTTCCTCTGCCAGGGCAGGGAAATGTTCAAAGATGAAAGACGAGGTGCGCTGGCGGATGACGCGGATGACCGATGCCGGCGCAATGGACGGGCTGACCTGCACCGACCACTGCATGTACTGCGGGCGCACGGCGATGCCTTCCAGACGCCAGCCAAACGCCAGGCACAACTGCTGTACCCGCTGGCTGACCTGCTCGCCCAGCGCGCCGGTGAGGAAGTGCGAGGGCAGGCGCGGAATCAGCACGCAGGTGTAGAAAATCTGGCTGAACGAGGTAGAAACCGGTTCGATTTGCTGAATGCTGGTCAAATCGGGCAGAATGGTGGCATGGTTGACCGCCAGTTCCTCTTCCTCCGGGAGCAGGGCGGGCAGGGTCTCTGCAGTGGCGACCTGGCTGGAAACCGTCCCGGCAGGCGAGGACGCTTCCGCTGGCGGAGCGGGCGCCTCGCTGACCGGCGGGACGGGCATGGGCGTTTTCGCCGGCGTGGCGGGCAGTTCGGCTTCCACGCGCGGCAGGGAGAGGTCAATCTCCGGCACCCACTCGCCGCCGGGTTGCGGGTCGGGCGGGGGGACATCGCCAAGCAAATCTGCCAGCGAGAGCAGTTCGGGCAGGGCTTCTTCGCCGGTGTTCTCTTCTTCGGGGAGAGGTTCTTCAGCAGGCGCTATGGCGGGCTTTTGCGGGGCAGTTTGGGGTTGCGGCGCGGGGGAGGGCTCCACCGGCGCGTGAGGCACGCCATTCGCCAGCGTGCGGCTCATCTGCAGGGCTTCGGCGCGGATGCGGCTGAGCGGCGTTTTGAGGGGGTACACCAGTCCCAGCGCCACCTGCGGGGAGACGGCGGTGACGTAGAGGATGCGCTCGCCGAGTTCCTCGCTCAGGCGGGCAAAGCGCACCACATCACTGGGCTCGGGCATCTCCCAGAGGCGTTGAATCTGGGATTGCAGGGCGTCAACGGCGGGAGTACGCACCACCTGCGCGCCATTGCGATGCACAATCATCCCGCCCTCGGCAGTGCTGTTTGCCAGCAGGCGCTCCAGCGCCTGCTCATCCACCCACTCGGGCAGGGATTCATCCGGTACGGGGGGCAGGGGAGTTTCCTCGCCATCCAGCCTTGCCAGCAGGTCGAGCAAATCGGGCAGGTAAAAGGGGCGGGAAAGATAGCCATGCGCAGGAATGTCGCGCACGGTGGGATGCTCCGGGTTGTTTTCGGGGGGAATCAGCACCAGTTTCAAGCCGGGGTGGTCGTGCAACAGCACCGCGCTGATCTCGGCAAGCGGCAGGTCGGGCAAATCGCAGTCCAGAATGACCACGCGGTAATAGGGATTGATGACCGCGGCGGCGGCTTCGCGGGCGGTACTCACCACGCGCACCTGATAGCGCCCATCCTCTTCCAGGCTGAGGCGAATCAGTTCACCAAAGGCGGTATGCGGCGTGGCTACCAGTACCGAGACGCTCATAAGATACTTTTAGTGTATCACAAAAGCGTCAGAAGGGATTCAGCCCAACGAAGCAGGGGGGCGCCAAGACATGCCCTTCAGCAAGATCAGGACGTGGTTTGCGCTTGCCGAGCCTGTCGAGGCAAGCCTACGGTTCGGCAGGCTCAGGGCGCGGTTCAGCGGTTCAACAAACGCGCAATCACATTGAGCAATACGGTGAGAATTAAACTGAGGACAATCGAAGCCAGCAGGGGGAAAATGCAGGTCACCCCGCCGCCCTCGATGCGAATCGTCCCCGGAATGCGGCTGAGGTCGGGCAGAAAGCGTCCTGCCAGCCAGAGCAGACCGCTCACCAACAAAAGAATCAGCCCCAAAAGCATCAAGCCTGTGCCGATGCGTTCCAGCGCCATAGGCTCACCTCAACCAGTCGCCAATCTCCGCCCAGGCGTACTCCAGATGATCCGCCAGCACCCGCCCGGCTTTGCGCGCCACGTGACGGTAAGCGTACTCCATTAATGCCCGCCCGCCAATGGCATTCAGGCGCTCGCCAATCTCGCGGGCGCGGATGTGGCGCAATTGCAGGTTAAAACCGGGGGTAAAGCGCTCGGCGAGGAAATCCTCACGCTTGCCGATGTCCACCAGTTCGTCCAGCAGGCGCGTCACTTCGGCGTGCGCCGAGGCAGGATAAGGCTTGAAAAAAAGGTCGCGAAACAGACTCATGCTCGTTCCTCAGGCTGTTCCAGGTCTTTTTGCATCCATACCACCTGGGTAGTGCCAAAGTAATGGGTGGGCAACCCGGCAATGCGGTAGCCCAGTTTCTCAAAGTAATTGGTAGTATTCAGGCGGGCATAGCACCCCAGCACGCAGAAGCCGCGCTTGCGGGCTTCTTCTTCCACATGGGCAACCAGCATCTTGCCAATGCCCTTCTTCTGATAGGCAGGCGCCACCGCCAGATGCGAAAACCAGCCCACCCCCGGCTCTTTTTCGAACAGTTTGACCACGCCGACGATTTCACGCGTATCCTCGCGTACCGCCATGAAATGCTGGCTGAGCGGTTCGTAATCGTCCTTTTCCGTGCCGCGCGGCTGCCCCCACGGCTCGCGCAGGACGCGGTAGCGCAGGTCGTAGTAGGCTTTGAACTCGTCGCGGGTGGTGGGAGATTGAATGATAATCATCAGGGCTCCTTGCCGCAAAGGGATGATTAAAAATTATAACCCATCCCTTTCCCAATGCAGGGGAAAATGGAAGCCCACTCTGAAGAATAAAAAAAGGGTCAGGCTTGTGGGGGTTGAGGCGGCGGGGTGGGTTTATTGCGCCCGAAGGGCAGCATCAAAATAAAGCCAATGGCAATCAGCAACTGTCCAACTTCAACCCCGCGCGCCTGCCACTCTCCAAAGTAGGGAATGCCCGGTAAAGCATGACTGCCCATGCCGAAGATATCCGCCATACCGGCAAACACGGCGATAACGTACCCCGTTGCCACCAGGCGCTGACCGATATCCGCGGCAATGCTGAGCGGATCGCCTTTCCACAGCGCCAGCAGGCTGATATACCCGCCGATGCAGATAATCGCCAGCCCGATGAGGAACACGGCAATCTGCACAAAGCCAATCACCGGACTGCGATCCAGCCCAAACAGACCGGGACGCGCACCCATCAGGAACACCAGGAAACCGAAGAGGGTCAGAATCAAGCCTGTACGGGCGCGGCGGTGCCAGTAGCGGTAGGGTCGCGTTACCGAATTGCTGGCGGCGACCGGCGGGGGAGTGTTTTGGGAGATCTGTGCAGTCATCACAAGGGCAAAATCCTTTCGAGAAAAATTTGCCAGTTTCCCCCGAAAATTGCAGCAAGATCAGATTCATTATACCCGGCTTCTGCCAGGATATCCGCCAGTTTGGGCAGGTCGGCAATGGTATCCACCTCGGCGGGGATGCGTGCCCGCCCAAAGCCGCCGTCCAGGTCGGTGCCCAATGCCACATGGCGGGCGTCTCCGGCAATCTGGCAGATGTGATCCACGTGCGCGGCTACATGCTTCAGGGTGGTGCTCTCGCGCGGATCGCCGGCAGACCAACCCGGTCTCAGCCAGCGGCTGTTCAGGGCAATGCCGATGACGCCGTCGCGCTCGACGATGCGGCGAATTTGCAGGTCGCTGAGCAGGCGCTGGTTGTCGTCCTGGCGGGCAAGCGCACGGCAGGCAGTATGCGAAGCGCACAGGTTGCCCTCAAAGCGATCCAGCGCCTGGAGAGAGGATTTTTCGTTCATGTGCGCCAGATCCAGTCCCATGCCCAAATCGGCAAGGATGTCCAGCAGTTCCCAGCCCTCGCGGGTGAAGGCTTCAGCATCGCGGTTGGAGCCGCAAAAGCGCCCACCTGCCCATACCGGCGCCACCAGACGCACCCCCTGTGCGGCGTACGCCTCGATTTCTCGGGGTTCGCGCAGTCCCTCGGCGCCTTCCATCATCACCACCAGCCCGATGGGCGGGTAGGCAGACGCGGGGTGTTCAGCCCGCTCTTCCCCGGTGGCAGGGGCAGAAGCAAAGGCTTGCCATGCCTTAATCACCTGTTGCAGGTCGCGGCGGCTGGTCACCTGTCGGAAGATTGCGGGGTGATCCTCGCACCAGCGGCGGTACACATCCAGTTGTGCCGTCCAGCGCTGGCGGGCTTCCTGCGGGGTGCGGTACACCTGCGTTTCCCACGCTTCCAGCACACCCGCACGCACCACGAACAAACTGGCAATCACCAGCGCGGTGTGCCCCTTTTGCAGTTCAGGCACTGCCACGGTGCACTCCCCGTTGTTGCGCTGAGGTGTCAGCGTGCCGCGCTCCATTTCGCGGATTTCATCCACAGAACGGAACAGGTCACGCCCAAAGGTGAGCGCGCTGTACGCCAGATCAAGGTGACCGTCAATCATCCAGTGAATCATGGGACTGTGCAGAGAGGAAAAAAAGAGCGCACCGGCGACGATGCGCTCTTTTCCATCGCATGAGAAACTAGGCTTCTTCAGAAGTGTCCAGGTCTTTGAGGGCTTCTTCGAGTGCCTGCCAGTCGAGGTCGGTGTAGGCTTGGGAGTCCACACGGCGCAGGCTCAAGCCAATGCGGTGATTTTCGGGGTCAATCTTGACGATGCGCAGGGTGACTTTATCGCCCTCTTTGAGCACCTCTTTGGGGTGTTCAATGCGCTTTTCGCTGATTTCGGAGATGTGAATCAAGCCCTCAATATCCTCGTCCAGTTTGGCAAAAGCGCCGAACTTGGTCAGACGGGTGATCACGCCTTCCACCAGCATGCCCACCTGATACTTGGCGGCGCGCTCCAGCCAGGGGTCGCCCTGGGTCTGGCGGATGGACAGCCCAATGCGGCGCTTTTCGCGGTCCACACTGATGACCTTGACCTTGACTTCCTGCCCCACCTGCAGCACCTCACTGGGGTGTTTGATGCGATCCCACGAAATTTCGGAGAGGTGCACCAGACCATCGGCGCCGCTGATGTTGACGAAAGCGCCAAAGTCTGCCAGGCTGGTGACGCGCCCGGTGCGGATTTCGCCCTCAGCGAGGGTCTCGATGACGCGCTCTTTGAGCGTCTCGCGGGTTTCGGGGGTTGCCACGCGCTCGGAAAGAATCAGGCGGCGGCGTTCGCGGTCTACTTCAATGACGCACACGTCAATCTCTTCGCCCACCATCTTGCTCCAGCGCTGTTCAGGGCTTTCGCCACTGCCCATCGAGGCACGCCGGGAAAGGCTGATTTGAGACGCCGGTACAAAACCGCGCAATCCATGAACGGGGACAATCAAACCACCTTTGTTGTAACCGGTAATTTTCGAGTGGTAAACCTCTTTGGTCTCCCGCATCTGCTCGGCCTTTTGCCAGTCGCTTTCTTCGCGGGCTTTCATGTAAGAGAGGACAATATTGCCATTGGAGTCTTCGGGGCGCACCACGTACACCAGAATCTTCTGGTTGACCTGCAGGGTTTCGCGAATTTCAGGGGGGATAGCTTCCAGTTCGCGCCCGCTGATCACACCTTCCGATTTGGTGCCCACGCTGACTAAAATTTGTTGAGGGGTAATGCTTGCAATCACGCCGGTGCGGATTTCGCCCTCTTTGGGCAAATCCAGCCCCAAGCCTTCCTTCTCCAGCAAGGAAGCCATGTTGTCATGGTTCTCGGCGTTGTCTTGCGTTTGCTGGGGCATTCCCTGCTCGAGTTGGGTATCTTTCTCGTCCATACAACTAGTTTCTCCGGAGGTAGTAGAATTTCAGGTTGATTATAAAGGTGAATCACCCTTTTGGCAACCCTGCAATGGTTTCATTTAAAAGATGGGGCATGCCCCTTGTTAAATCTTGGCGTTGGAGAGGCGCGTCTCCGGGTTGCGCAGGGCTTCGCTGCTCTGCACAGCCCGCCGCGCCTGATCGCGCACGCGGTTGATGCTGGAGAAAAATTCGCGCATCAGCACCACCAGCAGGTAACGCCCGCGCGGCGTGAGGGTGATGGCTTCGGCGTTGTTTTCGGCAAAGGCACCGGCTTTTTCGAAAGCCAGCAACTCCAATGGCAGGCAGTGTTCAATGGGTTTGCCGAAATCGCGTTCCCACTGGCGTTTATCCAGCCGCAAGCCGAACAAATCCATCATGAAGCGGTAACGCATCTGATCCAGACGGCTGAAGCGGCGTTTTCCGGCAATGGGGGCATGTCGTTCGCTCACCCAGCGCTGGTAAGATTGCAGAGAGAAGGTGTTCACCAGCAAGGTGCCGTTGAGGTAACTGAACGAACCCGAGCCCACCCCGACATATTCCTCACTTTTGACAATGTACTCGTCAATCAACGATTTACCCTTGCGGGAGAACGTCCAGGCGGTGGAGAGTTCGAAGACGCTGGAAAGCGTCTCGACAATGTGTTCGTACATTTCCGCCTCGCGGGAAAATTCCACCGTTCCCACCGTCTTTTCCAATGCGCGCCGTACTGAGGGCGAGGTCATCAGCGGGTAAGCGGTAATCTGCGTGGCACCCGATTCCAGCGCCAGGCGCAAATCGCGGTCAATGCTGGCAAGGTCCTGCCCCGGGAAGTTAAAGATGAGGTCAATGTTAAAGGCGTTGAAAGCCGGAGCCGTGCGCTGAACACGCTCAAGGATTTCTTTCCCCGAGCCAAAGCGGTCGTAGCGGTTGATGCGCCGGAGCAGGTCGTCATCAAAAGACTGCACCCCCACCGAAAGCCGTTGCACGCGCGGCGCCAGCAGATCAATCAGGCGCTCATCCAGATGGTTGGGGTTGGTCTCACAGGATACCTCGCGCACCCCGAACAAGTCGCGCGCCAGATCAATGATTTGCACCAGTTCGTCCATCAAAATCGTCGGCGTGCCCCCGCCAATGTAGAGGGTGTCGAAGGTGTAGCCCCGCTTCGCCACCATGCGCATCTCTTCCCGCAGAGAACTGAAGTACTGGCGGGCTTTGCGCTCGTCAAACAGAAAACGGTTAAAGGAACAATACGGGCATAAACTCTCACAGAAAGGCACATGCGCATAAAGCATATAGGCCTTCCCGTTTTGAGGGGCGGGCAGTTGGGGCTGATGCTCCGATTTCAGGTTAAGCAAAACCCCCGAAGCCAGACGAAAGGTGGTGGAGAAGAGGGTGTCAGGTATCATTGCAGGCGCCTTTTAATCCAAAAATTGAATGTTATTATAGCCCCAAAACCTCCATTTGAAACAATAGACAAACGTACAAGATTTTACATGTCAAAATATATGTTACACCGCACCGATTCATCCCAAAACAAAAACACAGTCCGCAGAGAAAGTACCACGGACTGTGAGTTAAATCGCGATTGCCGGGGACGCCGACCCCGGCAATCTTAAAAGGAGGAGAAGAAGAGAAGTCGCCCTTGACTGCTATTATAGGCAACCTCAGTTAGAAAATCTTGACGAAAAACAAACGATTCCCCTACGATTCCCCTACGATTTTCATGGACACTCCCATTCACCCCGATACGGCTGGCTGGCAGGGAATCCGCTCCTGCACCGGCTGAGCCTGCCGAAACCCAATCAAAATCCCCCGCGGGGCACATTCTCCGCGGGGGATGAAAGCCTCAAAGCCTTCTCAGCGCCCGATGAGGGGAAGGAAGAGCGCCTGCGTGTTGCCAACATACAGACGGTAGCGCACGTCCTCGCCCCACAGGCGCGCATCCACGGCGCGGATTTCCAGTTCATAGCGTCCGCTGGCAGGGGCTTTCCAGCGCAGAGCAGTGGATTCGCCCAGACCGCTCGCGCTCTGCTCCAGCAGAGGCGTGGCACTGCCCGCCGCGTACAGGCGCACCTGCACCGCCGCGCCGCCGCCCTGCGAGAGAATCAGCACGCCTATATCCTCGCCCGCGCTGGCATCAAACGCCACCCAGTCCACATCGTTCTGGCACAGACGGCGCTCGGTGGGCGCGGCGTTGAGCAACTGCACGGGGATACCGCTCCCGCGCACGCCATCGGTGGCATCGAAGGCATCGGGCGTGCAGGCACCGTTGAAGGTCACCGTGGCTTCGGCGCGGTTGGGGTAGTCTTCCATATTCCCGGCGCGATCCACGGCGCGCATCTGGAACTCGAACTTGCCCGGCGAGAGCAGGAACCAGCCGCCGCGCAGGTGGGCAGGGAAGGTGGTCGGGTAGTTTTGCCAGGCACCGCCCGGCGTGCGGTACTGGAACTCAAAGCGTTCGATGTCGTTCTCGTAGTCCTGCGCCTGCCAGGTGAGGTACACCGCCGTGCTGTTGACCGTGTCGTTGCGGGCATCCAGCGCGCTGGAAGGGGCAGTCTTGTCGGGCTGAAGGTCGGCAATCAGCAAGCCGTTGCTCCCGCCGCTGGCGTTGGTCGCCAGAATGTAGAAGGCGCTCCCGCTGGTATCTTCGGTGGGGTTGAAGATTGCCCACCAGCCATCGGCAGGGGTGGTATCGCTGGCAAATTTGACCCAGGGGCGGTTCTGCCAGTCGGCGGGATGCCAGTAGAAATCCACCCGCGTGATGCCGCCGCCCAGCGGATCATCCTGCACCGCCGTTTCGACGATGAAGGGGATGATGGGCAGTTTCTTCGGGTCGGGGGGCTGAGTCAGCGTCAGCGAGAGCGGACGCACCGCTCCGTTCTGCACGGCGCTCAAATTCAGGTCGTAGAGGTGGTTGGCATCGCCCGCCCCGGGATGATTCCACGCCCGCACACGGATGTAGTACGTCCCCGTGCGCGGCAGGGTGGTGACGATGAGCGAATCGGTGTTTTCCTGCACCTTCTCATCATCGTTTTCCGCCACCACGTCCACTCCACTGGAGTCCAGCAGGGAGACGAAGGTATCCAGCACACTGCCGGGCTTGTCGTGGTAGGCGTTCAGGTCAATGCGCACGGTTGCACCCGCCGAACCGCTGAAGGAATAGTAATCCACATCTCCGCCGGGACAGATGGTCAAATCGGTGAGGGTTTGCCCGAAAGCGATGGACTGAGCGGTTGCCGGGCTGTTGTTGCCGTCGGCGCAGTTAGGCGGCGTGTCGGTGGTGATGCTGACATCGTCCACCGCCCAGCCGTACCCGCCGTTGTTCAGCGCGTCCACCGTGTCAAAGTGGAAGCGGATGCGCACCGTCCTGCCCTTGTAGGCATCCAGCGAAATGGCGGGGCTGTCCAGCCAGAGAATGTGCTGAGAGTCATCGCTGAACTGGTACAGGTCGGTAAACGCTCCGCCATCCACCGAAATCTGCACCCGCCGCTGGTCGTAGTACTTACTGCCAAAGGTCTGAATGGAGTACACCCAGCCTTCCACATCGCTGAAGGACTTAAAGCGCAGGTAGGCGGTTTGATCGGCGGGCAGGGTGATGGGCGGTGAGGTCAGGTCGCCGGCGCGGTAGGTAGAGTCGTTGAAGGATGTGCCGTTGGAGAACGTCCAGGCTTTGGTGGAGGGTTTGCCGGTGCGTTCCACCTGGCGCAGGCTCCACAATCCGGTGGCTGTCCAGTTAGAGGTATCGCCCTCAAAGTCAAAGGTCACCGGCGCGGAGAGGGGCGCAGGCGCAGGCAGGCTTGCCGCATCCACCGTAAAGGTCAGGTCGGTGCTGTTGGTAGTGCCCTGTCCCTGCGCGGTGACAATCCAGGTGTAGGTGCCTGCCGGCAGGTTGCCCACCGACCAGGTGTGGGTATTGGCGGCAGGCATGGATTTCACCTCGGTACTGCCTTGCATGAGGCGCGCGGTGAAGGTGGGCGCGCCCTCGCCGCCCGTCCACGCCAGCACCAGCGAATCGGTGCTTTTCGGGTTGGCGGGGTTGGGGGTGGTGGCAGAGTTGCCGTTGGGGTCAATCAGATTGCCGGGGAAGGTCAGGAAAGGCTCATCCACCTGATTGGTGCAGGGCTGGATAACAATGGAAGAGACTGTCTTGGCACCGATGCGGTTATCGCTCAGGTTGGCGTCGCTGGCGTTGAAGGTCTCACTGCGCCCGAAGGGGTTGGCGTTGTCGGGTTCGTAGAGGGTAGCGCAGGTGCCGCTGGCAACCTGAACGGACTGGATGGCATCGTTCAGCGTGCCCAGCGCGCTGGCGTTGTGCTGACCCGCGCCCAGTTTCAGGCAGGCGCCGCCGAACTGCGGCTCGGCGTACACACCGATTTGTCCGCTGGAAGGGGCGCAGGCAGGCGCAGGCGGCGGGGTGGAAGAGGAAGTGCAGGAAGCGTTCTTGAAAATCTGCCGCAAACCGGTGAAGCGCTCTGCCCAGTTGCCTTCCACATCGAAGATGCGCACCGCCAGCGAAATGGGTCCATCGGGGATGCCCGCCGAGCACAGGTCAAAGTCTTTGGCAAACACGCCGTTGCCCACATCGGCGTTGCCCAGCGTGCGCCAGGTGCCGTCGTAGTTCACCAGCACCTGCACGCGGGCAATGCCCAGATTATCGCGCGCCGTACCGCTCACCGAGAGGGTGCGGCTGGTGAGGGTTGCCCAGGGGAAGGGGGTATCCAGCGAGCCGGTTGGCGGGTTGGCACCCACATTGCTGGAAGTCAGGTAGTCGTCATCGCTCCCGCCCTTCTTGCCGTCGGGACCCATCGAACATTCCGTGCCGTACGAGGGGTGGTTGATGGTCTCGGCGCAGGTGCGCGGCTCACCGCCGTTGAACGGCACATCGCTGAAGAGGATGCGCACCGATGCTCCCCACGAGTAGGCACTGTTGGTGGGCGAGGTGTACACGTGGAAGTGCAGGTGGTGATCCGTGCTGTAGCCGGTATCGTCCACGTTGCCGATGTACGTCCCCTGCGGGACGTAGGTGCCCACCGTCAGATTGTCGGGGATGGAGTTGTACGCCAGGTGGTAGTAAAGTTGATAGGTGGTAGGCACGGTGGAGTCATCCTGCAGAACCAGGTAATTGGTGCAGGATGTACTGCCGTTGGGGCAAGACTCTTTGTAGGCTTTCACCACTCCGCCCTTGGATGCCAGCAGGGGGAACATGCGGTTGGTGGAGTCGGGATTCCAGAAGTCGTAAGCGTAGCGGCAGTAGGTTTCGGAGCAGGAATTGTAGTCCAGGAAATGCCCGACACTGCCGGTAATCTTGATGTTCAGCGCCTTCGACCAGGGCAGTTTGTAGCCGGTGAAGGTCTGCACGGCGGCTTTCTCCATGGCTTCCTGCTGTTCCAGGTAGAACTGCTCCACCTCGGGGTCGCGCAGTTCGGCGGGCAGGCTGGTGAGTTGGCGGGCAAAGTCGCGGGCGGTTTGCAGGGTTACCTGCCATTCATCGGACTGCGCCAGCAAGCCCTGCGGGTTGCGGGCAATTGCCAGTCCCGGCTCGGTGCCGATGACCTCGCCGGTATCGGGGTCGCGGAATCCCAGCCAGATAAGCGCCGTGCGCCCGTCGGCGGAGTAGAAAATCTCATTGACCTCGGTCTCGTAAATCATCATGCCCAGGGCGCTGGGGCGTTTGGCTTGCACCTCGCGGGCAACCGCCGTGCGCAGAGCTTCGTCAATGGCGGGCGGGGGCGGGGTTTGGGCTTGCACCACACCGGCACGCAACCGCTCCGCCGAGTGCAAAATCATCCATAAGAAAGCGGCGGCAATCGCCAGCGTCAGGGCAGATAATCCGAATAAACGTCTCATGCCATCTCCTTAACTCTACAAACAATTCCCTCTGCAAGGCGTGCGGTGGAGGTCGGGAGAGGGCTTCAGCGGGCTAACGCAACGATAAAGGTATCCAGTGCGGTGGGAAGGTCAGTATTGCTGGTTTTGACGGCGCCGTCCATCTCGTAAAGGGTGCGGTAAATTTCTTCCAACTGCGCCATGGAGAAGCGCCGCGCCTGCCGAAGGCTTTTCTCCGCCACAAATTGGGATGTGCTGATGCCCGCCTGCAGGAAATCTGCCACGCCCTTGCCCTCATCGAGCAGTTCGCGCGCCAGCAAGAGCAGGCGGAACTGGCGCACAATCATCCCAAACAGGCTGAGTTCATCCTCTTCCTCCAGCAAACGATGGAGCAAGTTTTGTGCCAGACGGGCATTGCCCTCGGCGATGGCGTCCATCATGGCAAACAAATCGGCTTCGCCGCCCTGCGCGGTCAGTTCGGCAACATCCTCCAGTTCCACGGCGCGCTGAAAGTTGACGTAGGTGAGCAGTTTTTCAATTTCCTGGCGGGCGGTCTGGGTATCGTTGCCCACGTGGCGAGCCAGTTCGGCGGCGGCTTCGGCGGTAAACTGCCCGCCCAGTGAGCGGGCTTCCTTTTGAATCCAGGCGGGCATGGCAGAAAGGTCGGGCAGGGTGCAGAGATGGTAGTGGACGCGCTTGCCGGCTTTCTCCATCCAGGCGCGGAACCAGTGCTTGGGCGGGAAATGCACCCAACTGCGCCGCTCGATGATGTCCTCAATCACCAGCACCAGCGCGGTGGTTTCGGGCAGAGTTTCCAGACGCTGGCAAAAACGCTGGCGCGCCGACTCGGCGGTCAGGCGGGTAAAGGGATGGGTGAGGATGACCAGGCGCCGCTCTGCCAGAAAGGGCATGGCGCCGGCGGCGTTGAAGATGTCATCCTCGCTGGCGGTGCGCCCATCCAGCCGGGTGAGGTTCAGGTCGGCAACGGCGGGGTCGCCCAGTTTCTCGCGCAGGGTGTGAATGAACGCCTGCATGGCGTGGACGTCATTGCCGTGAAGCACGTACACCACCGGCTTTTCGCTCATGGACTTATCCCTGGGTGAGGATGCGGTGGGCAATCAGGTCGCCCTGTACCTGGCGGGTAATTTCGACTACACGCAACCCATGTGGCGGCGCGGTGGTGATGCGCTGTTGGAGCAGGGGACCCAGCGGCGCCGCCAGAATCAACGCCAGGGTGACCAGGGGGACGATGACGCTCCAGCGCTCCAGGCGCGAGCGCAAGTCGCGTCCCATGTTCAGCGAAGCCAGCCAGCCCACCGTTCCGGCAAAGAAACCCGCCGCGGCAAAGTTGGTGCCGCAGTTGGGATGAATGGCAAGGCGGTACTCGCCCGCGTTCAGGCGCGCCAGGGCTTGCTCCACGGCTTCGTACACCTCTTCGGTGGACAGGTTGCCCACAATCCAGAAACCGCGCGTATCGGAGTAACCCGCCGCCATCAGATGCGGATGGCGCTCTGCCAGCACTTGTAACGTAGCATGCTCCAGAGCATGGTTGCGGCGCATGCGCGCCACGGGAGTCCAGTTTAAAATGGACATACTTCCTCCCAACCTCAAAATTTTACCGGCTTACGGTGCAGTCTGCGCCACATCCGCCAGCGCGTTCAGCACGTTCATCAGCGCGGCGTAATCGTCCCGCAAAAGGATGATGATTTCCTGCTGGGCGCGCTGAAGCCAGTGCGGGTCGCCCATCTGCGCATGGGCGCGGCTTGCCTGAAGCAGGTGGGCGGCGAACAGTTCGGGGATGGGCGCCTGCTCGGCGCGCAGGATGTGGCGGAAGTAGCCCAGGCGTCCCGCGCCGGTAAAGCGCACCACCTCGGCGGGCGTGCAGGCATGGATGACCTCCAGACTGAGCGGGATGCGCGGCGGCAAGAGGTGCGAGATGCGCCCGTTTTCCTCATAGCCCACGTGGAGCAGGTTAAACTCAATCGGCACGGTGCGGTTTTCGCGGTTGTCGCGCACCACCTCGTCGCGGATATCTCCCGCGGCGGCTAACTGGCGCACCGTGCCATCCTCTTCGATGTGAATGTTGTACACCAGCCCGTACACCTGATACGTATCGTCCACCGGCAGGCGCGCCAGCGTGCCAAAAGCCGGCACGTTCGCCTGCGTCACCCGGCACCCTACCAGACTTTCCAGCGTGGATGCGCCTAACAGTCTGCCAAAAGCGGTATTCATGGTCATGCTCGTTTCCCTCCCGCTGAGGTGTGTTTACTGCTTAACTTGTGGGATTCGCGTTGCATCTCTCCGCCGCGGCGGTGGATTTCCATGAGTATCATGTTTTCCAGCAGTTGATGCTCCTCGTAGCGCACCACGGCGATCTCATGGGCGCGGCTCAGGGCATAGGGATAGGGACGCGCGCCCATCTGGCGGCACTGATCCAGCAGAATGGCTTGCAGAAGGGCAACCTGCTGAGCGTCCTGCGCCACAAAGCGCGGGAGTTCCACCCGCACCAGATAGGGCTTTTCCTGCGTGCCGACATTGAGATAGAAAAAGCACAACGTCAGCGCCTCATCCGCCTGGCTGAAGCGCGCCGCCGAGAGCGAGTGAATCTCAAAAATTGCCGAACGCGCTCCCGGCGGGAGCATATGCGCAAACAGGTCAATATCGCGCACGCCCCACAACGGGCGTTCCTTTCCCGCCGCGCTCAGACTCTGCGCTTCTCTTAACTTCGCCAGTTCCAGCAGGGCAACCACGTAGTCACTGCGCGGACGGTCCACGTAGCCCGCCACGCCGATGCCTGCGCGCCGCGTCTCTGCCAGCACGTTCAGGTACGCCTGAAATGCCTTTTTCAGGTCTTCATCCCCCTGGGGCTGGCGGAACAACTCCAGCGGACCGTCGGTGAGGGTGAAGATGGGCAGATTCTCAGCGTCCTGTTCCTGGCGGGCTTGCTCCAGCAAGAGACGGCGCTCGCGCAGGTCGCGCTGGAGAGCAAGCATTTCCTCGCCCAGAGGCACATGGTTGGGGTACAGTTCGTTGAAGAGCAAAATCTCGCTCTTCACCAGTTCCCGCGGGATTGCCCCCGTTTTAAAGGCAAACAGCCCCGTGTTGATGACGCCAAACTCCACCGCGCGGTGCGGGTCGGGAGTAATCTGCGAGCCGTCGGCGGCGAGCAAAATCCAGCCGTCCGGCGCAGGCGCTCCGGCGAAGGCGCTGTCCAGAGATTCGCTGGTGGGTTGGGCGCATCGCAGGTTCTGAGTCACATGGCTGACCTGCTCAACCAGCGCGCGCAGGTCGTCCTGGCGATGGGCGTAGCGCCTCAGCAGGTTCAGGGCTTCGTCCAGCAGTTCCTGCCTCACCTGCGCCTGATCGCCTAACTGTTCCACTTTCTGATGAATTTGTTCGCGTATTTGTTGATAATCGACGGGCATACTGACCAAACCTGTTGTTTCGATTATACTGGTTTTTGGGAACTTTTCCGCGCTCCCATCGTCTGGATATACAGAACCATAAATCTCTGGTAATTCACTTCTAAGGAGGAGTGACAATGAACTTCAAACGATTGAGTCTATTTATCGTCCTGCTGGTCATGGTGGCGTTGACTGCCTGTCAAGCCACGCCGGTGCTGGCAGGGGGTGGCGGTGCTCAACCCCAGGTGCGCACGCTGAGCGTCAACGGCAACGGGAAGGTCTATCTGACCCCGGATGTGGCGTACATCAATATCGGTGTGCAGAGCCAGTCGGAAAGCGTCAGCGATGCCCTCAATGAGAACTCCCGCAAAGCCCAGGCAATTGCCAACGCACTGAAAGAAATGGGCGTGGCGGAAAAGGACATTCAAACCTCTGCCTTTAACATCTTCCCGCAACAGCAGTACGACCCCGAAGGCAAGATGACCGGCATCCTTTACGTGGTGGATAACACCGTCAACGTCACCGTGCGCGATCTGACCGTGCTGGGCAAACTGCTGGATGCCGCCGTGCGCGCGGGCGCCAACAACATCTACGGCATCACCTTCGACGTGGTGGACAAGAGCAAAGCCATCACCGAGGCGCGCCAACTGGCGGCAGAAGATGCCCGCCGGCAGGCTGAGGAACTGGCTGGCGCGGCTGGTGTGAAACTGGCGCGGGTGCAGAGCATTTCATCCTACGTCAGTTCCGGACCGGCGCCTCTGTACGACGCCAAGGGCGGCGCGGCGGCAGTCGGGCAGGTGCCCATCTCCGCCGGGCAAATGGTCATCAGTGTGGATGTCAACATCACCTACGAAATCGAGTAATTCCCGCAAGTTTCCCCTCTTTCATCCCCTTCCCCTGTCCCGGAAGGGGATGATTTTTTTGCCACACCGCGCCCTGAGCCTTTGCAGTAACCCCCGCGATTACCGCAACAAATCCTCTAAATCTTCCAGATCGGTGCGCGAGGTCAAGTCCACGCTGAGCGGCGTCACCGAGACCACCCGGTCGAACACCACCGCGCGGATGTCGTCATCGGGGGCGGTGTCCTCCAGCCTCACTTTAGGCGAAGCCGCCACCACCCCCTTCTGCTCCCACCCGCCCTCACGGATGAGGTAGGGAATGTAATAGCGGTGTCTGGACTGGCGGGTAACGCGCCAGGGCGTCTGCGGAGTAGCCCCTAGCGGCACATCCACCTTCAGCACGTCCACATCCACCGGCAGGGTGCGGGAGAGCAGTTTTTGCGCAAACAGGGCGGTGAAGTGCGCCGCGGCGGAGAAATCAATCTGCGTGTAAGCGAAGTATTCCTCGCCCTCAATGGCTTGCGAAACCGCCAGCGAGGGGATGCCCATGGCGCCCCCTTCCAGCGCCGCCCCCACCGTCCCGGAGATGGTCACCCCCGTGCCGATGTTCTCGCCGTAATTGATGCCCGAAACCACCAGCGCGGGCGTGCGGGGCAGAATCTCCAGCACGGCATGCAGAACGCACTGCGCGGGCGTGCCGCCCAGCGCGTAGGCGCGCACCTCGCCTCCGTTGACCGGCAGAGTTACAGGCTCAATTCTGCCGTCGCTGGCGGGTGGCAGACTGCGCCCCATGCTGGTCTGCTGTTCGCGCGGTGCAACCACCACCACCTCGCCCAGCGGGAGCAGAGCGCGCGCCGCGGCGTGCAGTCCCGGCGAATGAATACCATCATCGTTGGTCAGTAAAATCAGCGGTTTGTCCATAGCACCCTTTCCAGGGAAAATATTATCACGAATCCTTTGCCTGCCCCAATCACTGCCGAAACCTCCCCTTTTTGTTTGTGTTACAATACTTTTGAAGAAAGCCATGAACGAAGAAGAGAAACTCCCCCCTGTCCATCCCTCCGAGGATACCGCCGGGCGAAAATTGCGCCGTATTTTAGAGGAAGGCAAGAAGGCTGAAGAAGCCCTCGAAAACACCCAGCCTTCCCGTCCTGCCGCCAAGCCCGCCGAGACGTCCGCCGAGTCGGCTGTCACCCAGCCGATTTCGCCGGAAAGTACCCCGCCGTCTCCCCCGCCCTTCTTAGAGGAAGACATCGTCCCACCCTTGCGTCCGCGCGGAGAGTCTGCCGAAACCCTGCCGGTGCCACCCTTCAGCGAGCCGCCGCAGAGCCTGCCCGCCGACGAAGCCCCTACCCTGCCGCCGGAAGCCGCCAGCGAAGCCCCTGCAATCGGCGAGGAAGACGCCCATCTGGCGCCCACCATTCCGCCCTTCCTGCTGGAATCGGACGCCGAGATCCTGCCCAAACGGGTGGAAGAGACCGACCTGGAAGCCACCCAGGTTTCGCCCAGCGCCTACGACCTTCCCACCCTGCATGCCCAGCGCCCGGCAACTCAGGAACCGCCCACCCAGCCCTTTGCCGTGCGGGTGCGCCCGGCGGCACGCGAACCCGGCTCCCGCCCGACTTACCCGCCGCGCACACCGCCTCCGCCGCCCCCGCCGGTGCGGCGCGAACGCCCCAGCCAGCCCCGTCCCGTCCAGCCAGAGGAAGAAACCGGCGGACGCTCGCCGTGGGGATGCATCCTGCAGGTGGTGCTGGGCATTATCGTCCTTGCCATTGTGCTGGCGGGCGCGGTTGCCACCTTCCTGGTCTATCAGTACTTCTCCATTGCCCGCTCCCTGCCGGATATTTCCAACCTTAAGGAACGCGCCTCGCAGTTCGAGACTACCCGCATCCTCGACCGCAACGGGAATGTGCTGTACGAAATCCTCGACCCCAACGCCGGACGGCGTACCTACGTGCCGCTCAAGCGCATCTCGCCCTACATGGTGGCGGCAATTATCGCCACCGAGGACAAGGATTTCTACAACAACCCCGGCTTTGACCCCTTTGGCATTGCCCGCGCCTTGTGGCAGAACTACACCAGCGGAGAGGTGGTCTCCGGCGCTTCTACCATCACCCAGCAGTTGGCGCGCGCCATCCTGCTCAGCCCGGAAGAAGCCGCCCAGCGCACCGTCCAGCGCAAGGCGCGCGAGATTGTGCTTGCCGCCGAACTTACCCGCCGTTACAGCAAGGATGAAATCCTTGAACTGTACCTGAACGAGATTTACTACGGCAACCTTGCCTACGGTGTGGAAGCCGCCGCCAACACCTACTTCGGCACCAGCGCCGACAAACTGACCCTGGCGCAAGCCTCGTTCCTTGCCGGACTGCCGCAAGCCCCCAGCGTGTACGACATCTTCAGCAACCGCGAACAAGCCCTGCGCCGTCACAAGCAGGTGCTGGTGCTGATGTACGAACTGAGCCGCGAGAAGAACTGCATCGAGGTGTCCAACAGCGTCCAGCCGGTGTGCGTGGATGCCGCCGCCGCTACCGCCGCGGCGCAGGAAATTGAAGCCTACAACTTCCAGCCGCCGCGCAACACCATCCGCTACCCGCATTGGGTCAATTACGTGCGCTCCCTGCTGGAAGAGCAGTTTGACCCGCAGACGATTTACCGCTCGGGCTTTACCGTGTACACCACCCTCGACCCCAACCTGCAGGAACAAGCCCAGAACATCGTTGCTGAGCAGGTGCGGGCGCTCTCCGGGCGCAACGTGCAGAACGGCGCGCTGGTTGCCATCCGCCCCGCCACCGGCGAGATTCTCGCCATGGTGGGTTCGGCAGATTACTTCAACGAGGGCATCAGCGGGCAGATCAACATGGCGCTGGTGCCGCGCCAGCCGGGTTCGTCCATCAAGCCGATTACCTACCTGGCGGCGTTTGAAAAAGGCTGGACGCCCGCCACGCTCATCTGGGACGTGCCATCGGAGTTCCCGCCTTCCGGCAGACCCGACGACCCGCGCGATCCCTACAAGCCGGTGAACTACGATGGGCGCTTCCACGGTCCGGTGACGGTACGCACGGCGCTGGCAAATTCCTACAACATCCCCGCCGTCAAAGCCCTCCAGTTTGTGGGCATCTATGACGACCCCAACACCCCGCAGGGCGAGGGCTTGATTGGTATGGCAAAGCGCCTGGGCATCACCACCCTGACGCGCGACGATTACGGGCTTTCGCTGACTCTGGGCGGCGGCGAGGTGACCCTGCTGGAGATGACCTCGGCGTTTGGCACAATGGCAAACGCTGGTCGGCGCATGCCCCCCTACGCCATCACCCGCATTGAGGATTACGCCGGCAACGTGGTATACGAGCATAAAGCGCCCCCCGGCGAGCAGGTCCTGCGCCCCGAACATGCCTTCCTCATCAGTTCCATCCTCTCCGATAACCAAGCCCGTGCGCCCATGTTCGGCACCAATTCGGTGCTGGCACTGCCCTTCCCTGCCGCCGCCAAGACCGGCACCACCAACGACTTCCGCGATAACTGGACGCTGGGCTACACCCCCGACCTGGCGGTAGGTGTGTGGGTGGGCAACGCCGACTACACGCCAATGGAAGGCGTCAGCGGGGTGACCGGTGCGGCGCCCATCTGGGCGCAGTTCATGCAGAGCGCCGTCCCCGCCCTTACCGGCGGCAACCCCACCCCCTTCGTCAAGCCCGCCAATGTGGTTGAGCGGGTGGTGTGCGCCATCTCCGGCACCGAGCCTTCGGAGTGGTGTCCGTCTCAGCGCACCGAGTTCTTCGCCGCCGATCAACTGCCCCTGCCCAAAGAGGAAGACCTGTGGAAACGCGCCCAGATTGATACCTGGACGGGTTTGCGGGCATCGGCAGCTTGCTCCGGCTTCACCGCCGAGAAGTTCGTCCTCAACGTCACCGACAAGGACGCCGTGCGCTGGATTCGCGAGACTGAGGAAGGGCAAAACTGGGCGGAGAGCATCGGCTTTTCCGACGATTTCTTCTTCATCCCCGAACGGGAATGCAAGGAAAGCGACCCGCGCCCGAACATCTACTTTGCCGGGCTGGCAGAGGATCAAGCCATCCTCTCCGCACCGCTGGATATCTACGCCGTGGTGGACGCTACCGACGACTTCCGCCGCTGGCGGCTGGAGTGGGGCTTGGGCAGTGATCCCGGCGAATGGAAGACCCTGCTCGAGGGCATGACCTCGCCGGTCAAGACGCCCGACCGCATTTACTCGTGGGATTTACAGGATGTGCCGCGCGAGACCATCACCCTGCGGATTTATCTGGAAAGCACCGAGGACGGCTACGCCGAGAAGCGCATCCGCCTGCGCATCCAGGCGCCCACGCCCACCCCGACACCGACCCTCACCCCCACGGTGACGCCCACGCCTACCCTCACCCCGACGCCCACACCCACTCCGCCGCCCACCGAGACACCCACCCCCACACCGACCGAGACCCCCGTGGCAACGGCCGCCGGGGCTTTGGAGCGAGCCTAGAGCCGCAGGGTCAGAGCCTGTACCAGCGCCAAAGCGCACCCCTCAACGCCTTCGTCAGGCTCGGGGTGCGCTCAATTTTCTCCGCGTCCTGTGCGCCTTCGCGGTGACATCTTCCCTGACGCGCTCTCAGCCATCTCGAAGGCGAGGATTTCCCATAAAACAACCGCCGGGAATGTCTCCGGCGGTTGTGTCTCCCTCTCCTGAGTTAGAACAGCACCATGCCCAATTCGTTGCGGTACTGCCGCGCCGTGGGGTCGTTGGGATCGTACAGTTCCAGGATACCCAGCATCACCTGGCGCGCCAGGTCGTTGCGGTAGCGCTTGTCCTGCCGCAGGATGTCCAGCAAGCCGTCCATGGCGGCTTCCAGGTTGCCGCGCCGCGCCAGCCGAATGGCATTGATGAAGGTGGCGTCCAGATCGGTCTCGTTGGGCAGTTCACCGCGCTCGAACTGCACCAGGGCTTCCACCAGCGGGCGCATCTTCTCAGCGATGGGGAACTCGCGGCTGGCGGGAAAATCGCGCAGAATCAGCGCGGCTTCGCCGCCGCGTCCCTGCGCCAGCACGCTCTTCAGCAAGCCCAACTGCACCGCCGGGCGCAAGCCTTCCTGATCTTCCAGGTCGCGGAAGATGGTCTCGGCGTCTTCCCACTGCTGTTCCGCCAGCAAACTGTAGGCTTTCTCCAGCGCCAGCGCCGCCGGTGAGGGGGGCATGAGCCGCTGGATGAACTCGCGGATGCGGGCTTCGGGCTGGAGACCGACAAACTCCGCCACCACCTGTCCCTGCACGAAGGCTTTCACGGTCGGGATACTGCGCACGCCGTAGCGCAGTGCCAGGTTGGGATTCTCGTCCACGTTGACGCGGGCGAGGCGGAAAGCACCCTGCATCTCGTTTGCCAGTCCTTCCAGAAGCGGGGTGAGATGGCGGCAGGGCTGGCACCAGGATGCCCAAAAGTCCACCAGAACGGGAGTGTTCTGGGAATACGCAATCACTTCAAATTCGAAATCGGCTTCATTCACATCAACGATAAAGTTGGAGGTCATCATCTCTCACTCCTTTTCCGGCTTGTCTCGCCTTGTCGTTGAGCATACCCGACCGTTATTAGAATTATATCGGAATCGCGTTAATCTTTCATAAAAAATGCGCCGGAGAAAGAAGAATTGGCTTGCCGTGCGCCAGACGTGCGCCGAGCCTGCCGAGGCGCACGCATGAAAAAACCTCCCGCTTCGGGGAGAAGCGGGAGGCTTGAACTTCATCTACCCGGCGCTCATGGCGCGCGGTACACCTGCGGGAAGTACAGCACAAACGGCTGGATGGTGAACTGCCACTGGTAGGTGACCTGCTGGACATCGTTGCCGGCATCCACCTGACCGCTGACCGTCACGCGGTACTGCGTGTTGTACGGCAGGGCTTGCGCCGGGGTGAAGGTGCAGGTCAGCGTGCCGCTGTCGTAAGTCACCGTACCGGCGACCGGCACCCAGTTCGTGCCCACCTTGCGTTCCAGCGTGCCTTTCAGGTCGGCGGGGTTAATGGCTTGACTCCACGTCCAGGTGATGGCGGGCGCGGAAGCATGCGAGGAAGCGTCCGCCGGGGTAAAGGCAGTGATGAGCGGGTCGCGCCAGTTCTGCACGGTGTAATCAAAAGTCTGCTTGCCGGTGGTCTGGTCGTGGGTCACCGTCAGCGAGAGGTTGCTCAATTCCTCGTTACCGTTGGCACCCTTGATGACCGTATCCCACGAACCGCGGGTGAACTTAAACTCCACCGTCTGCCCATCCAGCAGGTTGGCAACCAGCCGCCAGTGGGTGGCGTCCACCTGCGTCAGCGGGACGGCGGCGGCGTTCCAGTCGCCCACCGTGCCATCGGAGTTGATGGCGCGGGTGAAGTACACCGTACCCGTGGTGAAGGACGGCACGGTCACGTTGAAGGTCACCTCGACCAGGCGTCCTTCGGCTTTCTGTCCGGCCTCGTTGGAAAGCGGCGAGGCGTTGAAGGACGTATCCAGGGCTTTGACGGTGTAGTAGTAGGTCGTCCCCGCCACCACCGAGGTGTCCACATAGGTAGTGGCAGGCGCCAGCACACGGGCAATCTTCTCGCCTGCGCCGCCGCTGGTGAGACTGCGGTAGATGTCGTAGGCGTACACCGCCGCGTTATCGGTGGATGCCATCCACGAGAGATGGATGCTGGTAGGCGTCCAGTGGACAATGCTCAGTGTCGGCGCCGTGGGGGCTTCGGTGTCGCTGGAAGCATTCACCGTCAGCGCGCCCGCCTGAGCAGGATCGTAGCCGTTGCCGGTGCCGTCCAGGTCGGCGTACAGCCAGGTATTGCCGCCATCGGTGGAGTAGCGGTAAGCGTAGTCAAAGGTGCCCACCGCCTCAGGCAGAAGTTGCCCGCGGAACTCGTCGTTGTTGCCGGCATCGTCGTTAAATTCAGCGTTCACCCAAATCCAGCCCGTGCCGGCGCTGGGGTCAGAGCCGTCGGGACCGTAGCCCACCTGCGCCAGCAAGCCGGGGGTGGCGCCGGGCTGACTGGTGACGCCGTTAATCCACACCTGCCCGTAGATGTATTGCGTAGGCGTGGTGCCGATGGTATGGATGATGCTGGGGGGCCATTGCAGGTTCGCCCAGCCGATGTTGAGGTGCGGCAAGCCCATGGCTTCGTTGGAGTAGCCGCTTTGCAGAAGCGTGGTCGTATCCACCGCCACCACCACGTAGTAGTAGCGGGTGGCGTTGGTCAAGCCGGTATCGGTGAAGGTGGTCGAGGCAGTCTCGCCGACCTTCTGATAACCGCCGCCCGAAACCAGACTGCGGTAGATGTCGTAGCGTCCCGCGCCGCTCACCGCGCTCCACGCCAGCGAGACAGTGCCGTCGCCTTCCGCAGTGACGTGCAGGTCGCTCACTGCGGCGGGAGCGGTTTCGCTCAGGGTTGCCACCAGCACCATGCCGCCGCGCGCAGGCACACTGCTCAGGGTCAGCGTGCCGTTCGCCGCAACCGTGTAGTTCGCTCCGCTGAGGACTTCGCTAAACTGCTTGCCCGCAGGCAGGTAGCCGCTCAGGTCAAGCACCACATTGCGCGGGCTGGTACTGCGGTTCAGCACCACCACCGCCGCAGACGCGGCGCTCTTGCGCCCGAAGGCGTACACGCCGTTGGCGTCGTCCGTCAGCAGGGTGCGGAAATCGCCAATGCTCAGCGCGTCGTAGGATTTGCGCGCGTTAATCAGCGCGGCGTAGTAATTGAAGAGGTCCTGGCGCGCGGTCGTGGACTGCAGGTGCGCGTAGAAGGGCGTGCCGGTCTCGTCCAGCCACGGATAGGGCTGGCGGTTGTAGGGGTCGTCCTGCCAGGTCGAACCGTCGTAGGCTACCGGGCCCACCAGACCAATTTCATCGCCGTAGTAGATGGTGGGCGCGCCGGGCAGGGTCATCTGCAAGAGGGCAACGCCCTTCAGGCGGGTGATGGCATCGCTCCAATCGTAGTTGGGGTTCTGGTAGAGCGTCGGGTTGTTCTGGTCCGTGTTGTGATCCAGCATGAACAGCGCGCGGTTGGTATCGTGACTGCCCAGCAGGTTCATCATGGCGTACAGCGCCTCGGGCGGGTAACGCTCGGCGAGGTTCTTCAGGCGCGCGTCCAACTGCGAGGGCGTCAGCGGCTGGATGATGCCCGCCGAGGAAGCCGAGTTGTGGTCGTTATCCACAAACGGCTCATCGCGCCAGAAGCCCAGCACCGCTGTGCTGAACTGGTAGTTCATCACCGCGTCCCACTCGCCGCCCAAAATCCACGAGGTGGCGTTGCCCCATTCCTCGCCGATGATGTAGGCGTCGGGTTTGACGGCATGCACGGCTTGGCGGAAGCCTTCCCAGTAGTCGTTCTCCGGGCTGTTGATGGTGCCCTGGTCAATATCGCCCGCCACATCCAGGCGCCAGCCATCTGCCCACTGCATCCAGTACTTGGCAATCGGGTCGGTGGTCAGCGCGTTCCAGATGAACTGGCGCACTTGGGGATTCGCCGAGTTGAGAATGGGCAGGCTGTCATAGCCCCACCATGAGCGGTAGGTAGCGGCGTTGGGGGTGCCGTCCGAACCGGCGCACACGCCCGTGCCGGGGGTCACGTCGGTGAAGAAGTACCAGCTGCGGTAGGGCGAGGACGGGCTTTCGCAGGCGCCCACCGTCTCATAACGCCCGTAGCGGTCAAAGTAAATGCTGTCGGAAGAAGTGTGGTTAAACACCCCGTCCAGAATGATGCGGATGTTGCGGTTGTGGGCTTCGGTGACCAGCGTCTGGAAGGTGGGCAGGTCGCCCAGGAAGGGGTTGATTTTGCCGTAATCGGTGGTGTCGTAGCCGTGGTTGGACGGCGACTCAAAGATAGGGTTCAGGTAGATGGCGGTGATGCCCAAACTCTGCAGGTAATCCAGCTGGTCAATCAAGCCCTGCAGGTCGCCGCCGTAGAAATTCTTGGAGTACGTCCCCTGGCAGGCTCCCGAAGCGCGCGGATCGCACACCGGCGTGTTCCAGTCGCCCTCGGGGTCGAGGGAGCGGAAGACCGTGCCGCCGGGTTCATTGTAGAAGAACGTGCCAGCGGGCTTGTTATTGGCTGTATTGCCGTCGCGGAAGCGGTCGGGGAAAATCTGATAAATGATGGCGTGCTTTGCCCAGTCGGGGGTTTGGAAGGCAGGATCATAGACGCTCACCTGCCACGAGTTATCCGGGCTGGAGGCAAAGGTCTGCCCAACCCCGCCATCGCGGCTGGGATCATCCTCGTAGTACGCCCGCGCCGTGCCGTCCATGGCAATGAAGCGATACCAGAAGACGGTGGGGTCACTGCTGGCGGGCAGGGTGACTTCCCAGTACTCGTAGCGGTCGTCTTCGGTAATGCGGGTCATGTTGAGCAGGGTTTGGGTGTTGGTGCGGTCGTTGTACACGCGCACCTGCACGCCGGTCAGGTCGTTCTTCGCCGCGCGGAAGCGCAGGGTCACCGCCGTACCGGCCGGCACGGGACCGCCCGGAGTGCGGTAGAAGGTACTGCGGCTGTCGTGATACAGGTCGCCGCCCCAAATTTCGTTATCGTGGGCGGCTTGAGCAGACACCGGCGCGTAAATGAGCATGCGCCCGCTGACCGTATCCAGCAGGAAGGTCACCGGATCATTATTGGCAAAGACCTGGAAGGCAACGTTGGCGGCATTCACATTGCGCCCATCCGCGCCAAAGGCGTCCCAATTGCCGGTTGAGGTAATCTTACCCTCATACGTTCCTTTGGCAAGTGGCTTGACCAGCACCGCCCAGTTGCCCACCTTCTGCATGGTGTAATTCACGTCGCTGGGATTCCATCCCTGGAACGACCCCACCACATTTAAGGAAGCCGGCAGGGTATCGCCCAGCACGTTGACGATGTTCTGCGCCGGCAGAAGTTTGGCGCCGGCATCGCTGGCGTGATCATTGGTGTCCAGGGTGAAGATGACCTTTTGTCCATCGCTGGAGGTGTGGAACCACGAGTTGGCATTGGGAACGCCGTTCCAGGTGCCGCAGTGGAAGGCTTTCCATTCGTAGCGCCCGGCGGTCGCCACGGTCACCTCGGCGGAGAAGATGCCATCGCCGCCCAGCAGGTCGCCCTGGGTGCCGTCATCCACCATGGGGAGACCGGCATTGTTCCAGCCGTTGAAATCGCCCGCCGCACACCAGTCGCCGGTAGAACTGCCGTTGAGGAAAGCCCCCCAGCGTCCGGTGTTGGTATCCAGCAGGAAGATGTAGGTCTGACCGGCGGTGTAGTTCAGCACCAGCGTGCCGCCATCGGTTTGGCGTCCGTTGACGGTGTACTGGCGCGCCCAACTGCCCGTCTCGGTGATCTTGACCTCGGTGGTGCCGCTTTCGGTGAAAGTATACGCCAGGCGGTACAGCCCGCGTCCCAGCGGCGTCATCACCGTGTCAGGATTGGCGTTGTTCCATCCCTGGAAGTGACCCACCACGGTGAACGAAGCCGGCAGGACACCGCCCAGCACGTTGACGATGTTCCGGGCGGGCGTGAGCGCCCAGCCGGCATCGCTGGCGTGGTTGTTGGTATCGAAGGTCAGCACCACCGGGCTGGTGCCGTCGGCGGTGAACCAGGAATCATTTCCGGCGGGGTAGGAATTATCCCAGTTGCCGCACTCGACGGCTTTCCAAAAGTAGTCCCCGGCGGCGGGCGTCAGGGCAACCGAGTACACCCCATCGCCTGCCAGCAGGTCGCCGTGGGTGCCGTCGTCATAGAGCGGCTGACCGGTGTTATTCCAGCCGTTGAACGTCCCTGCCGCGCACCACGAAACCGCCGGAGCGGCGGCGGGAGCGGCAGTCACCGGCTGAACGCCAGCCGGAACCAACAACAGGTTGAGCAGGATGAACAAACTCAACACCGTACGCAAGACAGAATTTCGCATAAAACTCTCCTTGTAGGGGGAAATGCCTTTTTTATTGTAGGAAAAACGCGCTTATTTGTCAATTTATTTGACGTAATTTAAGAATTGGTTTTGGAATTGAACGACAACATGATTCCATTAAACTTTCACCAAAAAAATCAATATAATAGAACATATTCTTTTTTCTTGGAAAACCAGTCGCATGCCGGAGGGGAAATGAACAGGCGAATTTTCATCGTTGCCATCCTGGGAGGGTTGGCAGGAAACGTGCTGGCGTATTCTGCTCTTGGCGCGTTCCTGCCTCAAGAAATCTTCCACATTAAACCCTCTGCTTTCATTGCTTATGTATGTCTGGCAGGTCTGGTAGTGTTATGGTTCCTTTGCGGATGGCTAGCCGGATGGATGAGCGGAGCGTCCACCCGCAGGCAAGCCATGGGCGCAGGCGCTCTGACGGGGGGAATTGCGGCTTTAATGGTGAATGGGTCTTTCGGAGAATTAATTGCTGGATTGGTTGGAACAACTGCTTTGCTCAATGCTCAAATCCTTCCTGCAATCAACGAAGCGGATGTCATTCTCCGGGTGAGTGATACAGCCAATACCATTCTTCTCTATAACTACATATCGATATGGGCGGCGATTTTCCTGGGAGTCTTCTTTGGCGCGTTAGGCGGTTGGCTTGGCGGCGCGCTTTCCAAACCCAGCAGATCTCATGCCTTCTTCTGGCAGGGCATCCTCGTATCTCTGCTCCCTCTTTTCACACTGCTCTCCTTTGGAGTGCTTCGGTTGTATTTCACCAGGATGAAAGAGTTGAGTAACGGTGAACAGAATTTGCTTGCAATTTCCTTTGGACTTCATTTCCTTTTTCTGATTTTTCTGCACTTTGCCGGATGGCGATTGCTCAAAGCCACGCCTTACACTTCCCAAATCCCATCCCTGAAAACTGCCCTGTCGACCTTCTTTTGCCTGGCGCTGGCAATTCCTGCAACCCTGGCTTTCATGACTTTTACAAACCATTTCTCCATCAGTTTTGCTTGTATTCTCCTCATAGTGATTGTTGTGTTTATTGGGGCAACTCAAGTCGTGAAAAATTATAGAAAAAATGAATCCCAGGAAGAAAATCCTCGCAAAGGATGGTTGAGGACATTTTTATCCTGGTTAGGGAATATCGGGGAACCGCGCTTGCTGGGAATTTACTTTCTGTTTTTTGCTCTTCTCACTCTTTTGGGAATCTTTCTGGTCATGAGAGAGGCTCTTCTCCAGGTCATCTGGCTCATTGCCGGAATGCTCCTGATATTGACCTTTGCCATCCTTGCCTTTCGAGCCGGCTGGCAGGCTCGTTCTCAAGAAGCTCCCCATGTGTCCTGGATAGAGTACAGCATCAGTGCGTCAACAGCGTCTTTCCTCTCGTCTCTCTGGATGGGGCTGAACATCTCTCCCGCCTTTGCGCTCACATTCCTTTCTCTTTCATTTATGGAGCAGGGCGCATCAGAAAATTTAGTCATTACGGCAGATGCACAAGGGGTTGTAAATAGTTACTTTAATATAATGCCTTCTTTTATTCTCTTCTGGAGTATCACTGCCGTAATTTCTGGAATTCTCGCATTTCTTGTTGGCTGGCTTCTGCGCCGTCCCCAAAACCAGCCTTCTGCATGAAACGGCATTCTTCCCCACTCCCGTTATAATTGTTTCTCATGGCAGTCCTCGAAGATGCCCTCAAAACCCTCTGGCGGGTGTTCCTCAACACGCTGATGCTGGGACTCTCCCTCGTCCTCATCACCCGCGCCGATTACCTGCCGCTCAACTTCCTCGAGCAGGTGCGCGCCTACACCCGCTGGCAGGAATTTAACTACGAAGCCTGGATGCTGGACGCCCTTCTGCTCAAAGGGCAGATGGCTGGCTTGAGCGCGCCGCGCTACCTCACCATCCTCGACCAGCGCCGGGTGGTCTTCGACTACCTCGACCTGATCGGCGAGATTCAGCGCCTCAACCGCGAGATTGCCCTCATCTACGCCGACCCGCAGGTCAAAGACCCGCAGAGCGCCAGCGCCGACCTCAACCGCCAACTGCTGGAAGCCCGCGCCCGAGAAGAACGCCTGGCGCCGCTGGCAGAAGCCGTGATTCAATCGCAGGTAAGCGCCGTGCTGGCGGAGATGCATCTGACCACCCTGGGACAGCCGATCCCGCCGGTGCTGTATCACGTCACCCCCCTGCCGTATGCCCTCATCGTCTCCCCGCGCGACCAGATCAGGCAGGAAGCCAACATCTCGCTTTTGCCCGGCTTGACGCTGGAACAGCGCGTTGCCATCGAAGACGCTGTGGCGCAGGGACTGAACCGCTCCACCCTGGTGGTGGGCATCGGCGGGGTGGGCGTGTACCCCACCATGGTGATGAGCACCACTGACCTCAACTGGCTGGTGGAAGTGGTGGCGCATGAGTGGACGCACAACTACCTCACCCTGCGCCCGCTGGGCATGCGCTACGAGGCTTCGCCGGAGATGCGCACCATCAACGAGACCACTGCCAGCCTTGCCGGGAAGGAAATCGGCAGGCGCGTCATCGAACGCTTTTACCCCGAGCGCGTCCCGCCGCCGCCCCCGCCCCAACCCCCTGCCGCCCCCAGGGACGGCGAAGCCCCCGAACCGCCCGCCTTCAACTTCAACCGCGAGATGCGCATCACCCGCGTCAAAGTAGACGCCCTGCTGGCAGAGGGAAAAATTGAGGAAGCCGAAGCCTACATGGAAGAACGCCGTCAGTTCTTCTGGGATCACGGCTACGCCATCCGCAAACTGAATCAAGCCTATTTCGCCTTTTACGGAGCGTACAACGATGAACCCGGCGGCACGGGCGCGGCGGGAGAGGATCCCGTCGGTCCGGCGGTGCGCAAACTGCGCGAACAGTCGCCCTCGCTGGCGGATTTCTTAAAGAAGATTGCTCAGGTGACCTCGTTCGAGGATTTGCAGAAGATGCTCGCCGCGCCGTGAGATGCTGGCGCCGGCTTTGGCAGGCTCAGCCGGCGCACGTTGAGCGTTCGTCTCGACATGCTCGATGAACGCTCTTTTTTCTTTGTGTCCTTCGCGCCTTGGCGGTAAAAATTCCACCGCACCCTGAACATATTGAAGGGTGCGGTGGGTAGATAAAATTCTCTTTTCCAGCAGGAAAAACCTGTCCCTACACCGCTTCCTCGCGGCGCGAGCGGGCTTCCAGCGCCTTGTACAGCATGATCGAGCCTGCCACCGCCGCATTGAGCGATTCGATTTTGCCGCGCATGGGCAAACTCACCAGCACATCACAGTGACGGCGCACCAGCGGGCGCATGCCCTCGCCCTCGTTGCCCACCACCAGCACCAGCGCGCCGTCCAGGCGCACACGGTCATACGGCTCGGACTCAGGCGAGCCTTCCAGCCCCACCACCCAGGCATCGGCTTCTTCCTTGAAAGTCTCCAGCGCCTGCGCCAGGTTGGCTTGGGCAACCAGCAGATGCTCGCTGGCGCCCGATGAGGCTTGCACCACCGCGGGGGTAATCCCCGCCGCCCGCGCCAGGGGAATGACCACCCCGTGCGCGCCCACGGCTTCAGCACTGCGCAGGAGCGTCCCCAAATTCTGCGGATTTTGAATCAAGTCCAGCCCCAGCGCCAGCAGAGGCTCGCCGCGCTGACGCGCCAGCGCCAGAATGTCGTGCAAACCGGCGTAGGGGTAGCCCGAACACTCCAGCGCCACCCCCTGATGGCTCTCGCTCAAACTGTCCAGTTGAGGGCGCGGCACGCGGGAAACCGGCACCCGCCGCGCGGCGCACAGGGCAAGGATTTCTTCAATTCTGCCCTTTTCTTCCACCCCGCTGGCAATCAGCAGGCGGAAGAACTGCCTGCGGCGGGCGCGCAGGGTCTCATAGACAGCGTTGCGACCGCAAATCCACTCTTTCACTTCTGATACCGCCAGGTAGTGCCTTCGCGGGTGTCTTCCAGCGTCACGCCCAGCGCGGTCAGGCGGTCGCGGATTAAATCGGAAAGCGCCCAGAGTTTCTGCTTGCGCAGTTCGGTGCGCACTTCAATCAGCAGGTCAATGAAAGGCGCGGCTTCCTGCGGTTTTTCCTCTTCCATGCGCAGGCGCAAGCCCAGCACTCCCGCCAGTTCGCGCAGGACGTCCTGCCCCACGCGCAGTTGCTCATCGGTAGCGCCCTCGGTGCGGGCGGAGTTGATGGCACGCACCAGTTCAAAGAGATGGCTGAGCGCCCCGGCGGTGTTGAAGTCGTCATCCATGGCTTCTTCAAAACCCGCACGGGCGGCGCGCGCCTGCTCTTCCAGGGCTTTCACCGCCTCGGCGGAGATGCCCGCCGCCCCCGGCAGTGCCGGACGCAGAGCCGATTTCAGGCGCTCCAGCGCGCGCTCGGTCTGCTCGATGACATCGTCGTTGAAGGTCAACGGCGCGCGGTAGCCGGAGTTCAGCACCATCAGACGCAGGACGTCGGCATCGTGCCGGGCAAGGAATTCCTCAATGGTCACCAGGTTGCCCAGCGACTTGGACATCTTCTCGCCGCCGAACTGCAACATGCCGTTATGCACCCAGTAGCGGGCAAAGGGCTTGCCGGTGTAGGACTCGGACTGGGCAATCTCGTTCTCGTGGTGCGGGAAGATGAGGTCGTTGCCGCCGCCGTGGATGTCAATCTGCTCGCCGAGGTGGTGCAGGTTCATCGCCGAGCATTCAATGTGCCAGCCGGGGCGTCCCTTGCCCCAGGGGCTGTCCCAGGCGGGTTCGCCGGGCTTGGCGGCTTTCCACAGGGCAAAGTCCATGGGGTGTTCCTTCTGCTCGCCCACCTCGATGCGCGCGCCGGCTTGCATCTCGTCCAGTTTCCTGCCCGAAAGGCGTCCGTAGTCCTCGTCGCGGGTCACGCGGAAGTACACATCGCCGTTGGGGGCGGGGTAGGCGTAGCCCTTCTCGATCAAGCCCTGGATGATGGCGATAATCTGGTCAATTTCCTGCGTGGCGCGCGGGTTGATGGTAGCCGGCAGGACGTTCAGGTCTTCCAGATTCTTGCGGTATTCCTGAATGTAGGTCTCCGCCAGCGCAAAGGGATCCATACCCAACTGGCTGGCGCGCAGGATAATCTTGTCGTCCACATCGGTGTAGTTCATGGCGTGTTTGACCTGATAGCCGCGGTACTCCAGGTAGCGGCGGATGATGTCGAACACCAGCGCCGACATGGCATGTCCCACGTGGGCTTTGTTGTACACCGTCGGACCGCATACATACATGCGAACCTTACCCGGTTCGAGAGTCTCGAAGGGTTCTTTCTTGCGGGTCAGGGTATTGTAAATTTTTAAAGCCATAGGTTCTTCCCTCTTTTATTCGTTTTCACGTTCAGGACGGGCAAAAATCATGCGCCCGGCGGCGGTTTGCAGAACTTTGGTCACCACCACATTAATTTCCTGATCCATGTAATCGCGCCCGTTCTCCACCACCACCATCGTGCCGTCATCCATGTAGGCAACGCCCTGAGAAGGCTCTTTGCCTTCCTGAATGATGCGCACCTGCAACATCTCGCCCGGCAACAGGACGGATTTCACCGCGTTTGCCAGTTCGTTGATGTTCAGGATGGTCACGCCCTGCAGTTCGGCGATGCGGTTGAGGTTGTAGTCGTTGGTGAGGATGGGACAGCGCAGTTGGCGGGCAAGGATGACCAGTTTGTCGTCCACCTCGCGCACGCCTTCCACATCCAGGTCGGTGATGCGCACCGGAATGCCCGGCTCCTTCTGCAGTTGCGCCAGCACTTCCATGCCGCGTCTGCCGCGCTGACGGCGCAGGGTATCCGAAGAATCGGCAATGTACTGCAGTTCGTTCAGCACAAAGCGCGGGATGAGCAGAGAGCCCGGCAAAAAGCCGGTGCGGGCAATATCGGCAATGCGCCCGTCAATAATTACGCTGGTATCCAGCAGGATGGTGCGCTCCGCCATTGGGGCGCCGCCCTCTGCGCCAGCCGCTCCGCCTCGGGAAAAACCCTGTACCATGCTGAACAGGTCATCCTGACGGGTAAGGAAGACCGAAACGCCCAGATACGCCATGATCAGCACGCCGATGAAAGGCATCACCTGCCCGAAGGGTGCAGGCAACAGCGAAAGCGGAAACGAGAGCAAAGCGGCGATGATCAAGCCCACAATCAAGCCGATGAGCGATGCCAGCAGAGAGCGGGTGGACAGACGGCTCAACTGCATGCGCAGAGACTTGATGGGGCGAGTGGTGAGATAAGGGGTAAGAATGAGTCCAATCAAAGCGCCTACCATGCCGATGGTGAAGGCGTACTGCTCAACGGAAAAAACAAACTCGCTGGGGGTTTCATTTGCCAGCCTGCCCAGATGCGTCCCAAGGTACACGCCGAGGATGGAAAAGACAATCATGCCAATCAGGCGAGCCACAAAATCAGCGCTCATGAATAAGTCCTCCTTTTGTTAAGGTCCAGAATGAATGCAAAGATAATTGCAGGTATGATGGATGATAGCATGTCTTGCGAGGGTTCGTCAATGAGAAATGCCACCTTTTCCGGGCTTTCACAAATCACAATTCCCCGCTCGACACCGGTGGTCAGCACAAAGCCCCCGCGGATTTTTCCGTGAGGTTTACCAGACGGAAAAAGACCTTGCGGACAGGCTTATTTTTTTCTCAGGCGCTGAAACTTCTTGTTACCTTGACAAGGGAAGGTCTTGCCTCTCTTCAAACGGGCGGCGCAGGAAAAGCCAGCCGGTCATCAGCACGTTCAGCGCCAGCAGTGCCAGCAAAAGCGCCCAGACTACCAGCACCATGCTCCACTCGCCCGAAGTTTGCGTCCACTCCGGCAAGGATGCCTGCACGCCGGCTTCTGCCAGCACACCCGGACTGACGTAATCGTGGAAAATATCGTGGAGTGCCATCCAGCCCAGCGCCAGAACCGCCAGTCCCATCAGGTTAAGCAGCAACCACACGCCCAGGACTCTGCGAACTTGTTTCATACCTTTCCTCTTCCAACTCAAGCCTGATCTTTCGGATTTTCCAGAGAATGGTTCATGCCAGTTGACTCTGTTGCCGTTCTTCCCGCAGGACCAGCCCGGCAACTGCCAGTGCCAGCAGAGCGCAGGTGATGAGAATCAGCCCTGCGGAAACCTGCATGGACGGCAGGAGCACCCAGATGGAGTAATTCATCACCGTGTGAAAGACCAGCGCCGCCAGGATGCTGTGTTGCGTGCGGCGGTACACCCAGGTCATCAGAACAGCAGTCAGCACAATCTCCACCAGCAGGAGCAGAAACAGGGTCAGGGTGCTCACCATGAATTTCCCGGGGATGAACACCAGTGGCAGGTGCCACAGCCACCAGAAAAAGCCCAGCCACACACTGGCGGTCAGGGCGTTGAAACGGCGCAACAACCGCGGCAGGGCAAAGCCGCGCCAGCCGAACTCTTCCTGAAGCGGTCCGCTGGTGAAGAGGATGACCAGCGGGGCAAACAGCGCCAGGGGCGGGTTGGAAAGAACGCTCAGGTCCGGCGGATGCTGGCGGATGAGGGCTTCGATGAGGTGCGCGCCCAGGAAGATGCCCAGCGGCAGGAAGATTGTCATCAGCCAGCCGGCGCGCCCCAGACGGCGCGGGTTCAAGCCGTTCTTCAGCCATGCGGTCAGTCCCTGCCAGCCCTCATAGATGAGGGTCAGCAGGATGCCCATCAGCGAGGGCATCCACGGCGCGGGGTTGAACGCACCGGCGAGGAAATCCGCCAGCGGGGCGGGCAGGGTGAGCCATCCATGTGCCTGCAGTGCCAGTGGCGTCCAGAAGAGCCAGGAAAAGCCCAGTGTCAGCAGGAAAAAGAGTAAGGGGAAATCACGGTTTTCTGCCTTCATCTTGACCTCTCTGAAAAGGCATTAACTGGCTGAGCCAACCAATGACTGCCGTGTGCCTCAACAGGCTCGGCACACGGTCTGCGCAAGCCGAGCCTGCCGAAGCGCACGTACCCTGAGCTCACCGAGGGGTACGTCAGACGCACCGAGAGGCTTACTGCACCTCAAAATCCACAGTCTTATCCAGTTTTCCGTTCAGATAAATCTCCACGCGGTACTTGCCGGCGGGCCATAACTGGTCGTTCTTCAGGTTGAAGGTCACCGTGCCGCTCCCGCTGGTGAAATCGGTCTCGGCAAGCACCAGATTGGGCTCGGCGCCTTCCACTTCTACCGCCGTCCACACGGCTTTGAGGCTGGTGTCGTCAGGGGCGTTGCGCAAATCCACCTGAGCGTAGAAGACGGCATCGGGGGCGAAGGTGGTGGTGCGCTGTTCGCCCGCCTCATCGGTGGACAACCACACCTCTTGAATCTTTGCCGTGCTGGCGCTGAATTCGCATGCCAGCGTGACCAGTAACAGCACCAGTGCGGCAATCAAAATTTGAACGCGGTTTTTCTTCATGAGTTTCCTCCAAAAAATAAAGGGATGAGGTGAAGGGTCCACCGGAAAACAATTGGTCTTTGCCGGAAGCACCGTGGAGACATTAAAAATTGTACTACACAATAAAACAATCCGGCGAATCAAAAAAGCGGCTCCGCCCACAACAGGACGAAGCCGCCTCAAAGGGACAAAAACGCCTGGGTTTAGCCGTGGCGTTGCTGGAAGTCTTTCATGAACTCCACCAGCGCGCGGGCAGAGGCTACCGGCAGGGCATTGTAGAGCGAGGCGCGCAAGCCGCCCACCGAGCGGTGTCCCTTCAAGCCAATCAGGTCGGCTTTCTTGGCTTCCTTGACGAACAGGTCTTCGAGTTCCTCGCTCGCCATGCGGAAGGGGATGTTCATGATGGAGCGGGCTTCGGGGCGGGCATGTCCGCGGTAGTAGCCGCCGCTCTCGTCAATGGCGCGGTACACCATCTCGGACTTCTCGCGGTTGATTTCGTACATGGCGTTCAGCCCGCCGAGGTTCTTCAGCCACTTCAGCACCAGCCCGGTGATGTAGATGGCGTAGCAGGGCGGGGTGTTGTGCAGAGAACCGCTCTCCGCCAGCACTTTGTAATCCAGCATCACGGGCATTTTCTCGGGGACGCGCGCCAGCAAATCCTCGCGGATGATCACAATGGTCACGCCTGCGGGACCGGCGTTCTTCTGCGCGCCGGCGTAAATCAGCCCGTATTTGCTCACATCTACCGGCTGGCTGAGGAAATCGGACGACATATCGCACACCAGCGGCACGCCTTCGGGGACGACCGGCTCGCTCTTGAACTCCACGCCGTGAATGGTCTCGTTGTGGCAGAAGTGCACGTACGCCGCGTTGGGGTCAAACTGCAACTCGGCAGGTTCGGGCAGGCGGGTGAAGTTCTCGCCCTCGCCGTTGAAGACCACGCGGGTGGTGCCCAGTTTCTGGGCTTCTTTGAGCGCGGTACGACTCCATGCGCCGGTGACGATGTAATCCGCCGAGGCGCCGGCGGGGCGCAGGTTCATTGCCAGCATGGCAAACTGCAAACTGGCGCCGCCCTGCAGGAACATCACTTTGTAATTCTGAGGAATGCCCAGCAGTTCGCGGAGGTCGGCTTCGGCGGTCTGGATGATGGCTTCGAACTCTTTGGAGCGGTGAGACATCTCCATTACCGACATGCCGGTGCCCTGATAGTCAAGCATCTCCGCCTGAGCCTGCAACAACACAGGCTCGGGGAGAATGGACGGTCCGGCATTGAAATTGTGAACGCGTTTGTAGGTGCTCATGTTCGTGGAACCTCTTATATCAAAGGTTGGCAGGGACATCAGGTGCTTGGATGGCGATCATGCCATTCTTGATGATACCCTGTTTTGAGCCATTGAGGATACTGTCTTTTATCGCCTTCTGCCCATGCAATTGGCATAATTCACCCTACCCTTGAGGTGGGTACAGGGCAAACAGGTTTACCGCGAAGGCGCGAAGGACGCAAAAAAAAAGAGAGTGCACGCTTTGACACGGCTCAGCGGGCGCTTCGGCATGGCTCGGCTTTGGCTCAACCCGCAGATTGGGCAGACTCCAGCGCGGTGTGCAGACTGCCCTGACGGTAACCCGCCAGATCCAGGGCTACATGGCTGAAGCCGATTTCCTTCAGCCGCGCGGTGATGGCTTCGCGGTGCTGAAGCACCAGGGCAAAGCCGCTTTCCTCAACTTCCAGGCGGGCTACCCTGCCGTGATGGCGCAGGCGCACCTGGCGCAGTCCCAGCGAGCGCAGGAAGGCTTCGCCCTGCTCCACCTGCCGCAGGTTCTCGCGGGTGACCTGCATGCCAAAGGGGATGCGTGACGCCAGGCATGCCATGGCGGGCTTATCCCAGTTGGGCAAGCCCAGCAGACGGGCGGCTTCGCGCACATCGGCTTTGGTCATGCCGGCTTCGATGAGCGGGGAGCGGAAACCGGCTTCCTGCATGGCTTTGCGTCCGGGGCGCACATCGCCGAGATCGTCAAGATTACTGCCGTCCAGAATGGCGGAGTAGTGATGCTGGCGGGCATACGCCGCCAGCAGAGCGCCCAGTTCGTTCTTGCACCAGTAACAGCGCATGGGCGAGTTGGCGCGGTAGCGTTCATCCTGCAGTTCGTGGCTGTGAATCAGCACGTGGCGGATGCCGATGTGGCGCGCCAGCGCCAGGGTCTCTTCGCGCTCGCTCTCCGCCAGGCTCTCCGAGACAGCCGTGATGGCAACGGCGCGCTCGCCCAGCACGCGGTACGCCGCGGCGGCAACCAGGGTGCTGTCCACCCCGCCGGAAAAAGCCACAATGGCGCTGTCCAATTCAGCAAGGATTTCAAACAGGCGCTGGATTTTTTCTGTACTCATGGGGGTTCTCCGGGAAAATCGGTAAGGGCGGGATGTCCCCGCCTGAATTACACCTAATTTTACCTGAATTAATGAATTAAAACAGGGAATAACGGCTCTCAGGGCAAATCCTGCCAGATTTCACGCGCCCGCGCCACCATACGGTCGAACTCATCTTCCAGCGCCGGGTTGACCCCGCGCATGCCCGCCACCACCCGCACCGCCCAGGCAACGTACTCGCGGCGACGCGCATCACTCCACTGTTCCGGCGGATCTTCCAGAATGGAGCGCACATTGCTGATTTTATCCGCCAGTTTGATGAGTTTGGCGTCGGCGGTGAGGCAGGGAGCGTGTTCTTCCTGCAGGCGTTTGCGCTCTGCCTGGGGCAGGCTCTTGTCATCGCTGACTTCCTGCACCAGCGCGCGCACCCGCGCGCCAAACAGGCGGTTGATTTCCTCGGGAGAAGTAGGGGTATCTTCCAGCACGTCGTGCAGGACAGCCGCCGCCAGCACTTCGGGGTCGCGCACCCCGCCCACCGCCCAGAGCAGATGTGCCACCTCAATAAGGTGGTTAATGTAAGGGGCATGCAGAACGCCCTTGCGGCGCTGATCGCGGTGGCGTTCGGCGGCAAAGGAAAGCGCGGCAAACAGCCAGTCCACCGGATGCAGGGAGTCAATGGGGAACGGTAACGGGGTGTACATACTTTTGATTATACCGATGAACGGCAGGATGAAGATGGAATGCGTCAGGTTTTAGAAGGTCTGCGCTGGCACGGGTCTCGTTTCTCAACGAAAAACAAGCGGCAGGGCAGAGTTATTCAATCAAAGGAAGCACCTCGCGCTCAATCTGCTCTTCCAGACGATCCTGCGCAACATCCAGGTCGTAACGCGCCTGCAAATTCAGCCAGAACTGAGGCGTTGTGCCAAAAGCGCGCGCCAGACGCAAAGCAGTATCTGCCGTGATACTGCGCTTGCCCTGCACAATGGCATTGATACGGTCGGGCGGAACGCGCAGAGCGCGAGCCAGGGCGTTCTGGCTGATGCCCAACGGCTTGAGAAACTCTTCCAGTAAAATCTCACCGGGATGGATAGGCGGAATTTCGCGGGTCATGGCACACCTCTAGTGGTAATTGGTAATTTCAACTTCATAGGCGTCTCCGTCCTGCCAGACAAAGCAAAGACGGTAACGGTCGTTGATACGGATGCTGTACTGTCCTTCGCGGTCGCCGCGCAGTTTCTCCAGGTGATTGCCGGGCGGAACACGCAGGTCATCGAGATCGGCGGCGGCATCCAGGATGAGCAGTTTGCGCAAGGCAATTCTTTGCAGATTGGGCGGCAGAGAGGGATGCCGTTCTCCGTGAAACAGGCTCTCGGTAGAGCGATCGCGGAAGGACTTAATCACAACCTGAGTATATCATGAAACACATATCATGTCAAACAGAATAATCCTGAAGGTGTCCCGTTCAGCGAGGATTACCCGTTACGGAAGAGGCTTTCGAACGCAGTCCCCGCGCATTTGTTAATACTCTTCCTATACTTCGTTAATTTATTTCTTGCACGGCGCGGGTATCCTTGCTCTGGAATAAAAACTGGAAAATATCTTCCTCATGAAAGGAGAGAGGAAATTATGGGAAAGATTATTGGCATTGACCTGGGAACGACCAACAGCGTGGTGGCGGTGATGGAAGGCGGCGAGCCGGTGGTGATTACCACCGCCGAAGGTTCGCGCCTGTGCCCTTCGGTCGTGGCGTTTACCAAAAACGGCGAGCGGCTGGTGGGACAAACCGCCAAACGGCAGGCGGTCATTAACCCCGAAAATACCGTGTACTCCATCAAGCGCTTCATGGGACGGCGTTTTAGCGAAGTAGAAACCGAGCGCAAGATGGTGCCTTACAAGGTGGTGGAAGGTCCGGCGGGCGATGCGCGGGTGTTCGTCCCGCAAACCAACCGCGAGTACACCCCGCAGGAAATTTCGGCGATGATTCTGGCAAAACTCAAAGCCGACGCCGAAGCCTACCTGGGCGAGAAAGTCACTCAGGCGGTGATTACCGTGCCGGCGTATTTCAGCGACAGCCAGCGGCAAGCCACCAAAGACGCCGGGAAGATTGCCGGACTGGAAGTCCTGCGCATCATCAACGAGCCGACCGCGGCGGCGCTGGCTTACGGTTTGGACAAGAAAAAGAACGAGAAGATTCTGGTCTTCGACCTGGGCGGCGGTACGTTCGATGTTTCCCTGCTGGAAGTAGGCGATAACGTCATCGAGGTGCGCGCCACCAACGGCGATACCCACCTGGGCGGCGATGACTGGGATCAGCGCATCGTCAACTGGGCGGCGGATGAGTTCAAGAAAGAACAGGGCATTGACCTGCGGCAGGACCGTCAAGCGCTCCAGCGTCTGCGCGAAGCCGCCGAAAAAGCCAAGATTGAACTCTCCAGCATGATGGAGACGGAGATCAACCTGCCCTACATCACCGCCGACGTCAACGGACCCAAGCACCTGCAACTGCGCCTCTCGCGCGCCAAATTCGAGCAGTTGACCGCCGATCTGGTGGAACGCATGCGCGGACCGGTGGAAGCCGTCCTGCGCGATGCCAAACTGAGCCCTTCGCAGGTGGATGAGATTGTGCTGGTGGGCGGTTCAACCCGCATGCCCATGGTGCAGGAATTTGTGCGCCGCATCTTCAACAAAGAACCCAACAAGAGCGTCAACCCCGATGAGGTGGTGGCAGTGGGTGCCGCCATCCAGGGCGGCGTGCTGGGCGGCGAGGTGAAGGACGTCCTCTTGCTGGACGTGACCCCGCTCTCGCTGGGCGTGGAGACGCTGGGCGGTGTGATGACCGTACTCATCCCGCGCAACACCACCATCCCGGTGCGCAAGTCGGAGATCTTCTCCACCGCCGAGGATAACCAGACGGCAGTGGATGTGCACGTCCTGCAGGGCGAGCGTGCCATGGCGGCGGACAACATCAGCCTTGGGCGCTTCCGCCTGGAAGGCATCCCGCCGGCTCCGCGCGGTATACCGCAAATTGAGGTGACCTTTGACATTGACGCCAACGGCATCCTCAACGTGACGGCCAAGGACAAAGCCACCGGCAAGGAACAGCGCGTGACCATTACGGCTTCGACCAACCTGAACAAGAGCGACATCGAGCGCATGGTCAACGAGGCGCGCCAGCACGAAGCCGCTGACCGCCGCCGCAAAGAGGTGGTGGAAGCCCGCAATCAGGCGGACAACGCCATCTATCAGGTGGAGAAACTGCTCAAAGAGCGCGGCGATGCCGTGCCTGCCTCAACCCGCGAGGACATCCAGGCGAAGATCAACGACCTGCGCCAGGCGATGAGCGGCGAGGATGCGGAGCAAATCCGCAACCGCATGCAAACCCTGACACAAGCCGCAGTGGCACTGCAAAGCGTGCCGCAGGGTCAGCCTGTGGGCGGCGCCGGTGGTGACGGCGCGGGCGAAGTGGTGGAAGGCGAGTTCCGCGAGGCGTAAGCCGGGCGGGAATCAGGAACGGGCGGGAGTGTTTCCCGCCCGTTTTTTTCACCGCGAAGGGCGCAAAGGACGCGAAGAAAGAGAGTGTCATTGCGAAGGCGCAAAGCGCCCGAAGCAATCTCTTATATATACAAGCCTTGCGGGAGGTTGCTTACCCCGTTCGGGGCACTTTCGCTCGTTTCACTCGCTCGCAACGACACGATTGGGTGTCATCGGGAGCAAGCGCAGTGAGCGCGGCGACCTTTCACAAGGTGATAGAGAGAGGTTGCTTACCCCCTGCGGGGCGTGCGTTACAGTCCCTTCAGCGCCTGCTCCAGATCGGCGAGGATGTCTTCCACGTTCTCAATGCCCACCGAGAAGCGCACCAGCCCATCGGTGATGCCCACCGCCTGGCGCGCGGCTGGCGGCACACCCGAATGGGTCATGCTGGCGGGGTGAGAAATCAGCGAGTCGGTAGTGCCCAGGCTCACCGCCAGCGTCAGCAGGCGCACGTTTTCCATCAGGGCTTTGCCGGCTTCCAGCCCGCCCTTGAGTTCGAAGGAAATCATCCCGCCGAAGGCGTGCATCTGGCGCTTTGCCAGTTCATGCTCAGGGTGACTGGTTAAGCCGGGGTAGTACACCCGCGAAACGGCGGGATGTTGTTCCAGCCAGGCGGCGACCTGCATGGCATTGGCGCAGTGGCGTTCCATGCGCAGTTCAAAGGTGCGCAGTCCCATCGAGGTCAGCCAGGTGTCGAACGGACCGGGGTTGCCGCCCAGCAGTTTGTTGGTAGCGTTCAGGTTCTTGTGGATGTACTCCACATGGCGGCTGACCACCGTGCCGCCCACCACCACACCGTGACCCGCCAGGTACTTGGTGGTGGAATGCACCACCACATCGGCGCCCAGGGTGAGCGGGCGCTGGCAGTAGGGGGTAGCAAAGGTGTTATCCACCATCAGCCAGGCGCCGTAGCGGTGGGCAATCTCCGCCGCGGCGGCAAGGTCAATGATGCCCATCGTGGGGTTGGCGGGCGATTCGGCGTATGCCAGCACGGCGTCAGGGTGCTCGCGGAAGGCGCGCTCCCAGTCCTCAGGCTGGGGATGGTTGAGCCAGACCACCTGAATACCGTACTGCGGAGCAAAATCGTGCAGAAAGGTGTAGGTCGCGCCGTAGAGGGCTTCCTGGGCAATCACCGTCTGACCGCCGCGCACCCGCGCCAGGATGGCAGTGGTGATTGCCGCCATGCCCGAAGAAAACATGCGCCCAGCCACAACTTCTTCCATGGGAGCATCGGGCTGGGCGCGCAGAAGGTCAATGCCTTCCAGCGCGGCAATCTTTGCCGCCGCCTGCCGGAAGTTGGGGTTATCGAAGCGGGTGTAGATGAAGCCATCTTCCTCGCCGCGGAAGCGCGCCGCGCCGGTGGCAACATCGGGGAAGCGGAAGGTCGAAGTCTGGAAGATGGGGTTGGAGTGGGCATCCAGAGGCGCTTCGCCCTCGCCCACATGGTTGACCAGGGTGCTGAGTCCGAATCGAGAAGGAAAAGTCATACGGCTCCAATCTGAAACGGGATTTTTGAGTACAATGCCAGTATAACACAAGCAAATTTTCCCAAGGAAAGGTCAAACGGATGGAACTGGCAGGAAAAACGGCATTGATTACCGGCGGCGCGGTGCGGGTGGGCAAAGCCATCACCCTGGCGCTGGCGCGGGCAGGCGCGAATGTGGTCATCAACTACCACTCTTCCCAGGAAGAGGTGGTGAAAACGGCGCGCGAGGCGGAAGCCCTGGGAGTGCGCGCCCTGCCCATCCGCGCGGATGTAGCAGACCGCGCACAGGTGGAAACCATGGTGCGCGAGGCAGAACGTCAACTGGGCGGGGTGGATGTGCTGGTCAACAGCGCTTCGCCCTTCCTCAAGACGCCCTTCCCGGTACAGGACGAGCAGGAATGGGAGCGGTGGAAAAAGGTGCTGGATGTGCTGATTTACGGCTCGCTGTTCTGTGCCAACGCTGTGGCGCCGGGCATGAAACAGCGCGGCGTCGGGGTGATTGTCAATATTCTCGACCTGGTGCTCTACGAACCCTGGCGGGATTTCACCGCCCACGCCATGGGCAAGACCGCTCTGCTGGCGCTCACCCGCCAACTGGCACTGGAACTGGCGCCCGGGGTGCGCGTCAACGCGGTAGCGCCGGGGGCGGTGCTGGCACCGGAGTACCTGAGCGAGGAACGCCGCGCCGCCATTGCTCAGCGCAACCTGCTGGGACGCTGGGGCAGAGCCGAGGACGTGGCAGAGGCGGTAGTGTTCCTGGCGCGCTCGGATTTCATCACCGGCGAGGTGCTGGTAGTAGACGGCGGCGAACGCTGGAATCGGCTGGCGGCAGACAGCGCCGATTAAAACGAAAAAGGCGGGTGCAACCCCGCCCTTTTCGTCATCCTCAGAGGGATTTATTTGGGACCGATGGCGCCGGTGGGGCAGACATCCACGCAGGAACCGCAGTCCTTGCACTTTGCCTCATCCACCACGTAGTATTCGCCGTCCATGTAGATTGCGCCTTCGGGGCACTCGGTTTCGCAAGCGCCGCACTGAATGCAATCGTCCTTAGAAATTACGTGAGTCATGACACACTCCTTAAGGTTTGACGTCATCACAGCCCTGCGGCTGTGTTGTTTTCCGCCTGTAGCATACCCGATTTTTGCAGAAAGAGTTCTTGTCAATTGTCACGCGTTTGAGCGTGAAATGTCACGACCTCAGCGCAGGCGCTCGACCATCCACTGCTCAAAAGCGGGCAGGTCCTTCCACGCCAGCGCACAGCGCGCCGCTTTGCCCTCGGGATGTACGCGGGTAAAGCCGGCTTCGTCCACGATGAGCGGCAGGGTGCGCATCTCCAGCAGGTCATCGGCAAAGGCAAGGTACACCGCAACCACATCAAACAGCGTGCTGGACTGGCGTTCGGGATCGATGGGTATCTTCAGCCAGGGCGGCGAGGCGGCACACCACAGGCGCACGTTTTCCATCAGCGCGCGGGTGATGGGGTGGCTGGAATCGCGCACGGCGGCGTAGCGCTCGCCCTGCAGGGTTACCAGCCCGCAGGTGTCCAGCGGGGTGAGGGTAAAACTCAGCCAGTCGGCAGAGAAGACTTTGCGGCTGGCAGGTACGTCCAGTTTGACGTTGTACTCGGCATGGGCTTCCGGAGCGCCGCCGTATCCGCGGTATATACTGCCGTGCATGCCCACAAAGTGCGTCCGCCGGGCGATGGACGGCTCGCGCTCCAGCGCGGCGGCGATGTTGGTCAGCGGTCCAATGGCAAGCAGGGTGACCGGCTCGGGTGCATTCAGGATGGTCTCGATGAGCGCGGCAACGCCGTCGGCATGCACCCTGCCGGGGTAGTCTTCCAGCGCGTAGCCCTGCACCCAGGCTTCCTGCAGGCGTCTGGGCAGGGATTCATCTTCCGCATACACACCCACGCCGACGGGAATATCGCACCTGCCGGAGACCTGCAGGAACTTCGCCAGCAGGCGGGCGCGGTAGGCGGTATCGCCGGTGGCGGAGAGCGCCAGGCGCACATCCACCTCGGGCGAGCGCAGTAAGACTGCCAGCGCCCAGGTGTCGTCAATATCCGTGCCGATGTCGGTGTCCAGAATCAGCGGGATGGGATGGGACATACTTCAATCGTTCAGCGCCTGATACACCAGGTTGGCAAAGGTGTGGTGGAAGGGGATGGTGAATCCCGGCATGTACTGGAGCATGATCATCGCCAGCAGGTCTTCGCTGGGGTCGAGGAAGAACCAGGTATTGGCGGCACCGCCCCAGCCCCAGTTGCCCGGCGAGCACATGTGCCAGTGGCGGGCGGCATCCACCACCACACTGCCGCCCAAGCCAAAACCGCAGGCGGGATCATCGGGCAGGCGCAGTCCTTCCGGCAGGTGATTCATCCACATCCATTCCACCGTCCTGCGCCCCAGCAGGCGCACGCCCTGCCATTCGCCGCGGTTGAGCATCATCTGAGCAAAGCGGAAGTAATCGGCGGTGGAAGACACCAGCCCCCCGCCGCCGCTGGGAACTGAGGGTTTGCGCAGGAAGTTTTCCATCGTCTGAATGACCTTCAAACCGCCGCCCTCAGCCGGTCCGTACAGGTTTGCCAGGCGGGCGGCTTTCTCCGGCGGTGCCCAGAAATCGGTATCGTTCATGCCCAGCGGTTCGAAGATGCGCTCGCGCAGGAAGACATCGAACGGTTTGCCCGACACCACCTCGACCAGATAACCCAGCACGTCAATGGCGGTGCTGTAGCGGTAAGACGTTCCGGGGTGGAACGCCAGCGGGATTTTGGCAATCTCTTCCACCAGTGTTCCCAGAGTAATTTCCGGGTCTTTCTCCAGCCTCTGCCAGACCATTTTGCGGTAGAGGTCGTCAATGTACGAATGTTCGTCAAAGCCGTAGGACAGCCCGGCGGTGTGGGTCAGCAGGTCGTGAATGGTGATGGGACGTTTGGGCGGGACAAGGTCGAAATCGGCGCCGCCGCTGCGCGGCTGGTACACCTTCACTTCCCCCAGCGCGGGGATGTAGCGCGCCACCGGGTCAAAGAGGTGAAAGGCGCCTTCCTCAAAAAGCATCATCACCGCCACGCTGGTGATGGGCTTGCTCATCGAGTAAATGCGGTAGAGGGCATCCTCAGCCAGGGGTTTGGCACTTTCAAGGTCGGCAAAACCCACGCACTGACGGTACGCCACCCTGCCGCGGCGCGCCACCAGCGCATCCACACCGGCAATCACCTGACGATCCACCAGCGACTGAAAGAAACTGGTAATGCGCTGTAAACGAACAGAAGAAAAGCCTGCCTGCTCGGGCGGAATGCGTTCCATGGTTAACCTCCAATCCAACGGGTTTGGGACAGGATGATTATAGCGCAGGAACGAAGGATATCAGGCAGGCTGGTCGGGAGCAGGTTCAGGGCTGGATGCCGGCGGCAGGTGCGCCAGAGCCACACCGGTGGCGACCGAGTAGATGAGAATGCCCAGCGCCAGGGCGAGCGAGCCATTCACACTGACCAGATTGGTGACCAACACTGCCCACAGCGCCAGTCCCAATCCCAGGGCACTGCTCAGCGGATACCAGAAGGATCGGCGGAAGTGCCGGAAGAGCAAACTCCACTGTAAAAGTCCGATGATCAGCCCTGCCAGGGCGTAGAGCGAAGACAGTTCCAGAATACCTTCATCATCATGAAACGAAATCAGACCCGCCAGCCATCCAACGGCAACCAGTCCGAAAAAGACCGTGAAAATCCACAGCGGAGAAACCCGCGCCGTGCGGCGGAGCGCCAGCCACTGCATCAATCCAACGGGGATGCCGATGACCACCGCACTGCCTGCCAGACCGGTGAGGGGTTTTACCAGAGAAATCAGCGCCGAGAGCGGCATAGAAGCGGCAATGCCCAGCGCATTTGCCGCCGTCCAGATGAAAACGGTTTGCCACAGGGGAGTGGATTTGGAAGTCACATGTGCCTGCCTTTCATCAACCGGGTATGAATTCATGGGAAGCGTCTCGCTTGCAACCGCATCCAGCAGTCCGTCGAGCCATCCCGGGGCGCACACTTCTCTTCGCGCCCTGGCGGTGACACCCGTCTGCGTTCCTCTCGATGGTCTTTCACCGCCGGCTTGATTATATATCTTTTTACTGCAAAATTCCCTGCAGTCCCCGCAAAGGTATGCAAGTCTGTTGCACCTTTTGACAGGTTGCCGCAAGAGGGCGGGCATGTTACCCTCTCTTTGAAAATAGAACATATTTTCTAATCAAACAGGGAGGGACATGGCAGGCAGACGCAAGACTCCGCGCGAATCCTGCCCTCCGCAGGAACAAACCCTGCGGGAGGAAATTGAGATGCTGCGTTCCCTCATCCGCAAAACGGCAGAGCGCGCCGAAGAGGAAAATCCGCTTCCCCACCAGGTGCGCCTGCTGGAAGCCTTCAGTCAGGCGTGCGCGCGGCTGGCGCAGATGCTCAAAGTGCAGAGCGAACTGAGCGAAGACCGCGGCGCGCTGGATGAAATCTTCCACATGGCGGATGAAATCTTCCGCGAGATGAGCGGGAAAACCGGCGGCGGTTAAGCCCGTCAAATGGGCGGTGCGGTTGCGCCAGTGCGGGTGTTCCGGCGGATGAGACCTTTTGCCCTTCAGCCAGCCAGCCAACCGCCTCAGGCGGGAAAAGACTGCGCGGCTTCCCCCGGTTCGATCCGACCGCTGTATGGGCTTGTACCGCCGCCGTTTCCACCTCTCAGGGGGGCAAAAGATGTTGTTGCGAGCGAGCGGAGCGAGGGAAAGTGCCCCGAACGGGGTAAGCAACCTCGCGCACACCTGGCGGGAGTGTCCGCCAATTTTGAGGGTCACTCTGTTTTCAGGGGGATGATTCATGGACGAACTGCGCCTTCTGCGCCAAACCCTCAGCGATGTCTGCGCTTTTGCCCGCCTGAGCGGGGTGCGCCTGCGCCCCTATCAGGCGCAGGTTGCCCGCGCCATTGTGGACGCCGTCCTGCACGACCGCGGGCTGTCCTTCGTGGTGATGTTCCCCCGCCAGAGCGGCAAGAACGAAGTCCAAGCCCACCTGGAAGCCTACCTGCTCACCCTCTTCAGCGGCACATCCGCCGAGATGGTCAAAGCCTCGCCCACCCTGCGCCCGCAGAGTCTGACCGCCATGCGCCGTCTGGAGCGCGTCCTCAACGCCAATCCGCTCACCCGCGGACGCTGGCGGCGCGAGAGCGGCAACACCTTCCGCCTGGGGCAGGCGCGCATTCACTTCCTCTCCGCCGCGCCCGGAGCCAGCATTGTCGGCGCCACCGCCTCGCTTCTGCTGGAGGTGGACGAAGCCCAGGCGGTCAGCATCGAGAAGTTCGATACCGAACTTGCCCCCATGACGGCTTCCACCGGCGCGGTGCGCGTCTTCTGGGGCACGGCGTGGACGGCATCCACCCTGCTGGGGCGCGAACTGCGCCTGGCGCAGGCGGAGCAAGCCCGCGACGGCGTACGCCGCGTCTTCCGCCTCACCGCCGCTGAGGTCATCGCCGACCATCCGCGCTATGCCCGCACGGTAGAGCGCGCCATTCAGCAGTTGGGGCGCAATCACCCGGCAGTGCGCACGCAGTACTTCTCCGAGGAAGTGGATGCCGCCGGCACGCTCTTCCCCGAAGAGCGTCTGGCGCTTCTGCGCGGGACTCATCCCTGGCAGGATGCGCCCCTGCCCGGCAGAACCTATGCCTTCCTGCTGGATGTGGGTGGGACGGCGCCGGTGCAGTTGCCGCTGATGGACGATTACGCAGGCAACCGCCGCGATTCCAGCGCGCTGGTGATTGTGGAGGTAGAGCCGCCGCAGGACGGACGTCCCGCGCCGCGCTATCGGGCGGTGCATCTCTGCCAGTGGACGGGGGTGAGCCAGACGCGCCTCTTCGAGCAGGTGCTGGCACTGGCGCGGCAGTGGTCTCCGCGGCGCATCGTCATTGACGCTACCGGCGTGGGTGCCGGGCTGGCAGATTTCCTCGACCGCGCCCTGCCCGGGCGGGTGGTGCGCTTCGTCTTCAGTTCTGCCAGCAAGAGCGACCTGGGCTACCGCTTTCTGGAGGTGGTGGAGAGCGGGCGCTTTCACCTGCCGCAGGCGGACGAGGGGCGGGCGCAGGCGCTGGTGGAGCGCTTTCTGGCGCAGTGCCGCGGATGCACCTACGAGGTGGACGCCAGCCCGCATCAGCGCCTGCACTGGGGCGTGCCGGAGGGCGCGCGCCACCCCGGCGGGGGCGGCTACCTGCACGACGACCTGCTCATGGCAGGAGCGTTGTGCGCCCTGCTGGACCGCATGGCGTGGGGCTGGAGCGGGGCAACTTCTGCCCATGCGGGCATCATCCCCGCCCGCGACCCGCTGAAGGAACTGGACGGGGGGCAATGAGGGCTTACCGCCGGGTGTCATTGCGAGGGTGCGAAGCACCCGAAAGCACCCCGTTAGGGGTAAGCAATCTCCACCAGGGGTTCAAACTCGCCAGATACACGGGGGGTGTTTCCCTCGCTCGCACCAACACCTTTTGAAGATCGTCCAGAGAACACACCCTACACAAACAGGGAGGAAAACCAACCGGAATCATGTGGAAAACCATCCTTCACCGCTGGATTGAACCCGAAGTGCGCCGCCGCGTGCAGATGGCGCTGGCGGAGACCGACAACACCCTGCTGATTCGCGCGCAAGCCTGGGGCGAGAACGAACGCCTTACCCCCGACCGCGAGCAGACGCTGGAACAAGCCCTGCACGCCTGGCGCACCAACCCGCTGGCGCGGCGCATCGTTGAACTGACCACCGAGTACGTCATCGGCGGCGGGCTGGCGGTGGTCAGCCCGCAGGCAGAAGCCCAAACATTCCTTCAGCGCTGGTGGGAGCATCCGCTCAACCGCCTGCCCATGCGCACGGTGGAATGGTGCGATGAACTGAGCCGCGCCGGGGAACTCTTCCTTCTGCTCAGCACCGATGCCGGCGGGATGACCTACGTGCGCGCCATCCCGGCACTGCAAATTCGCGCCATCCGCACCGCCGAAAACGACCTTCAGCAGGAAATTGCCTGCCTGCAGGTGGACGGCGCGGGTGAGGAACGCTGGTGGCAGGTGTACAACCCGCAGAGTGACATGCCCGATGAACAGGGGCGCTTTGCTCCCGCCATCCTGCACTACGCCATCAACCGACCGGTGGGCGCGGTGCGCGGGGAAAGCGACCTGGCGCCGTTACTGCGCTGGCTCAACCGCTACGCCGGCTGGCTGGAAGACCGCGCCCGCCTCAACCGCTACCGCAATACCTTTCTCTTTACCGTGCGCTCGCGCTTTGCCAGCGAAGCCGAACGCCTGGCGCGCCAGCAGACGCTGGCGGCAAACCCGCCCATGCCGGGCAGTATTCTCGTCACCGACGAAGGCGAGGAATGGAGCGTCATCCAGCCGCACCTGGAGAGCCACGAAGCCGGCGAGGACGGGCTGGCACTGAAGAAGATGATTGCCGCCGGGGCGGGCATCCCTTTGCACTTTCTGGCAGAGCCGGAGAGCGCCACCCGCACCACCGCCGAAGCCGCCGGTGGACCGGCTTACCGCCGTCTGGAACAGCGTCAGAAGTTCTTCTGCTGGCTGGTGGAAGATACCGCCCGCGCCTGCCTGCGCCGCTGGGCGTGGATTCACGGGCGCAGCGGCGAATATGAGGTGCAGGTGCGCGGGGCAGACCTCTCGGCGCGCGACAACGCCTCGCTGGCGGCGGCGCTGGCGCATGCCAGCGGCGCGCTCATGCGCCTGTACGAACGCGGGCTGATCGGCGAAAGCGAACTGCTCCGTCTGGTGTACCGCTTTGCCGGAGAGACGGCGCCCGCATCGGCAAACCCATCCACTGAAAAGAAGGGAGGATAAATGGAACACGGGCAGGTTCTGCATCTGCCGCGGCGCGGCTGGTTCACCGCGCTGGGAGAAGTCACCTCTGCCGGAGAGTTCGAGGTGCTGGCAATCACCGCCGGAGAGGGCAACGGCTGGCGCTTCGATGAGGCGGTCCTGCGCCGCTCTCTGCCGCTCTGGGAGGGCGCGGCGTGCTTCATAGATCACGCCTGGGGGGCGCGCAGTGTGCGCGACCTGGCAGGCGTATGCACCCAGCCCGCCTGGGATGAAACCTCGCAGGGGGTGCGCGTGCGCCTGCGCGCCATGGGACCTTCGGGGCATCTGCTGGCAGACCTGGGGCGGCAAATGCTGGCGCGCGGCGAAATCAAGCCGCAGATTGGCTTCAGCGCCGATATTCTGTTCACCGCCAGCGGCAGGCAGGTGGAGCGCATCGTGCGCGTCAATTCGCTCGATCTGGTCATTCAACCCGCACGGGGCGGGGCTTTCGTGCGGGCGCTCAACCACTTCATGGGAGGAATCAGTATGGAGTCTCAATCGGTCGAACCGGCAGTGCCGGGAGTGCAAACTTCGGCGCAGGCGCAAACGTCCGCGCAGGAAGAACCTCAGCGCTGGTACGGCGCATTTCTGGACCTGGCGCTTCAGGGGGCGCATCTACCCGCGCCGATGGAGCAAGCCGTGCGCGCGCAGTTTCAGGGGCGCGCCTTCGAACCGCAGGAACTGCGTCAGCGCATTGAGGAAGCCCGCCGCTGGGTTTCGGACTGCACCGGCGCGCAGACAGCCCTGGGTCCGGGGCGCCTGGAGATGGCAGATACCCGCGATCAACTGCAGGCGGCGGTGGACGACCTCTTCGGCGTGCCGCGCGAGAAGGGCATGGAAACCCTCAAGGTGCACCGCCTGCAGGGCATCCGCGAACTGTACCTCATGCTCACCGGCGATTACGACTTTCACGGCGGCTGGGACCGCACCCGCGCGCAGTTCGCCGCCACCGCCGATTTCACCGGTCTGGTCAAGAACGCCCTCAACAAAATCGTGGTCAACACCTGGGAGGAACTGGGGCGCGCCGGGTACGACTGGTGGCGCAAGGTGACCGTGCAGGAACACTTCACCACCCTCAATCAAATCACCGGTATTCTCGTCGGCACGGTGGGCGACCTGCCCGAAGTCGCCGAGGGCGCCGAGTACACCGAACTGGCGGTGGGCGACAGTGCCGAGACGGCAACCTTCCGGAAATACGGCGGGTACGTGCCGCTCACCCTGGAATTGATTGACCGCGATGACACCCGCAAACTCAAAGCCTACGCCCGCGAACTTGCCGCCGCCGGTCTGCGCAAAATCAGCCGTCTGGTGGCAGAGGTCTTCACCCAAAACGGCGGGGCAGGTCCCACGCTGGCGGACGGCGGGGCGCTGTTCAACGCCAACCCGGTGACCAGCGCCGGCGGGCATGCCAACCTGCGCACGGGGGCGCTTTCGGCGGCGGAGTGGGAGGCGGTGGGGCAAGCCATGTACCGCCAGCCCATGCTGGTGAAGAACGCCGCGGGCTTTTACGGCGCGGGTCCGCGCATGGCAATCAGCCCGAAATATCTGCTGGTGCCGCGCGAACTGCAGTTGACCGCCATGCAGATTCTCTACCCGGGCATGGAGCGCGCCGCCAACATCTTCAGCGAGAACCTTCAGCGCGGCGAACCCGGCGATGTCATCACCGTGCCGGAGTGGACCGACCCGACCGACTGGGCGGCGGTGGCTGACCCGCGCATCGCTCCGGCAATCTTCATCGGCGAGCGCTTCGGCATCCTGCCGGAGGTCTATATCGCCGGGGATGAACTCAGCCCGGCAGTCTTCACCAACGACGAGCACCGCCTGAAGGTGCGCCACTACCTGGCGGTGTGGGTCAACGATTTCCGCCCGCTCCACAAGAACAACGTGGCGGGCTAGAAAGGGGAAACTCTCATGGGATACGTCTGCGATACGCAAATGAGCCTGTTCATCCCGCCTGCGGATATCGTCAAGACCGCCGGCACGTGGACGACCAGCCTCTCGGCAAACGTCGTCAAAGAAGACCGCACGCCCGCCGACGGCGTCTTCAACCTGATTGTTCCGCTGGGGGTGACCGGCAACTCTGCCAGTTTCAAGGGGGCGCGCATCAAGCGCGTGGACTTGCTCTACAAGGTTTCGGGCGGCGCCTGCGATTCCATCCCCACCGTTGAAGTGGAGAAGGTCACCTTCTCGGCGGGCGGGACGGCAAGCGGCGCGGCGCTGGTGGCAACCCTGGACAGCGGTCACGATACCGACGCCAAACGCAAAGCCCTGGGCGATCACCGCATGATGGTTACCCTGACCAGCCCGGCATGGCTGGACGATGACGAAGCCTGCTACCTGTACGTCAACGTGGACGCCTCGGCGACCACCCAATTCGCCCTGTACGGCGCGGTGGTGTACTTCGACCTGCGCCTGTAAGTCAACGGAGGAATTGTCTATGGAGAAATGGAAAGACCTGTTGCGCTCGCGTAAATTCTGGGCATTGCTCATCGGCTTGATTCTGATGGTGGTCAAAGCCTACCGACCGGACTTTCCGCTGGAGGAAGAGCAGTTGAGCGGCATGATTGCCCTGCTGGTAGCGTACATTCTGGGCGTGGCGCTGGAAGGGGCGCGCCTGTAACCCGTAAGAGGGGTGCGTCTGCGCACGGTGAGCCTGCCGAACCGTGCTGGACGCGGTAGTGTGTCATTGCGATCGCGAAGCGTCCATATATATGTCGTTGCGAGCGCGGAGCGCGAAGCAACCTCTGCCTTGGCTGGAACTTTTCAGGAGGTCGCCACGCTCGCTGGGCTCGCTCGCGACGACACTCGTTTGTGTCACTGCAATCGCGGAGCACGCTTCGCCAGCGTCTGCGCACCCCCACCCACACCATCAACGGGTTTGCGCCGCTCTGCGGAGGAAACTCTGCAGGGCGGCGCGCCCAAAAGGAGGCACATGAGCCTGAATCTGACTACCCTGCTGGAGCAAACACGCCTGTTCCTGCACGACAGCGAAGGCGCGCGCTACAGCACTGACGATTTAACCGCCGCCGCCCGCATGGCGCTGATGGAAATCAACCTGGTCTCGGCGCAGGGCTTTGTCCTGGCAGGGCTGGACGGAGTGGACGAAACGACTTTGCCCGACTCGCTCCAGCATCTGCTGGTGATGGGTGCGGCGGGCTACGCCGCATCCGCCCGCGCGGCGGCGCAGGCAGAGTGGGAACTCGCGCCGCAAAAGACCCTGCCGCTGGCGCTCTGGAGCCGCAACGTGATGGAAGACTTCCGCCGCATCCTCTGCACCCTGTACCCGCCGGAGACCGCCCGCCTGCACGAACAGCGTACCGCCGCGCCTTTCGTCCGCTGGGAAGGCACGCTGAGCGAAGAGCATCCTGACCATCTCGCCTGAGGGGAGGGAGAATGAACCTTTACCTGATGATCGGCGGGACGGGTATCCCGCTTCAGGAAAACGGCGCCCTGCGCGCGGCGCGCTTTGTCAACAGCGACCTGACCCGCCTGGAACTGGTGCTGGAAGGCACACCTGCGGCAATCGGCGAAGCCGTACAGGGGCTGGAAACTGCCCTCTACACTGCCCGCGCCAGCGCTCATCTGCCGGCGCATCCCGCCTGCGGACTGGGCGTCACCCTGCCCGACGGGCAGACATGGCGCTCGCCTCTGCGCGGCGGAAAACTGGAAAGTTTACCCCATCCGGCGGCACGGCAGGTCAACCGGCAGATGCTTGTGCTGGAGGTGGAGCGCGAACCTTTCTGGGAGCAGGAAGGCGCACCGCTGACGCTCCTCAACCGCCACGGCGCAGGTGCAAACGCCACCCTCTACAATCACAGCGACGGCGCCCACGACAATTTCGTGGACATCCCCGCCAGTCAGGTGCAGGGCAGTCTGCCCGCGCCGCTGGAAATGACCCTGAGCGGCGCGCTGTCGGGCAGGTCGCTTGTTCTGCTGACGGCCGGAACGCACGATCCCGCCACACCGTTTCAGCACGTCCTGGAGGGCGAGCAGGGGGTGGAGGGCAGTGGGGTGAGCGGCACCACCCTGAGCGCCAGCACTGCCAGCGCCGGAGGCTACCGCCGTCTGACGTGGAGCGGTGTGGAGGAAGTGACCCTCAAACGCTTCTCTCTCCCTGCCTCACAGAGCGCGGCGGCGCGCGGCAGGTTTTATCGTCTGACAGCCCGCCTGCACGCTCCCCTGAGCGAAACCCTGCTGGTGTGGGGGGAAGCGGGTTTTGAGGGCAGTGCCGGTTTTGAACCCCTCTACGCCGGCGAGCCAGCGGTCATTCCTGCCAGTGCGCAAACCCTCTGGCTCCCGCCTCTGCGCCTGCCGCCCTGGGATGTGGACACCCTCAGCGCGGGGGTGACCCTGACGCTGAAGGCGCAGGCAGAGACTACCGGCGCGCACACCCTCGACCTGGACTGCCTGTTCCTCACGCCGACAGAAGCCGAAGCGCGCCTGCTCCCGCTGATGTCCCTCTCCGCACTGGCGCTAACCTATGACCCGCGCACGCGGGGGGTAAAATTCTCCGGCGCGCCCTTGCTTACCCACACGGTGGAGGGGCAGGGCATTTTCCTTCAACCCGGACAAACCCAGCGCCTGTACGTGCTTTTGGAACGCAACGGCGCAATGACCATTGAGGATACCTTCACCCTGCAGGCGCGCCCGTTTTTCCGCCGGAGGTGGTTGTGAACGCCTGGACAATGAAGGTCAGTGCCTGTCATCACCTGCCGCTGGAGGGATTTCACCCGCAGGTGGAGGAACTCACCTGGCAGTTGCCCGGCGGGGCAGATGCCGCGCAGGTGCGCCTGGACGGCGCGCTGGCGAATCAGGACGACCCGCGCCGCTGGCTGGGAGCGGAGATGAGCATCTCCCCCGCAGGCGGCGCGCCCTGCTGGTGGGGCTGTCTGCACGGGGTGGAAATTCAGCGCGGCGGGATGCGCTGGCGCTGGGATCTGGCGCAGGTGGTCAACCGCTGTGCGGTGCGCTACCGCGCGCCCACCCCCTGGAGCGTGGAAGGCGGTGCGGGAACATTTCAAACCCCCTGGGCAGAGGATGGGCGCAGTCAGCGGCGTTTTGGCGTGCGCGAGCGGGTGTTTTCCATCGGCGAAGCCAGCCAGGACGAAGCCCTTGCCCGCCGCGATACCCTGCTGGCGGAGCATGCCGCTCCGCGCCTGCAGTTTCTCCCCGCCCTTTCCGGCAGAGAGGATTTCGTCCTGCTTGAAGGGCGCGGCTGGTGGCACACCCTGGGCTGGCGCTATGCCCTCTGCGCGCAGGGCTGGCTGGGGAGCGCCCGCCGCGAAGGCACATCCCTGCCCTGGGGACACACCTCATCCATTCAGCGCCTCGCCCAAGCCTTTACCCCCGACGGGGACGGCTGGGACTGCGGGGAGATCTGGGTGTGGCTGGTCAAAACCGGCGCTCCCGCCGACAGCGTGGAACTCTCCCTCTGCGCCGATTCGGGCGGTCTGCCCGGCGCGGTGTTGAGCGCCTTTACCCTGCCCGCCGCTTCCCTCAGCCGCGACCCCGCGCTGGGCTGGGTGCGCCTGCGCCCGTCTACCCCCGTGCATCTGAACAGCGGAAGCCGTTACTGGCTGGTGCTGAAGCGCACCGGCGCGCTGGACGCGCAGAACGCTTACCTCGCCCGCCTGGATGCCGACGGGACATTAGGGACATCCCCGGGCTTGCTGGCGTTCAACGGCAGTGCCTGGCAGAGTGCGGGGGCAGGCAGTCTGCTGGCAAACCTGTTCGGCGAGGAAGCCCTCACGGCGCATCTGGCGCGCCTGCTGGGGCAGGACGGCGCCGGGCAGTGCCTGCGCGGGGTGTTCGTGCGCGCGCCATCCAGCAAGCGGGTACGCCTGTACAACAACGGCACGCGCACCGCGCTGGAAGAGGTCAACGCACTGCTGGCGCTGGACAATCTGGACGCCTTCGTCACCCCTCAGCGTTTTGTGGTGCTGGAGCGGCGCTCCGCTCCGCCTGTCGTGCCGCACCTGACGCTGGACGCGGATGGAATTCTGCGCCAGCAGGACGGCAGTCCGTGGACACTGTCCATCCCGCCGGTGGGACGCTGGGCGGGCGTGCGGGTAAGCGCATCCCGGAGTGTGCCGGTGCGTCTGGAGCGGGTTGCCTGGCGCGGCGGAGTACTGCGGGTGGAAGGATTCACCGTGTGGGCAGGAGAGAGTTAAGCAAAATGTAAACTTTCCTGCGGGGTTTCTCTGCTACAATGCAAAGAGGAAAAAACGTCCATCCATGCCCCATGGCGAAGGCTGAGCCTGCCGAAGCCGCCGAAGGGCGCGCTGACACGTTCGCCATGAGAACCCATCATCCTGTTAGACCTCATGTACAGGAGAACCCGCATGAAAAGCGCTTTTCAACTCGTCAACCGTTTGCTGATTGCCGCGCTGGCGCTGGCGTTCTTTGCCGTGCTGGTACGCGCCGACGCTCCCCCCGCCGCCACCCTGCTGATCTCCAAGCCTCCCGCCGCGGATACTGCCAATGAGGACTGCTACCACGCCTCGGCATCTTACGACGGCTCGCGGGTGGTGTTTGCCTGCAAGTACGTGGATGAGGCCACCAATCTCTCGTCCCTGCCCGATACCGTAAACACCTGGGATGTCTTCCTGCGCGACCGCACCCTGAACCAGACCCTTGCCCTCTCGGCAACCTACCAGAACCTGCTGGGACAGGGCAACTCCCTGTTCCCGGTCATCTCGCCGGATGGGCAGTGGGTGGCGTTCCAGACCTCGGCGCAGTTGAAATCCACCGACACCGACTCGCGGCTGGATATCTACGTGTTGAAGGTGGAAGCCGACGGCACCATCAGCCAGAGCATTCAGGCTTCACGGCGCAGTTCCGGCACCCCCGCGGATGCGGATTCGGGCTACACCTGTCCGGTGCCGCTCCCGCCGGGACAAACCTGCGACCCCAAATACCTGATTCTGCAACCTTCGCTGGCGATCTACACCGAAGGCGGCAACCCGCGGGTGATCTTCCAGAGCGACGCCAGCAACCTTGACCTCGGTTTAACCGACGGCAATCACAAGCGCGACCTGTACCTGAGCCTCATTAACGCCGCCGACGGCAGTGTCACCAACAAACTGCTCACCCGCACCCCTTCGGGTGGCAGTATCAACGGCGATGCCTGGCATCCGGTGGTTTCCTATGATGGGCGCTGGGTGGCGTTCACATCCGACGCCAGCAACCTGATTCCCGGCGTCAGCGGTATTCAGGTGTACCTGATGGACCGCGACGCCGACAACGACGGTATTCTCGACAACACTCTGCCGGTGTACCGGCTGGTCTCGCGCGCCGCCGATGGCAAGCCCGGCAATGCCATGTCCTTCTATCCCGCCCTCTCTGCCGACGGCAGGTACATTGCCTTTACTTCAGATGCGTCCAACCTGGAAACCCAGAACCCTGCCCTGCCGGCAGATACCAACGGCAAGCGCGACGTGTACCTGTGGGATCGCCTGAGCGGGCGCACCCACCTGATCTCCGTGCGCTACCACACCGACCCCGACCAGGCGCTGGAAGAGCCCAGTTTCAGCCCCACCATCTCCGCGGATGGGCGCTGGATTGCCTTTACTTCCGAAGCGGGCAACGTGGTGCCGGGGGATGTCAACGTGTACTGCGCCTACGACGAACAGCAGGCGAAATGGGTGTGTTCGCACCGCGACCTGTTTATCTACGACCGCCTGGCGCAAACTGACGCCGACCGCCTGTTCCTGCTCAACGTGCGCAACAGCCCGCCACCGCCTGGTACAGGTACGGGAGAGAGCATGCCGGTTCTGCTGGATATTCCCCCCGACCCCACTAACTGCCCCAACTCCCTGCAGGTGTGCAACACCTCGGCTTTCCCGGTGATTGCCGGCAACCGCTCGCTGGTGACCTTCTCCAGCCAGGACCGCGACCTGCCGGACGGCGCGGCGTTCAACATTGACGAGCGCTTCGATGTTTGGGCGCGCGCCTTCGATGTGCCGGCGCCTGCCCCGCAGTTGTCGTTCTCCCCGCAGAGCCTTGCCTTTGTGGTCTTCCCCGGGCAGGTGAGCGCGCCAAAGAACATTCTCCTCACCAACTTTGGCGATGTGGCGGTGAACATCGGGCAGGTTCAAATTACCACCGGCGACGATGCCGTGTTTGAACTCGTCTCCGACGGCTGTTCCAACCGTACGCTGGACGCCGCCATCAACGGCGTACCACGCGCCACCGGCAGTTGCAAAATCAGCGTGCGGGCGGTGCCGGACGAAATGCTGGCGGTGGGCGAGTATGTCTCGCAGGTAGTCATCCCCAGCGATGACCCGCAGTTGACCACTGCCACCGTCTCGCTGTGGGCGGGTCCGCGCTACGTGTACTTACCGGCAGTGCTCAAACCGTAAGAGTGCCTGGTCTGAAGATGCAACCGGCGGGCAAAAAGCCCGCCGGTTTTCTTGCCAGAGAGACCCCATGGAAAAACAATAGCCCCCGCTGAGGGCGGTGGGGGAAAACTCAGCGGGGGCTTTCGCCAAAGGAGGAGACAGCCTATGTCTTTTCTTACAGGAGGTGTGCGCCCGTCTCCATGCCGTAATCATACCCGTTTTCTGTGTAAAGGGTAGATTAGGGAAATCACTCTTGGCGTGTGAACTTTATCATTCTCCCGATATGACACCTGCTACCCTTCAGGGGGTGAAGATTGCCCTGATTTTGTGACACCTTCCTCCCCCTGAAATGAGAGGAAATCGGTCATAAAAAGCGAGGAAAATCATCCTCGATTTATGTATATTTGCCACTACAATTCCTCCCCGGCTTTCATTAAGATTAGTTCAATGTTCAGACAGGAGTACGCGCATCTTGCCATTTTTGAAGGGCTGAATCCCCAGCAGATTCAAGCCCTCTCTCCCTTTTTGGAAGAGGTGCGCTACCCCTCAGGTACGGTGATTTTCCAGCAGGGCAACTTTGCCGATGCACTGTGCATCGTGCTGGAAGGCGAGGTGCAAATTCGCTACAAGCCCTACGACGGTCCCTCGCTGGTGGTTGCGCGCATTTCTCCGGGCGGGGTGTGCGGGTGGTCGGCGGCGCTGGGACGGGATGTGTACACCAGTTCCGCAGTGGCGAATACCGAGGTGGTGGCGTACCGCCTCAAGCGCGCCTGCCTGCAGACACTGTGCGAGCGCAACCCCGAACTGGGACGGGTATGGCTGGAACGGCTGGCGAGCGTCATCGCCGAGCGCTTACGCAACACCCATGTCTCCATCCTCGAAATGCTCACCGCCAGTATGGATTTACAGCCCTCCTCACAAGGGTGTCAGAATCAGGAGGAGTAATTTATGGTAACCACGAACGGTAAATCCTTCGAGTATTCCACCGAGGAACGCCTGCGGGCGCTGATTGAGACGCTGGACACCTACATTCAGCAGTACCATGGCGGTTCGGTGGAAATGGTGGGCTTTGACGGCAAGGTGCTCAAGGTGCGCCTGGGCGGTGCCTGTGAGGGTTGTCCGCTTTCGCCCACCACCATTAACGGCTGGGTTGCCGGGACGGTGCGGCAGTTCTTCCCCGAAATCGAGAAGGTTGAAGCCGTTGAGGAACAGTCCTGATCGGCGCGTTTCTTCCCTGCAACACTCTCTCTACCTGATTAAGAGCGCCTCCCTGCAGGGTTCTCAGCCCTGAGGGAGGTTGCTTGCTCTGTTCCGGGCACTTTTGCGCTCCCAACGACACCCAGAGGTTCACCGCAAAGGCGCGAAGTGCGCATAAAAAGAGAAAACCACCCCTCAACGCCTTTGACGCGCGTAGTCTCAGTTCAGCGTGCGCTTGGGTAGCATCGCGAGCGAGCGCGGCGACCTCTTTCCCATCCTGCGGGCAAGTATCTTCGCAACCACACCTTTTACACCCCGAGCAACGTCAAGGGGCTCATCATCGTGTCGTTGCGAGGGCACGGAGTGCCCGAAGCCATCTCCCCAAATCATGCCCGACAGGCTCAGGGTGCGCCCTGGCACAGCAAAAAACAGGGAGCCGACACCGGCTCCCTGCAAAACTCACGAAAAAGGGTTTACCCCTGCAAATCCAGGTTGATGCCTTGCTGAATCTCGCGGATACGCGGATGCCCGCGATAAAAGCCGTGATACTTCTCCGGCAACAGCGCGGCAATCCGGCACATGATTTCCTCGGTGTAGCGCTTCATCTGTTCCTCGCGGCGGTCGCGGTCCAGCGGCGGCAGGACAAACGGCTTGCCAAAAGTCACCGAGATGCGCGGACGTTGCAGGGTGAAAATGCGCGGGAAAACGTTCTCCGTCCCGGCAATGGCGGTAGGCACAATCGGCACACCCGCCCGCAGGGCTACCAGCGCCGTGCCGGGCTTGCCTTCCAGCAGTTGACCGGTGCGGCTTCGCGTGCCTTCGGGAGCAATGCCCAGGGCAACGCCCTTTTTCAGCACCTCAACCGCCGCACGCAGTGCGCCAAAGTCGGCGTTTTCGCGGTCCAGCCAGATAATCCCGCCGGTGCGCAAAATCCAGGCAAAGAGCGGGTACTTCTGATATTTATCCGCCACCAGCGCGGTAACGTCCTTGCGCGCCGGGTTGATGAACAGCAGTAAGGTATCCATGCGGCTCATGTGGTTGGTGGCAAGGATGACCCCGCCTTCAGCAGGCACATGCTCCACGCCGTGAAATTCCGGGCGGGTGAGCGCATGAATCAGCACATCGAAGATTTTTTGCAGTTTCTGGCGGTCCATCCAGGGTTTGCGGTTGGTTTTAGTGTGTGAAAGAGATTGTTGCATATTTACTTTAACTCCCAACCTGAAGAAAGGATGCGCCCTACTGTTTGACCACAGCGGGATGCGGACGCCTTTTCTCTTTCAGGTACTCCACCACTGCGGGAATGAGCGAGATGAGGATGATGGCAATAATCACCAGCGAGAAGTTCTCTTTGACGATGGGCAAATTGCCGAAGAAGTACCCCGCGCCGATGAACAGCCCCGTCCACACGATGCCGCCAATCACGTTGTAACTGATGAAATAGCCGTAGCGCATCCGCCCGATGCCGGCTACAAACGGGGCAAAGGTGCGGATAATGGGAATGAAACGCGCCAGGAAGATGGTCTTCCCGCCGTGTTTTTCATAAAAGGCATGCGTGCGCTCCAGATACTCCCGCTTGAACCAGCGCGATTCCTGTGTGAACACCTTGGGACCGACAAAATGCCCAATCCAGTAATTCGCCGTATCGCCCAGCACGGCAGCCGTTGCCAGCAGTACCCACAGGAACAGCGGATGCAGACTGGTGGTTGCCGCAACCGCCCCTGCCGCAAAGAGCAGGGAATCGCCCGGCAGGAAGGGCGTTACCACCAGACCGGTCTCGATGAAAATCACCAGAAAGAGCACTGCATACACCCAAATGCCAATGTCATTGACAATTTGGGGCAGGTGGCGATCCATGTGCAGGACAAAGTCCACAAACCAGCGAAAGAGTTCCAGCAAGAAATCCATAACGGTTTAACTTTCCTTACTTTCAACAGAATCATTCAGCACCGGCGCAGGCATTACCGCCCCAGCACGGTTGACCGCCGTGCGCTCAATGGCAAGAAGCCAGAAGAGCGCCAGCGCCAGTACCAGCAGAGCAAAGGGGGAAAGACGGTCTGCCAGAGAGAGGATATCTCTGAGCGGCTGAGAAGGCTCCAGCACACGGGCAAGCCCGCTGGTCAGCGCCAGCAGGTTCCACAACCCGTGTAACCCCACCACCAGCAGATACATGAGCCCCAAACGCTCGTACCTGCGGGATTGCCAGGCTTGCGCCAGCGCGCCGCCCATCAGCGCGGCGGTGGTGATGTGCAGGGTGGTGGTGCCAATGCGCCCTACCGCCAGGGTCATCCAGGAAGTCGCATCCGCGCCGATGACCGAGAAAAGCGACTCCACCAGGGCAAAGCCCGCCCCGCACACCCCGCCCAGCCAGAAACCTTCGGCGGGGGTCAGGCGGTCGCCTGCCAACAGCCACACCGCCAGCGGCTTGAGGGCTTCTTCGATGAGCGGGACAAAGACGGTGAAAATCGCCGCTATGCCGAACAGCACCAGCGGTTGGCGCAGAATGGGGCGGTAAATGCGCAAAATCATCTCCGGGTCGCCCGCGGCATGAAGCAGACGAGAAGAGAGGTCCGCCAGATACTGCATCATCTCCGGGCGGGAGGAGAGGAAGGCAATGACGCCGATGAGCATCAAGACCATCAGCATCCCCTCTACCAGCAGGATGAGCGGGGTAACGAAAAACACGCCCACGTTCATCGCGCCCCAGAAACGCCCCGCCCGCACCGGCTGAGCCGGACGGGTGAGGTAAGCCACCAGCCACAGCGCCGGGATGACCACCACGGCAATCTGAAAGAAAGGCATGAACAGGCGCAGAACACCGTCGGCTTGCAGGACGCCCGCCCCCACCACGATGATGAGCGGCACCAGCAGGAGCGCCAGCGACGCCGAAACCAGGTTCAGGCGCAGAGGCGCGGGCTCTTTACCCCACAGGCGCAATCCTGCCGCCCACAGCGAGGGGAGAGCCACCAGCCCCAGCAGGAGAAATGCCCAGCCCAGCGCCAGCAACGGCTCAGCCGAAGTATGAAAGAGCGCACTGCCCGAAAAATATCCCAACGCGCCCATCCCTAACAACAGCAACCCGATGAGCCAGGCAGAGCCAAGCCCCAGCAGACTCAACAGGAGTTGGAACGCTACGCGGATGGGAAAGGCGGGCTGAGAGTCGTTCATGCGTTATTTCTCGGAGATGGTTACCTTGAGAATTTTGGTGCCGGGTTGCAGGGTCTGATCGCTGGCGGGATCGCGCGGGGTGAGGCTCTCCACCACGTCCATGCCCTCGATGACCTCGCCAAAGATGGTGTAGTTGCCGTTGAGGCTTTCCTGCGCGTCGTAGGTGATGAAGAACTGACTGCCGTTGGTATCGGCGCCGGAATTTGCCATGGCAACCAGACCCTTGCGGTCAAATTTGGCATCGGTATTTTCATTCTTAAACACGTAGCCCGGACCGCCGTACCCACTGCCGCTGGGATCGCCCGCCTGCGCCACAAAGCCGGGCAGGACGCGGTGGAAGGTCACGCCGTTGAAGAAGCCTTCGCGGGCAAGGAAGACGAAACTGTTCACCGCCAGCGGGGCTTTATCGGCATACAATTGAATGACAATTTTGCCCTTCTCGGTTTCCATGGTAGCGGTGTACTGTTTGGCGGTGTCGATAATCATCGGCGGGCAGGACGTGTACTGGCGCGCCTGCAGTTTGAACAGTTCCACCAGGCTGGAAAGCGTCTCCAGGTCCATGCGATCCTGATAAGGCAAGCCGTTCAGGAAGAGGAAGGGGGTGCCGGGCAAGCCGGTGTTCATGGCTTCGTCCAGATTCTTCTGGATGCGGGCTTTCACTTCCTCGCTGGCATAATCCTGTTTGAATTGGTCAACGTTCAACTTCAACTGCTCGGCAAGGGTGACGAAGTAATCCAGAGCATTTTCGGGGGTGTAGTTTGCCAGTTGGTCCTGCTGAGCAAAGATCAATTCGTGCATTTCCACGAATTTGCCCTGCTTGCCCGCCGCTTCGGCGGCTTGCGCCGCCACCCAGGAATTGGGATGCGAGGTCAGCGGGAAGTAGCGGAAGACCACGCGCACATCGTCAGGGTATTTCTCCACCAGTTGACGCAGAACCGGTGCCAGCATGGCGCAGTACGGGCACTGATAATCGCTGTACTCAATGATGGTGACCAGCGCGGTATCCTTACCGAGGATATGATCATCCTTGCCGGGGGCGGGTATCAGCGCCTGCAGAGTGGGGTTGGGGGTAGGCAGAACAGAGGAAACCTCACAGCCTGCCATGGGCGTGCCGCTGATGGGGACTTTCCCCCCTGCGGTTTGCGGCTGGCAGGCACCCAGCAGGAGAGCCATCACCGCCAGCAAGGGCAACAATTTACGCAACATACTGAACTCCTTTAAAAGCAATCACCGGGGTGAAACACATCATCCCCTGTTTGTGGATTTTAACGGAGATTCGCCAAAATGGGGATTTTACAACGATTTGTTAAGAGATTCTAATTTTGGAACAGTCCGCCGGATGCTTTGACACGCTCGCCACGACACCCCTGCCCCTCCTCCCCCTTTGCGGTAAACCTCTATATGTCGTTGCGCAAAAGTGTCTCGAATGGGTTAAACAATCTCTCCAATGGCTGGTGGAAAATCCCAGCCTGGAGCAGGCACACAAAAAAGCCCCCGACGGGACAATGTCGAGGGCTAAAGGCTCAGGGGGCTTTCTTTACCACTTGCCGTTTTTGCTTCACTCCCCCCTGACGGATATGGGCTTCAGGAAACGCTCCCCCGCAGGCGCGGGTCAAGAGCATCGCGCAAGCCGTCGCCCAGCAGGTTGAACGACAGCACGGTGAGCATGATGGCTAACCCCGGGAAGAAGACCAGATGCGGGGCGTTGAACACGCTGTTGCGTTCCTCGCCCAGCATCAAGCCCCATTCGGGGGTGGGCGGCTCGGCGCCCAATCCCAGGAACGACAGCGCCGCCGCGTCAATGATGGCGCCGGCAATGCCCAGCGTGCCCTGCACAATGAGCGGGGTGATGGCATTGGGCAGGATGCGCAGGAAGAGGATGTGCAAGCCACCTGCGCCCAGCGCGCGCGAAGCCTGCACGTACTCCATCTCGCGCACCTGCAGAACGGTTGCCCGCACCAGACGAGCATAGCGCGGGATGGAGACAATCCCGATGGCAAGCAGGGCGTTGATCAGCCCCGTCCCCAGCACCGCCACAATGGCAATGGCAAGCAAAAGACTGGGAAACGCCATCAGCACGTCCATAATGCGCATGATGAGGTTATCCACCCAGCCGCCAGCATACGCCGAGATAGCGCCCAGCAGACCGCCTACCAGAATGGCAAAGCCGATGGTGGCAAAGCCAATCTGCAGGGAAAGCCGCGAGCCAAACACCACCCGCGAGAACAGGTCGCGGAAGTTGCCGTCAATGCCGAAAATGTGTTCCGGCTTCTCGGCAGGACAGCCCAGCAGATGGATGCAGGGCGGTTCGCGGCGCTTGACATCCTGCATCTGCTTGACGGGGTCGTAAGGGGCAATCAGCGGGGCAAAAATGGCTACCAGCACCATCAGCCCCAGGATGATCATGCCAATCTGCGCCGAGCGGTGACGGCGCAAACGCCGCCAGGCGTCGCGGGTGGGAGACCAGCGCTCGGCGGCTTTTTCGGTGTTGTTTTTCAGCGAGACTGCGCTCATGCTTCTCCCTCCCTCTCACTCCAGGCGGATGCGCGGGTCAAGGTAGGCGTAGGAAATATCCACCAGCAGGTTGACCAGGATGAAGACCATGGCAACCACCAGGGTAAAGCCCTGGACCACCGGATAATCGCGCGCCAGGATGGCGCCCACCAGCGCCGTGCCTACCCCCGGCAGGTTGAAGACCGTCTCGGTCAGCACTGCGCCGGAAAGCAGTGCGCCCGTCTCCAGCCCGATGATGGTGACAATGGGAATCATGGCGTTGGAGAGGGCGTGCTTGCTGATGACCTTGTTGTAGGGCAAGCCTTTGGCGCGCGCCGTGCGGATGTAGTCCTGCCCGAGCACTTCCAGCAAACTGGAGCGGGTCATGCGGGCGATGATTGCCATGGGAATTGTCCCCACCGCCACCGAAGGCAGGATGAGATGGCGCAAACCATCGCCGAGCAGTTTCCAGTTGCCGGTTGCCAGCGCGTTCACCAGCAGGGAGTGGGTGAGAAAGTCCACCACGAACTTCTGAAAGCCGCTCAGGTCTTTCAAGCCCCAGTAATCTGCCAGTTGGGTCAGCGCCAGTCCAGAGGTCAGGCGCGCCGAAGGCGGCAGGAAGAAGGGCGTATCCTTGAGCAGCAGGGCAAAGACGTATGCCAGCACCAGTCCCAGCCAGAATACCGGCATGGACACGCCGATATTGGCGATGACCATGGTAATCGTGTCCACAATGGTGTTGCGCTTGAGCGCCGAGATGATTCCCAGAAACACCCCGACAATGGTGGAAAAGAGCATCGCGCCGATGGTCAATTCAATCGTCATGGGCAGGCGGGCGGCAATCAGGTTGACCACCGGCTGTCCAAAGCGGATGGACACCCCCAGGTCGCCCCTGCCCATGTTGACCAGAAAACGCCCGAACTGCACCAGCAAATTATCGTTCAAGCCGTAGCGCTCTTTAAATTCGGCGCACTTTTCCTCGGTGGCGCGCTCACCCAGCATCACCTTGCAGGGGTCGCCGGGGATGGCGCGCACGATGACAAAGGTGACCAGCAAAACACCAATCAGTACCGGAAAGAGTAGAATGAGGCGACGCGTGATGAACTGAAGCATAAGACCTTTTGAAAAGAGGCGAGGGCGAGCCCGCCGAACCCGTTCTGGATTCTCAGACCCGCCCCGCGCGTTACATCATAGACTGGTTAATCCCGCTTGCTTACTCAGCGTTGAGGAACGCGCCGAAGAAAGCGCCAAAGTACTCAAAGGTGCCCGTGCGCCCCTTGTGATTGGGGTCTTTGGCATCCCACTGCGCTTTGAAGGAAGCCACCACATCGTTGGCGTCCAGATCGGCGCCGTTGTGGAACTTCACGCCCTTGCGCAGGGTGAAGACGTACTCGGTAGCATCGCCGTTAACGGTGTAGGACTCCGCCAGACCGGGACCCGCCTCAGCCGTACCGGGTTTGAAGAGCAGGAGGGTTTCGAAGATCTGCTGGCAGGCGCGCAGGGCTTCGCCGTCGGTTTCGTCCGGGCAGTAAATGGCTGCCGGTTCACCATTCTGCATCCACACCAGCGTATCCTTGCCGGGGTCCATGATGAAGAAGGGCTCATTGCTCAGCGGACCGGTCATGGCATTCTTGACGGAAGCGGTGAAAGCCACCGCCGAAGCGCCATGGGCAACCGGAATCATCGGGACGTGCTCTTTCAGTTTAGCATTGACCTCATCATAGAGTTTCTGGCGCTCAGCCGGGTCGGAAATCTGCGCGGCTTTGCGGATGGGCTCGACAATGTCGGGGAAGAGCGTACCAAACTGCTTGTTGTTGTCGTTGGCAAAGTGATAGTCGTAGAAGTTGGTGGCATCCGGGTAGTCGGCGCCCCAGCCCAGCAGGTAGAAGGCTTCGTTGCCCGCGGCGGTGGAGTCAATGAACGCCGCCGATTCCATCTGGTTGAGTTTCACCTTGACGCCAATCTCCGCTAACTGCGCCTGGATTTCCTGAGCCACCTTATCGGGGGTAGGCAGGTAGCCGCGCACCACGTTGCGGAAGGACAGTTTGACTTCCTGATTGAAGTCAAAGCCCGCCTCGGTCAGCAATTGCTTTGCCATCTCGGGGTTGTACTCGTACCAGGGGTTGGCATCGCTCCAGCCGGGTTTGAGGGCAGGCGGTACGAACACCGTCGCCACCTCAGAGCCTTCGGGATAGTAGTTATCCACAATCTTCTTGCGGTCAATTGCCATGGCGAACGCCTGACGCACCTTTTCGTTGTTGAACGGCGCCAGGTCCACGTTGAAGCCGATGTAGAAGATATTCAACGGATCGCGCGGAATCAGTTGCAAGTTGGAGTCGGCTTCAATGGTAGCGAAATCTTCCGGCGCGGGGTTGTCAATGCCGTCCACCTGTCCGGATTGCAGTTCCAGCAGGCGCTGAGCCGACTGCTCCGACCAGCGGAAAATCAGGGTCTGGTACTTGGGTTTCTCGCCCCAGTAATCGGGGTTGGCTTCGAAGGTAATGCTGTCGCCGCGCACCCAGGATTTGAGTTTGAAGGGACCGGTGCCAACCGGCGCATCCGACATCTTGATCGAATCACCACCCACCTGAGCCAGGTACTCACTGTCCACAATGGCGAACACGTTGAACGCCACCTTGGACGGGAACGCCGGGTCAGGATAGCACAGGGTGAACTTGACGGTCTGCGCATCCACGGCTTCGATGGACTTCAACTCGCCGCCGTAATCGCAGTTGGGGGCTTCCACCTTCATGCCCTCAAAAGCCGGGGCGGCAGGCTGTTCCGGCGCAGTGGTAGCCGTGGGCTGTTCCGGGGCTTTGGTCGGCTCCTGCTGAGCCGGGGGCTGCGTGGGCGCTTCGGTGGGCTTGGGCTGGCATGCCGCCAGTGCCAAACTCAAAACGACCAGCAAAGCAACAAAGGTAAAGAACGAACGCTTAAACACAATCTCCTCCTTTGGCGAAAGTTGGATTTGGATTCTGTCATCCCGAAAGGGCATCGGGAAAAACAACACAGGTTCGAACGGGCGACCACCTCCTTAAATGGTAAGACATTTGAAAATCCTGAGGGGATGAAAAACATTATAAACAATCCTCCCGTTTTGTCAATTCTTATGGGGATAAGAGGATTTCCCCTACAGGCAATGGACGTCCGGCAGACAGTGAGGGTATACTGGAATTGCCCTCGTGGTTGGCTGTATGACTTCCTCCCATGAAAGGATGGAAATGAGCCCCGCCTCCCTGCCCCGTGCCGCCGAGCCCGCCTTTTACGCCGCCGTGTGGCTGCTCGCCAAACAGATTCCCCCTGGCAAGGTCTTCCCGTACGGCAGGATTGCCGCCTGTATCCCCTGCCCGGAAGGCCTCTCGCCCGACCTGTACCGCGTTCAGCGCGCCCGCTGGGCGGGACAAGCCATGGCAGTCTGCCCCGACGATGTCCCCTGGCACCGCGTCCCCGCCGCCGATGGACGCCTCATCATCGTCGCCAGAAGCCGCGAAGAACAGCGCCGCCGCCTGGAAGCCGAAGGGGTGACCTTTGACGCCAGAGGCAGAGTCAGGATGTCTCTGCACCTGTGGGAAGGACCCGACCCACAGTGGCTGGAAAGTCACGGCTTTCTGCCCCAGCCGAATCAGCGCTGAATGCGTGCCTCCACCGAACCATCGGGCTTGGCGGTGACCAGCGCCTCGCCCTTCACCAAACGCCCCTGATAGGCTAACTCGCCTGCCTGAACCTCCCAGCCGCTCAGCACGAAAGGCGTTACAGGAGAAACGCCTATCCATTCCCCGTTGTAACGGCGCACGATGTGCACGTGCCTGCCGGTGGCGATGCCGCCCTCGCAGGAAGGATGCCCCAGCCGGTCATTGACCTGCACACTCGAACCCACCGGCAGACGCCCCTCATCGGCAAGGTGCAGGTAGAGCAGAGTCCAGCCGGTTTGTTCCTGCCCGTCGCCGTCGGTATCCAGCACCAGCGCGCCGCGCTCCGAGCGCGCTACCACCCCCGCCGCGCTGGCAGTTGCCCAGCGTGTGGACGTGGAACAGCCTTTGGGCTGTTCGATGGGCGCAAAATCCAGCGCCCCTCGCGGACTGCCCAGCCCCCAGGCAACGTGCGGACCGCCGGTAAAACTCCAGGCTTCGCCTTCCGGGAAGGGCAATTCCCACGCCGGCTCGTTCCACGCTTCGCGCGCCGGCAGATGCGGTTCATACGGCAGGGCATTCTCCCAGGGACTGCCAAACAGGCGCACATACACCGCCAGCAAGCCCTGCTCGCCGTACAGGCTGTTTGCCCACCGCGACAGGTCACCGGTAAACTTTGCCCCCAGGTTTTGCACTGCCACCGAACCGGCGTTGAGGAATGGGCTGGGCGGGTAGGCATCGCCGCTGGCAAATTCAATCTGCTCCAGCGTGCCGCCGCGCCAGCCGTAGTAACCCATCGTCAGAAAGCGGGTGGAGAGCAAAAGTTCGCGGTACAGTCCCACGTGCGAAGGCGCATCAAACCCCAGCGGATGTTCAGGATTGCCCCCCGCAGGCTCGCCCAGTACCCAGCCCGAACGCCACTCCAGCACCGCCAGCAACAGGCGCGGATTGATGGATGTTTCCAACGCCACCCGCCGCACAATCTGCGCCCCGCTCAGCGTCTCGCCGTCCACCGTCTCGCTGTACCGGCTGAGGAATCCCTGCGTCTGCGCCACCCAGGTTTCCACATCGAAGCCCGCCGAAGGCGGACCGTACACCACCTCGCTGTCGGGGAAGAGCGCCGCGCCCGTCAGGGTTTGGGAAAAGAACACCGGCACCTGCATTTCCAGCCCGGCAGGCAGGTAGGCAAATTCCTCGAGAGGTTGAGGAAGAATCAGCGAGGCAGTAGAATCCAATCGGAAGCGCCGCCGGATGGCGTCCAGCGTATCGCCGGGTTGGGTAACATAAGGGAATTGCTCGCCACTGCCAGCATAGGTATCCAGCGGGAGCGGGGCGTTAAAGTCGCGCGGCAGGCGCAGTCCGCGAAAATGTTGCACCAGCACCGGCACACGGACTGTCTCAACTGGCATGGCAGAGTCAGCCGTCTTCACCGGCGCAGGCAGGTCAGGCGTACCCGCAGAGGTTTCCTGCGGTGCCACCGGCAGGTTGCACGCCAGCGCTGGGAAGGTTAACAAGAAAAAGAAAACCGATACCAGGCGGAGAGAAGCACGCACACTCATCTCAACGCGAAATTGCCGGGGCTTCCAGCGTCACCCCCTGCGCCTGCACCAGATACACCGGCATCCACGCCAGCGCGGCAAGGTCGAGGAAAATATCCTTACGCTGAGGCGTCAGGGTGATTTCGGTGATCTCGGCGGCAACCTTTGCCCAGCGATCCTGCGCTTCGCGCAGGGCTTCCTCTTTTTGCTTTTGCAGGTCTTCGTATTCATCCTGCAGGGCATCCAGGGCTTTCTCGGCGGCTTCCAGTTCGGCTTTGGCTTTGGCGGTCATGCGCCCTTTGGAAAGCGCGCTGGAGATACTGCGCTTGCGCCCGCCGAACAGCCCCAGCACCAGTTCGGCGCCGGTGCCCAATTCCTCAATGCGGCGGCGTCCCACCTCGTCCTCGTATTTCTTGACGATGCTCTGCTGACGTTCCACCCGCCGCGCCAGGCTCTCCAGTTTACTGCGGAAGGCGCTTTCGATTTTCTGGGTTTCCTCTTTCAGCGCCCGCCGTGCCGCCTCGTCGCACTTGGGGCGGAAGGTTGCCATGGTATCGTCGGCATCGCCGTACAGTTTGAGGGCTTCGTTTGCCAACAGGCGCAGAGCACTGCGCCGGTACAGCCAGTCCAGAAAGTCCTTTTGCGCGGCGGCGATGGTCTTGGGGTTAGCAAACGCCGATGGGAGCGGCTCGAAGCGCGCATCGGGCAGGGGCTGGGGGTCCAGTTTTCGCGGGTCAAAGGGCGAGCGCAGGCAGGCTTCCCAGTCGACGCGCCCGTTGGCGGCTTCTTCCACCAGACAAGCCACCGTCTCGACGGTATCCACATCGTAGCGGCGGTTGAGATAGCGCACCTCTGCCTGGAAGAGCAGGGCAGGGCGGTAGAACAAGCCTTCCGGGCGCGCAGGTCCGCTGAAGGTTGCGCCGCGCTGTGCCAGCGCCTGACTGAGGGTCAGTTCGGTGGGCAGGAACACCGCCGGAATGCCCGTCGGCGGGGGCGGCGGTGTGCGGGTGAGCGAAGCCAGCCCGCCCGCCACTGGCGCGCTGACCGGGGGAGCCGAGGCGGGAACGGCAGTGGGTACAGCAGGGGAAACCGCCGCGCTGACCGCCTGAGGCGCTGTGGTGGTCACGCTGACCTGCACCCCTTCCGGCGCCGAGCCCAGGGCTTTCAGCCCGCCCAACTGCGCGCGGGTCAGCGGACCGGCAAGGTAATTGAGACACCAGCGGGTAGAGAACACCTGCGCTCCCCCACGGTGATGCACGTTGTGGAGCAGGAAGGTGCGCGGTTTGAGCGCCGAAATCCGGCGGGCATACTCCGCGCGGTCCACCCCGCCCTCAATGGCTTGCAAGCCGTCCAGCAGGCGTTCCTTGTCCTGCTCGGTCTGCAAACGCCCAATGAACCACGTTCCGGCGTTGGACAAGCCCTTGTAGTCCACATCCACCGGGTTCTGGGTTGCCAGCAGAAGCCCCAGCCCGAAGGCGCGGGCTTGTTTGAGCAGGCGCAACAGCACCGGGCGCGAAGGCGGGTTGGCAATGGGCGGCAGGTAGCCGAAGATTTCATCGAACGCCAGCAGGGCGCGCAGTCCACTGCTCCCGCGCTGAGAGCGCATCCACGACTCCACGTTTGCCAGCAAAAGGGTGACGAAGAACATGCGCTCCGCCTCGCTGAGGTGCGCCAGGTAGAAAATGCTCATGCGCGGACGCCCCTCGGGGGTGTAGAGGAAGGCTTGCGGGTCAATGGACTGTCCACGCGTCCACGCCTGAAACGAAGGCGCGGCAAGGAAGTTGTTCAACAGCACCGCCAGGTCGAAGCGGTCTTTTTCAGGGAAGAAACGATCTACCGGAAAAGCCCCCAGGCGCTCAAAGGGCGGGGTTTGCACCTGCACAATGAGTTCGCTCAAATCCAGCGCGGCGCCCTTGCTCCAGGCGTTTTCGATGAGGTTGGAGAGCAGGATATGCTCCCGCGAGCGCAGGGGGTCCAAGTCTTTCAAGCCCACCAGCCCCAGCAGGGCAGTGACGGTGGCGGCGATGCGCTCGCGCAGAATCTCGCCGTGTTCCTCAAAATTCAGCCCGGCGGGCGGAGCAAACGACGAGAGCAGGTTCACCGGCTCGGCGGCGGTGGAGCCGGGAGAGTACACCACGTAATCCACGGCTTGCTGAAGCGCCAGCAGATGATCGCGCCCCAGCCCCCAACTGCTCAAGCCCTCGCGCCATTTGACTGCCGTTGCCGCCGCCAGTTCAGGCACGCTTTGCCCCTGACGGCGGGCGGTTTCGGGGTCAATCCAGGGTTCAAAATCCTCGGGGCGCAGGTCGGGGAAATGCAACAGCAGGTTGGTCAAATCGCCCTTGGGGTCAATGACGATGGCAGGGATGCCGTGCAGGGCGGCTTCCTCAAGAATGCCGATCATCAAGCCGGTCTTGCCCGAACCGGTCATGCCGACGATGACGCCGTGGGTGGTCAGGTCATCGGGGTCGTAGGTCACGGGTTGGGGTTCACCCCCCTCGGCGGCAACCGAACGCCCAAGGAAAAAGGGAGCAGGTTTCATGTGCGTCCTCTCTCGTGCGTGCACAATACCAGAATTGTTTGGGAATATGATAAATCAAAGTCACTTTTGGCGCAACCGCCATCGAGCCGTTCGGGGCATTTTCCGCCCCACCCGGGCGGCAACGGCGCTCCCTTCCCGGATGGATGCCCCGAAAATCGCCCGAAAAGCCGATACGCGGGGGATGAAAAAACCAGAGAAATCGAATAAAATAAGTGTAGAATAAAGGTACATGGTTGCGATTTCCCCGGAGGCGGAAAATGGAACATCTTAAAGAGCCTTTGATTGAATTGATTCGGCTGGCGGCAACCAACCTGCCCCCCGATGTGGAAAAGGCGCTCCGTCAGGCATTGGAGCGCGAAGAACCCGGGTCGGCGGCACGCGGCGCGCTGGAAACTATTTTGAAAAATGTAGAACTGGCACGCAAACGCTCCACACCGATTTGTCAAGATACCGGTACCCCGATTTTTTACGTGTATCACCCTGAAGGGTGGTCCACCCGCAAACTGCGCCAGGTGATTGAAGAAGCCGTAGCCGAAGCCACCAAACGCTCGTATTTGCGCCCCAACTCGGTGGATTCACTCACCGAGAAGAACACCGGTAACAACCTGGGCGATGAACACTTTCCCACCATCCACTTTGAAGAGGTGGACGGTGACACCCTCACCGTTGACCTGATGCTCAAAGGCGGCGGTTGCGAGAACGTTGGCGCACAGTACTCTCTGCCCGGGCGTGTGGGCGGCGGAGTTCCTGCCGGGCGCGACCTGGAAGGGGTGCGTCGTGTGGTGCTGGATGCTGTACACAAAGCCCAGGGGCAGGGCTGTTCGCCGGGCATCCTTGGCGTTGCCATCGGCGGCGACCGCGGCTCAGGATACTACGCCTCGAAAGAGGTCCTCTTCAACGAATTGGACAACCCCAACCCGGACCCGGAACTGGAAAAACTGGAAGAACGCATCACCGAGGAAGCCAATCAGTTAGGCATCGGTCCGATGGGCTTTGGCGGCAACACCACCGTGCTGGATACCAAAATCACCGGTTTACACCGCCTGCCTGCCAGTTTCTTCGTCACCGTGTCGTACATGTGCTGGGCGTACCGCCGCCGCCGAATGATCTGGAAAGACGGCACCGCTGTGTACAAGTAAAGGGAGGACTCCATGAAGAAAGTACAGATTCCCATTTCCGACGATGTGGTGCGCTCGTTGAAAGTAGGCGATCCTCTTGCTCTTTCCGGAGTGATGGTCACCGCGCGCGATGCCGGACATAAATGGCTGATCGATACCTTCGTCACCCGCAAGCGCGAGCCGCAGGGTGATGATTTAGAGGTTTACGAAGCCCTGAAGAAACTGCTCAATGGCGGGGTGATTTACCACTGTGGACCGGTGGTTGCCGGACTGGATACCCGCGAGTACCGATTTGTTGCCGCCGGTCCCACCACCAGCATCCGCGAAGAACCCTATCAGGGCGATATCATGCGCCACTTCAACGTGAAAGGCGTCATCGGCAAGGGCGGTATGGGCGCCAAAACTCTGCAAGCCTGCCAGGAAGTTCCAGGACTGTACCTGCATGCGGTGGGCGGCGCGGCTACGTGGATTGCGCAGACCGTCAAGCGCGTGCTGGGCGTTTATAAACTGGAGTTTGGCGTTCCTGAAGCCTTCTGGGTCATCGAAGTGGAAGACTTCCCGGTCGTGGTGACCATGGACGCCAACGGAAACAGCCTGCACGCCGAAATCGAAGCGCGCTCGGCAAAGGTACTGGAAAATCTGTTGACGGGCGAGAAATCCTGACCCTCAGGGGTGATTCTGCTCCCGCCAGAGCCGCGAATTGGGAAAGAAGAGCGACTGTCCAAACTCGTCCACGCCAAACTGAGCAATCTTCTGCTGGACGGGGATGGAGATGAGCCAGTCTGTAAAGGTCTCTGCCCATTCCACCTGCAGGTCAGCGCCGCGGCTGGGGCTGACTACAATCACGCCATAGGGATTGAGCAGTCCCTCGTCTTTCTCTCGCAGAATTGCCAGTTTCAGCCCGTTCTGCCGGCGGCGCAGGAATGTGGCGCGGTCGCTGAGGGTGTAAGCGCGCTTTTCATCTGCCAGGGTCAGCACCTCACCCATGCCCTGACCGGCGGAGAAGTACCAGTTCTCGCCCTGCGGGTTGATGCCAGCTTGCTTCCACAAACTCAATTCCCGCGCGTGCGTGCCGGAAGAATCGCCGCGGGAGATGAAGGGAGACCGGCTCTGCGCAATACGCTGGAAAGCCTGGGCAATTGAATCCGCCTGTTTTACGCCGGCAGGGTCTTCGGCGGGACCAGCCAGCACAAAGTCGTTGACCATGACGTCCTCACGGCGCACGCCGTAGCCAGCCGCCATGAAGGCATCCTCGCGGGCGCGGTCATGTACCAGTAGAACATCCGCGTTGCCGTCTTCGCCCAGTTTGAGGGCTTGCCCTGTGCCTACAGCAATCACATCTACCTTTACGGGATATTCCTGCTCGAAGGCGGGAATCAGCACATCCAGCAACCCCGAATCCTGCGTTGAGGTGGTGGTTGCCAGGCGCAGATGCGGGACGGCAGGGGCAGACTGACAGGCGCTGAGCACCAGCAGGGCAAGGATGAGCATCCAAAATCGTTTCAACATATCCATTCTCCCTGAATGAACGCGCGGGTGCGCGAGTCTGCGGGGTGTTCAAAAAAAGAGGGGGTTTCGGCAACCTCGATGAGTTTTCCTTCCAGCAGAAGCGCAGTGCGGTGCGCCAGACGGCGCGCCTGAAAGACGTTGTGCGTCACCACTACCAGGGTCATGCCCTGCTGGCGGTTAAGGCGCTGGATGAGTTCCTCAATCAGGCGCACGTTGTAGGGGTCGAGGTTGGCGGTGGGTTCATCGAGCAACAGTACTTCGGGCTGAAGGACGATGGCGCGCGCCAGGGCGGTGCGCTGAATTTCGCCGCCGGAGAGCGTGTGGGCGCGCACGTGCACCATTTTTTCCATGCCCACTTCGCGCAGAGATTGCTCCACCCGCTGATGATGATTGTGTTCGCCTCGCAGGCGCACCCCGTAAGCTACATTGGCGCGCACGCTGGCGTTGAACAGCACGGGACGCTGGAAGACCAGCGTCACCCGCCGCCGCAGTGCCAGGGGCATTTCGGCGGTCAGCGGGGTGAAGGGAAAATTGTCAAAGAGGATTTGACCGCGCGTTGGGGTTTCGAGGAACGCCAGCAGGCGCAAAAGAGTGCTTTTACCTGAGCCGCTGGGACCGATAACCGCCAGAATCTCGCCTTTCCGAATGCTTAAATCCGGCACATCCAGCACGGTGCGATTCTGGTAGGTCTGTTGCAGGTGTTCGATGCGATAAAGCGTTTCCATAAGATTTCATCAGTGCCTGCTTATCAATTATACTACAAATTCAAGGTGTTCGATGCGATAAAGCGTTTCCATAAGATTTCAGGCGTCCTGCCAGCGGTCCTGCAGGATGAACAGCAGGGCGTTGACCACAAATGCCATGCCCAGAAGAATCAGGCTGAGGGCGAGAGCGGTGTTGAAATTGCCCTGGCGGGTTTCCAGCACAATGGCGGTGGTCAGTACACGGGTACGTCCTTCGATATTGCCGCCCACCATCATCACCGCGCCCACTTCGGAGATAATGCCGCCAAAGCCCGCCACAATGGCGGCAATCACGCCGTTGCGGGCTTCGCGCAGGACGGCAAGCGCCGCCTGCGTGCGGGTTGCGCCCAGCGCCATCACCTGCAGGCGCAGGGCGGGATCCACCGCCTGAACGGCAGTCATGGTAAAGCCTGCCACCAGCGGGAACGCCAGGATGATCTGAGCCAGAATCATGGCTTCGGGGGTAAACAGGTCGGGCAGGAAGGGCAAGCCTGCCAGCGGACTGCGCTGAGAGAGCAAAAAATAGACCAGCAAGCCAATCACCACGGGGGGAAAGCCCATCCCCGTGTAAATGAGGATGATGGCAATCCGTTTTCCCGGAAAACGGTTCAGCCCCAGCAAAATTCCCGCAGGAATTCCCAGCAGGGAACTGAAGAAAAGCGCGATACCCGAAACGCGCAGAGAAAGAAGGACAATTTCATCCAGTTGAGCGTTCATGGAGCCTGTCATGATTTTACTTGAAAAAAAACGGCATGGGGGGTTCCCCGTGCGGGGAATTCCCGGCGGCGTCCTTTCGCGGGAAAAAAAGAATCCCCCATGAGGAATCTCTTCCTTTTGAGGGATTCTGAAACCTGCAGGGTTCAGGGCTTTAATCGCTGACCAGAGTGCCGACCGGCTCACCCTTCAATGCACGGATGAGCGCGGTTTCGTCCCACAGGTTAAGCACCAGGATGGGCATCTTGTTGTCCATGCACAGCGAGAGGGCGGTGCTGTCCATGACTGCCAGGCGCTGGTTGAGGGCGTCCATGTAGGTGATGTGTTCGAATCGGCGCGCATTGGGGTTTTTCTTGGGGTCGCTGTCGTACACGCCGTCCACCTTGGTGGCTTTGATGAGCACGTCGCACTTCAATTCAGTGGCGCGCAGAGCGGCGGCGGTGTCGGTGGTAAAGTAGGGGTTGCCCGTGCCGCCCCCGAGAATGACCACCCGTCCCTTTTCCAGATGACGAATGGCGCGGCGGCGGATGTACGGCTCAGCCACCGAGTGCATTTCAATAGCCGACTGTACCCGCGTGACCACGTTCATGCTCTCCAGTGCGTCCATCAGCGCCAGGGCGTTCATCACTGTTGCCAGCATGCCCATGTAATCGGCGGTGGCGGGATCCATGCCGCTGTTCTGTCCCACCCGTCCGCGCCACAGGTTGCCCGCGCCGATGACCACTGCCACATCCACGTTCATTTCACGCACCTGTTTGATGCGCTGAGCAATGGCGCGCACACAGTTCGGGTCAATGCCAAAGCCGTTTTCCTGCGCCAGCGCTTCTCCTGACAGTTTGAGAAGGATGCGGCGGTACTTCAATCCATTCGAGAGGGTTGTTTCCATGCTTTATGCTTCTCCATTTTTTAGAAAAAAAGCCAACCTTTCGGTTGGCTTTCAGTGGTTAACTCGAGGCTTCGCCCAGTTCCCAGCGGACGAACCGCCGCACCACGATGTTTTCTTTTAAGGAAACTGCCAGTTCGTTGTACAGATCCTGGATGGTCTTGCTCTCATCGCGGATGTACTTCTGGCGCATCAGGACGGTTTCATCCTTGAATTTGCTCAGGTAGCCTTCCACAATGCGCGGAATGACGGCTTCGGGTTTGCCCTCTTCGCGGGCGCGCGCCGCGGCGATATCGGCTTCACGCTTCAGTTCGGCTTCGGGAATGTCTTCTTCCTTAACCCAGCGGGGGGAGGAAGCGGCGATCTGCAGTGCCAGTTCGTGGGCAAAGGCGCGGAAGGAAGCCTCGCGGGCGACGAAATCGCTCTCGCAGTTTACTTCCACCACTACTGCCACACGCCCGTTGCCGTGCGAGTACACTTCAATAACGCCTTCGGAAGCGGTGCGGTCGGAGCGCTTGGCGGCTTGCGCCAGACCCTTCTCGCGCAGGTAATCCACTGCCTTTTCGTAATCGCCGTTGGATTGTTCCAGCGCCTTGCGGCAGTCCAGAATGCCCGCGCCGGTTGCATCGCGCAGTTGCTTGATCATTTCGGTCGTAATTGCCATGGTCTTGTTCCCGTCTTTCTCAAAATCTTCAAAATTCATTCACCGGAGGAATTACTCTTCCTCGAATTCGTCCTCGCTAAAGCCTTTCATCTTTGCCAGGGTGGATTCGCCCAGAAGATCTTCATCCGAGACCTCTTCTTCCACACCCACGGTCACCGCGCCCATATCCACGGGAGCAGATTCCTCGCTCACCTCTTCCTTGCGGTAGGCTTTACCCTCGTTAACAGCATCGGCAATCTTGCCCACCAGCAGTTTGATGGCGCGGATGGCGTCGTCGTTCGAGGGGATGACGTAGTCCACGCCGCGCGGGTCGCAGTTGGTATCCACCAGCGCAATCACGGGGATGCCCATCTTGTTGGCTTCGTGAACGGCGGTGGCTTCGCGGTCCACATCCACCACAAAGAGCAGGTCGGGCAGGCGTTTCATCTTGCGGATACCGCCCAGGCGCACCTCAAGACGGTCGATCTCGCGCTGAATCAGCAAGCCTTCCTTCTTGGTCAGGCGCGAGAGTTCGCCACTGTCGCGCATGCGTTCCATGCGTTCCAGTTCCTGAATACGCTGGTAGAACGTAATCCAGTTGGTGAGGATGCCGCCCATCCAGCGTTCCACCACGTAGGGCATGCCACAGCGTTCGGCTTCTTCGCGCACGGTTTCCTGCGCCTGGCGCTTGGTGCCAACAAACAGCACCGTGCCGCCGTTGGCAACGGTATCGCGCACCAGGTTGTACGCCGTATTCAGGGCTTTGACGGTTTGCTGAAGGTCGATGATGTGAATCCCGTTGCGCTCGGTGAAGATGTACGGGCGCATGTGCGGGTTCCATTTGTTCGTGCGGTGTCCAAAGTGGACGCCGCTCTCCAGAAGGGCTTTCATGGAGATCACAGTAGCCATTATTCCTTTTTCTCCTTTGCGTTATTCTCCCGCTGTCCTCATTCCACCCTCTCACCCCTTTTGGGGGGCACGCAAGGGCAGTCAGCCAGCGTGTGAGTTGAAATGTTCGCTCACCTCTTTGGCGAGCCGATGGATTTTACCACAAAATAAGAGGAATCGTCCAGACTCGCCCCCGATTCCTGCGCAAAAAGGGGGCGCGCTCCATCCCCTGCGGCTTTCTCAACTCCTGACAGGCGCTCAGCCTTTCAGGTAGTTTTCCAGCGCACTGGCATTTTTCATCGCCGGTTCAAATTCGGGGTTCAGTTCAGCCGATAACCTGAAGTGGTGCAGGGCTTGCCGGTAGTCTTGCGCATCCAGCCCGTCGGTATCGCCAAAATGCACCAGCGCCAGCCCGTACATGAACTGCAAGAGGTAGTTCTCGGGGAACTTCTCCACCGCCAGGCGACCGGTTTCCAGACCCCGCCGCCAGTCCTGCGCTTCCATGAAGTACTCCATCGTCAGGAAATACCCCAGCCATTCCACTTCCCGCATGCGGGGATGATGCTGGTAGAGCCAGTTAAAGTGCTCGCGAATCTCATCGGCGTACATGCGCGAAGAGGTGGTCGGGCGGTTGAAACCCAGCAGAGACAGGCAGAGCAGGATGCGCGGCTGAGGGGCATCCGGATTCAGGGCAATGGCTTGCCTGAGGTATTCCTCAGCATGGGCGCTCTGCCCCAGGTTCGTGTACAACTTCGCCAGTTCCATGGCTTCGTCGAACGTCGGAGTGCGCCCGACAACGGCGCGGCGCAGTTCCTTAATGCGGGCTTCCTGTTGCTGACGGGTGGAGATTTTCTTGATTTGCGTACCGCAGTAGGTACAATGTGTTGAGGTAGAGTCCAGCGGAGCCCCGCAGGAAGGGCAGTGGATGGTCTTTTTCATTTGACTATCTCCCTGATTTTCCTTATGCCGATGGCGACTCAAAGAGAACCGAAAATTTACCCTTAAATATACATGAAGTTTTTAAATTGAAATATCCAAAATCCCCCCCCAAAAAAATCTAACCGGCAAGTTTCCCGGCATGCGCACTGCCTGCAACAGCCCCACCCGCAGGACTGATCTCAGCCGCGCACCCACCTGCCGCGCTGGACTTTCCAGCCCTTCAGCACGTGGATTTCGCCTTCCACCCTGCCGCCCGCGTAAATGCGCAGGACGCCGAACGACGGCGGCACCCGCCCGGGGATGATGCCCAGACTGGCAGAGCCGGGGTTGAAGAACAGTTTGCCGCCCTCGCGGCGGTTCTCCGCCTGATGGGTGTGCCCGTAGATGATGACATCGGCATGCGGACAAGCCCGCAGAACCACGTTGCGGTAGCGCTCAAAACGGTAGCCCTGCAGGACGTAGAGGGCTTTATCCCACCAGTAGCGCAGGAACGAGCCCTGCCCGTGAATCAGCGCCAGGCGCGCGCCGCCCAGTTCCATCTCCACCGCCCACGGCAGGGCAGGGGTAAACATCCAGTCGCGGTTGCCGCGCGCGGCGCTCACCGGCGCCACCTGCTCAAGTTCATCCAGCACCGCCGGCACGCACACATCCCCGGCGTGCAGAATGCGCTGAACCCCCTGCGCACGCAGGCACTCGATCAGCGCGGGGTGCAGGGCATTGACGCGGTCGGGGACATGAGTATCGGCAACCACGCCGAGGGTAATCAGCGGCTCCATGCGTTCTCCAGCAGGCGGCGCAGGGTTTCGAGGGCCTGCGCGGTAGTTTGAAAATGCACCCCCACCAGCCCGGCGCGGCGCGCGCCTTCCACATTTTCCACAAAATCATCCACAAAGACGGTCTGCCCGGCAGAAGCGCCCAGATGCGCCAGCGCCGCCGCAAACGCCCGCGGATCGGGCTTGCGCGCGCCCAGCATGGACGAGGTCAGCCACACCTCGACGGCGCGGTCGAGCAGGTCGGCGGGCGCTCCGAAGGCGCACAACAGCGCGCGCAGGTCTCTCGTCCAGGCGTTGGAGAGCAAGCCCGTGCGCACGCGCGGACGCGCCTCTGCCAGAAACGCCAGCAGAGCGGTATCCACGCGGTCGCCCGCCCAGAACTGCTCGCGGAAGGCAGTCAACTGCGGAGCAGAAAGGCGCAGGGTGCGGGCAACGAAATCCCAGACGGCGGGCTCATCCGCCTCACCGCGTTCAGCCGCCAGCGCGGCGGGCGAGGCAAACACCAGTTTCTCCAGGTCGGCGCGGGACATGCCGTACTGCCGCGCCAGCGCCTCGCGCGGCGCGGGGTCTTCGGTGCGCAGAATCACCCCGCCAACGTCAAACAGAAGGGCTTGAATCGGGGGCGTTTGCATGGGGTGAAGTATATCACGAGCGGAAAAAACGAAAAAAATCCGCCCGCCGTCAGAATCAGCGGACGGATTGTCTCATCCGTACAATTTAGTTACGCCGGCGGTCTCTGCGCAGGGACAGGCTTTACTTCCCGACAGCGCGGATAGTTTGAACAGCCGTAAAACTGCTTTCCCTTATGCTCGCCCTGCGTTACCGTGCGCAACACCATCGGGATATTGCATTTGGGGCAGAGGGGAGCAGAATCCTGTTTTGCGGGGGCAGGCGGATCGGAGACCGCCGGAGCGGTCGCGGGGGCTTCGGCGGCAGGTTTACCCAGCGCGTTCCTCAAATGCGGGGCGATCTTTTCGACAAGTTCCTGGGTGGTGTACGCCCGCTGGACGGGGAAGCGCACCAGAGGCAGGTTGGCGGCTTCAAAGACTCTGTCGACAAACTCATCCCTTTTCTGCCGGCGCTCCCGCTGATGGCTGGAATCATCCAGTTCAATGCCCAGGAGCGGCTTCATGGTTGCCGGGTCGCAAATCAGAAAATCCACATGCCGCTGAGCAATGCGGTTGAAATAGGCGAAGTTTTCATTGGGACGGGCGACAAAGAAAACATCCGCCAGGCGAACCTTGGACTGCAGGGTAAAGCGCGCCCCCAGCGTCGAAGACAGCACCTTATAAAAGGACAACTCCGCCGGAGAAAGAAAATCATCGCGCGTTCTGTAGGGCAACTCTTCAGGAAGATCATTTTTACGAAGGAAAGGAAAAATCAGACTCAAACACCCCTGTTTTTCTTTGGTCACTGCCATGTGAAAGACTCCGGAAATGAAAGATGTGTCAATATTTTGCCACAAAACCTTCAGGAGCAGAAATATACGCCGGGCAGGGATTTTCCCGGCATTCTTTGCGCCTTTGCGGGAAACCCCATTGCTCTTCCTTATCTTCTCGCACGGACGTTAAATCAGGTACACCCTCACTTCGGTATCTCCGTCGTTGACCTCGACGATGAGTGGTTCGCGCGATTTGCCCACCGCGTCCAGCATTTCGGGCATGGACTGAGCCACGCCGGGCTGATCGCGCAAGCCGGGGATGACCCCGCCGAAGAGCGTGAAGAACCATTTCCCCAGCAGGATGGGAATGGGGAACGACAGGGCAATCTGCACCTTGCCCTTCTCGCGCACGCGCAGGTGAAGCCAGCGCGCCCCGCGGCTCCAGACTGCCAGCAGTACCACCAGCAACCCAAGGAAGAGGGGGAAGAAGCCACACACAAACCAGAACGGGCTGGAAGCGGCATACCCCAGGGTGATCAGGGCAATGCCGACGATGAGGATGAACCCGCCGATGCCCAGCGGAATCAGCCACCACAACCGCCAGCGGTTGAGGCGCACATCCATTTCGGCGGGGCTTTCCAGCACCTCGCCTGCCGCCGGGGGGATGTCTTCTTCGGGCGATGCAGGCATCTCTTTGGGTGGCGTTTCACCGCGCAGGTATTCTTCGGCTTGTTCGGGCGTTAATTCGCCGCGCTCCACTTTCTTTAAAATTTCGCGCATGGATTCTGGCATGGGCATGTCTCCGTGTGAATACAGATAAGTCCTATTGTACGCCATTTCCCGCGCAGTCCCATCGTCGGGGGAGCGCACCCCGAGCCTGCCGAGGGGCGCAGTAAGGATTATTGACCGCAAAGGCGCGAAGGACGCAAAAAAAAAATCGTGTGCCTCGACAGGCTCGGCGAACGGCTTGACAGGCTCAGCCTTGGGCAGGCTCGGGCTTCGGCTCAGCCCGCCGCTGATGCCAGTACCCCTCTGCCAGATACAGCGCCAGCGCCAGCCACACCACGCTGAATCCCACCAGCCGCGCCTGGTCAAACGGCTCGTGATACAGGAACACCCCCAGCAGGAACTGCATGGTGGGCGAGAGGTACTGAATCAAGCCCATGGTCGAAAGCGGGATGAGCCGCGCCCCCATGCCGAAGAACAGCAGGGGCGTTGCCGTCACCACCCCCGCCAGCGCCAGCAGAAGCGACTCCAGCGCGCTGACGTGCAAAAACGCCCCCTGCCCGCGGGTTTCCAGGAAAATCAGGTATCCCAGCATCAGCGGGGTGACCGCGCCGGTCTCCAGCGTCAAGCCGTGCAGGGAGTTGAGCGGGAAGGTCTTTTTCAGGTAGCCGTAGATGCCAAAGGTGAACGCCAGCGCCAGCGCCAGCCACGGCAGGCGTCCGTAGGCAAATGTCATGTACAGCACGCCCGCCAGCGCCAGCCCGATGGCAAGCCACTGCCCGGGGCGCAGGCGCTCGCGCAGGAACACCACCCCCAGCAGGACGTTCACCAGCGGGTTGATGAAATACCCCAGCGAGGTTTCCACCACATGATTGGCGTTGACGCCCCAAATGTACATGCCCCAGTTCAGCGTCACCAGCGCGCCGGAGAGGGCATACACCCCCAGAACGCGCGGCGAAAGCCGGGCGCGCAGAGCTTCCCACTCCCGCCGCAGGGTGATGAGCAGGACCAGAAACACCAGCGACCACACCACGCGGTGCGCCAGAATCTGCACCGAAGGCACGTTCTGCAGGGCTTTCCAGTACAGCGGAAAGACGCCCCACATCCCGTAAGCCAGAAAGGCGTACACGTACCCCTTTTTCACGGCTGACAATCCTCGCCGAGGTGAAAGTCCTCAAGATTCCAGAGGAAACTGCGCGCCGTCGGGTCGAGCGAGAAGCCGCACAAATCCGGGCGGGCAATGGCAATCTTCAACTGGAAGTACAGCGGAAGCACCGGCAACTGCCCGGCAAAGACCTTCTCGGCGTTCTGCAGGGCTTGCAGGTCTTCCTCAGGGGTAGCGTGCGCCCGCAGAGAGTTCAGGCAGGCGGCATCGTACTCCGCCGAGGAAAAACCGCCCGCGTTGACGCCCAGCCACTGATTGGCGGCGGCGGGGATTTGCCCGCTGGTGTAGAGCGCGCAGGCGTTGCGCTGGCTGGTCTGCCAGTAGAACATGGCAAGGTCAAAGCGCCTGCCGAAGAGCGCCCCATCCGGACCGGGGGCGAACAACTCGCCGGGCGGCAACTGCACAATGTTCGTCTCAATGCCGCAGGCGCGCCAGGACTGTTGCAGGGTCTGCGCGGTTTGACGGCGCAACTCTGCCTGCGTGGTGAGCAGTTCCACCTTCAGCGGCGTACCGTCGGGGACGCCGCTTACCCCCTGCGCCACGCGCGGGGTGTTGGGGTCGCCGTCGGTGTCCTTCCAGCCCACTTCGTCCAGCAGGGCGCTCCCCTTTGCCGGGTCGTAGGGGTATTCGGGCAGGGCATCTTTCTGATAGGCGGGATGATCGGGCGCCAGGTAGCCGCGCGGCACATCCACGCGGTTGAAGAACACCTGCTTAACGATGGACTCGCGGTTGGCGCACAGAGCAAACGCCTGGCGGGTGCGCACATCGCCGAAGAAATCGGGGCGGTCGCCCGCGGCAGGGTCGTAGCCGTCATCGTAAGACGCCGGGCGGATGCCGAAGGCAACGTGCTCCCACTCCGGTCCCTGCGCCAGCAGTAACTGCAGGCGTCCGTTGTTCTGCGTGTTGATGAGTTCTTCCAGCAGGGGCAGGAAATCGGGGTTGGGTTCAACGATGTCGCACTCGCCCGCCACCAGCGCCATCAGCGCGCTGTCGGGCGGATTGCCCGAGAAGCGGAACACCAGCGTATCGAAGGCGGGCAAGCCCTCGGCGGCGCGGAAGTACAGCGGGTTCTTCTTCAGGGTGATGTGGTCACCCGCCGTCCATTCCTGCACGGTGTAAGCCCCCCAGCCCAGCGGCGCGCGGCGGATTTGCTCATCCTGTAATATTTGCGCCGCGCTCAGCGTCCCCCAGGCGTGTTTGGGCAGGGGCAGGAAGAAGTAAGCGGGGTAATTGCGCTCCACAAAGCCCGGCACGCCCACCCACTCCACCGTGCGCTCGTCCAGCGCAGTGTAGGAAAGGGTGCGGTCAATCAGCCCTTTGGCGGTGGGGGTTGCCGGGTCGGCGGCAATCTGGAAGGAAAAGACCGAGTCTTCGGCAGTGAGCGGCGCGCCGTCGGACCACTGGATGCCCGCTTTAAGGCGGAAGGTGACGCTCAGGCGCTCCATCTGTAAGGGGCTGGTGCCGTCCCAGGTGACGGCGCACTCCGGCGAAGAACACCCGGCAGGCAGGACCTGCACACCCGCCGCCAGCGCCACCAAATTGCCCGCCGTATCCACCACGGGGTCGCCGGCTTTGACCTTGACGGCTTCGATGCGCGCATCGCCGTCGCTCAGCGCGGGCATCTTCTCCAGAATCACCGGCTGAACGGCGTACTGTCGGGTGTCAAACGGACCATCGTAGAGAGCTTCCAGCACCGCCCACATACTGCGCGAGTTGCCGCCGTAGGGATACAGTGTTTGCGGTTCTTCGGCAAGGCACACCACCAGCGTTTTGGGCAGTTCGGGGGTGGGGACGGGCGTATCGGTAGGAAGGGGCGCAGGCGTTGCGGTACTCACCGCCGGGGTGGCAGTGGGCGGCACGATGCATCCGCTCGCCAGCGCCAGCGTTATCAGCAAAAGGGGTATCCAGCGTTTCACGGTTATTCCTCCATCCTTCTTTACAGCCGCGCCAACCGCGGCTGGACCTGGCACAGTATTCTGAACAAGCAATCTAACACAGGCGGGGATGAACGTCAAGCGTCCCGCGGCGGGTTTGTGCCCCTCAGGAATTTCCTGATTGACACCCCTCCGGGAGACAGTTTACCTTAAAAGCATGAGCGCTTATCGTGTCTTACTCGTGGACGACAGTCCTCAATTTTTGCAAAGCGCCTCCAGCCTGCTGCGCAGCATTCACGGCGTGGAACTGGTGGGCACTGCCGGGACGCTGGCAGAAGCCGTGAAGCAAGCCGAACGCCTTGCCCCTGACTTAATCCTGCTGGACTTAATCCTGCCCGACGGCAACGGCATTGAAGCCGCCCGCCAGATCCGCCAGAACAACCCGCAGGCGAGCATCGTCATCCTTTCCATTTATGACATGAACGATTACCGCGAAGCCGCCGATGCCGTGGGCGTGCTGGATTTCATTCCCAAGCAGGAATTAAGCGAAACCCTCATCCTCTCATGGCTCAACCGCTCTCCCAAAGAGAAGGTGCGGCGGCGGATTCTGGTGGTGGACGACTCGCCCACCATTCGGCGCATGATCATCACTGCCCTCAAACCTCTGGAAGCGGATTTCGAAGAAGCCAGCAACGGGCTGGAAGCGCTGGAAAAGATGACCCTGATGTCTTTTGACCTGGTGACGCTGGATATTAACATGCCCGATATGCACGGCATGGAAGTTCTGCAGTTTATCCGCAAGGTGGATCGCCTGAAAGACCTGCCGGTCATCATGCTCACCACCCGCGGCGATGAAGAGAGCCTGCAGGAAGCCATGAGCCTGGGCGCCAACCGTTACCTCACCAAGCCGTTCAGCCCCTCTTCGCTGTTGCGCACCGTTGAGGAGTTGTGGAAATGATCTCGCCCGACACACCCTTCTCCGACCTGGAAGGCTTCTTCGAAGAAGCCGACGAGCATCTGCAGGGCATCACCCGCCTGTTGCTGGAGTTTGAACAGCGCTACAGCGGCGCGGAGAAAGACCGCCCGCTCAGCGCCCTGGAAAAAGCCCAGCAGGTGGAAAAGATCAACGCCCTCTTCCGCTCGTTCCACACCCTCAAAGGCTTGTGCGGCATGGTGGGCTTGAGCGCGGGCGCCGAACTCAGCCATGCCATGGAAAGCATCCTGCGCGAAATCCGCGAGGGGCATCTGCCGTTCTCCGCCGAACTCATCGGCGCGCTCATCGAGGGGGTCAAACGCCTCACCGTGGTGATTGCCGCCCTGCGCGAGTCCCCGGCTGGCTCACCCGCCATCGAGGACATCCTCCAGCGCCTGCAAGCCTACCATCCTGCCAAAGCCCCCGCGAAAAAACCCGCTACCCCCGCCGAAGAACCCGCCCCTGCCGCCGAGCCACAGGGCAGTGCGAGCGAAAAACTGCTTGCCAGCCTCAACGCCCTGGAAAAAGCCCTGCTGGAAGAGATGAAACAAGCCGGCCTGTCCATCGGCGTGGTGGTGTACGACCCCACCCGCCAGCCCAGCGCGGGGTCGCGCGTCAATCAGGTTCGCGCCTTCCTGGACGAACACGGCAAAATCATCAAAGCCCAGCCCGTCATCGAAAATCAGGTAGTGCGCTTTGCCTTCCTGTGGGCAGGCAAAACCCCGCCCCAAACCCCCGATCTGCCGCCGCTGGACTGGACGCCTCTCTGGGAGCCTGAAGCGACTGCCTCAGTCAGGTCAGCGCCTGCCGAACCTGCTCCCCCTGCCCATGAAGTCCCTGCCGCGCCCGCCGCCCCGCCCGCAGTGATTTCCACCGTCTCCATCCGTGTGGAACTGGCACGCATGGACGCGCTGATGCAGACGGTGGGCGATTTGCTCATCACCCGCTCGCGCCTGCAGGAAATCCTCCCCGACCTGCAGGGCGCGCCGCCTGCCGCGCTCGACCGCCTGGAGCAGATGATTCACCGCATGGGCAGACAGGTGCGCGCCCTGCGCCAGACGGTGGTGCGCATGCGTCTGGTGCCGCTTGCCGAAGTCTTCTCGCGCATGCCCCTGGCGGTGCGCGATATTGCCCTGCAGTCGGGCAAGGAAGTGCAGATGGTTCTCGAAGGCGCCGAGACTGAAATTGACAAATCGCTGGTGGAGCGCCTGCTCGACCCGCTGTTGCACCTGGTACGCAACGCCATCACCCACGGCATCGAAACCCCGCAGGAACGCCTGCAGGCGGGCAAACCTGCCCAGGGCACCATCTGGGTGCGTGGACGTCCCGAAGGCGACCGCGTGGTCATCGAAGTCAGCGACGACGGGCGCGGCGTGGATGTGCAAAAGGTGACCGAGAAAGCCCGCGCGCTGGGCTGGCTGAGCGAAGACCGCGCCCTTAACATGAATGAAGTGCTGGAAATCCTCTGCCGTCCGGGCTTTTCCACCCGCGAGGATGCCGATATGGGCGCCGGGCGCGGCGTGGGCATGAACGTGGTGCTGGAGACCATCCGCCACCTGGGCGGGCAGATGAGCCTGACCAGCGAACCCGGCAAAGGTACTACCTTTGCCCTGCGCCTGCCGCTGACCCTCACCATTCTGGACGCGCTCATCGTGGAAAGCGGCGGCGAACGCTACGCCATCCCCCGCGCGCTGGTGCGCGAAGTCATCGAGATTACCCCCGATGAAGTCACCCGGTTCATGAACAGCACGCTGATTACCCTGCGCGGCAAAGCCGTGCCGCTCTTTGCCCTGCACCGCTTCTTCCAGACCTCACCCGTAAAGCGCAACATCATCCCCGGCATTGTGCTGGGCGATGAAGAATCGCCCGTGTGCTTCATGGTAGACCGCGTGCTGGGCATTCGCGAAGCCGTGATGCACCCCCTTGCCGACCCGCTGGTGCGCACGGCGGGCATCAAAGGCGCAACCGAGATGGGCGATGGCAGTGTCGTCCTCATCGTGGACCCCGAAGAACTCATCTACCACGCCCACCCGCTTTACACCCCTCAGGAGGAGTAGATATGCCCCACCTGGAACCCTACATCCTGTTTACCATCGGCGAGACCACCTACGGCGTGCCTTCCGAGCACATCCAGCAGATGGAGATGATTGAGCAAATCACCCGCGTACCCAACGCGCCCGCCTTCGTGGATGGCGTGGTTTACCTGCGCGGCAAGGTCCTGCCGGTGGTCAACCTGCGAGCCCGCTTTGGACTGGAGCGCATCCCCTACGACCTGCACGCCCGCCTCATCGTTGTCAAACTGGGCGAGCGTCTGGTGGGCATGGCGGTGGACTCAGCCCGCGAGTTCGTCCGCCTGGACAGCGAGCAAATTCAACCCCCGCCGCCCGCCCTGCAAGCCGCCGGCAACCGCTTTATCGCGGGAGTGATTCCCCTTCAGAGTCGCCTGGTGCTGATTCTGAACCTGGAGGAAGTTCTCTCGCCCGACGAAAAAGCCCAGTTAACTCAGGCATGAACTCACCCCAAGAATTGGAGGATTAACCCATGACCGCACAACCCGAACATGATGTCACCCTGGAAGCCGTGTTAAGCACCGCCAACGAAATTTCCGCTTCCTTAAAAGAAACCGTCACCCAGACGGAAGCCATTGCCTCATCGGCGCAACAGTTGAGCGCCAGCATCGAGGAAACCACCACCTCCATCCAGCAGGTGGGCAACATGACCAGCAGTCTGGCAACCGCCACGGTGGAAACCGCCGCCTCGGTGGAGGAAATCTCGCGGGTCAGCCGCAACCTGGCAGATATTGCCGCCGAACTGGCAACCTCGTCTAACCAGAGCGCCGCCTCCATCACCCAGATTTCGGGCAACCTGAAGAGCATTGCCGGCGATACCGACAACCTGGTTTCCAGCGTCAACGAGACCGCCGCCAGTTTGGAAGAGATGAACAAATCGATTCAGAGCGTGGCGCAAAACGCCAACGATCTGGCGGCTTCCACCGAGCAGACCTTTGCCTCGATCAACGAGATGGCGGCGTCCATCGAAGAGGTCAGCGCCACCATGGGCAAGGTAGCGGGTTCGGTGGACGAAATTTCCACCTCGATTCACGAGATGGCTTCCTCAATTGATCAGGTGGCAGGCAACGCCGAACAGATCAGCAATGCTTCCAATCAAGCCGCCGCCGCCGTCCAGCAGTTGGACCGCTCGGTGCGCTCCACGGCTTCGCTGGCAAAGCAGGTCTCCGAAATCATCAGCCGCGCCAGCCGTGACGCCGAAGTAGGCGCGGCTTCGGTGCAGAAATCCATTGCCAGCATGGGAAAAGTGCGTGAAAGCACACAGAACGCCACCAATGTCATCAAGGATTTGGGCAAGCGCGCCGAGGAAATCGGCAGTATCGTGGATACCATCAGTTTGATTGCCGAGCGCACCAACCTGCTTTCGCTGAACGCATCCATCGAAGCCGCCCGTGCAGGCGAGGCGGGACGCGGTTTTGCCGTGGTTGCCGAGGAAATCCGCAACCTGGCAGACCGCTCTGCCAAAGCCACCGCCGAGATTGCCGCCATCATCCGCGCCTTGCAGTCGGCGGCGCAGGAAGCGGTGAGTATAACCGGCGAAAACCTGCGCGTCACCGATGAGAGCGCCAGCCTTGCCGAAGAAGCCGCCCGCGGACTGCGCCAGATTCTCAACGCCTTCAGCGAGACCCATTCCTACATGGATCAGGTCACCCGCGCCACCGAAGAACAGGTGAGCGCCAGCGCCAACGCCCTCAACGAGGTCAACACCGTCAGCCTGCAGGTGCGCCAGATTGCCCAGGCAACCGCCGAGCAGGGCAAAGTAGCGCAGACCATCGTGCTGGCGGTCAACAACGTCAAGAAAGCCAGCGATCAGGTGGTGCAAGCCATGAATGAGCAAGCCACCGCCGCGCGGGAGATTGTGCGCGCCACCCAGGAAATATCCCGCCTGACAGGACTGGTCTCGCGCGCCATGAACGAGCAAGCCCACGGCACCGATCAACTGGTGGCGGCGGAGTCCGTCCGCAAGGGCGCTTTATCCACCGCCCGCGCTTTGCAGGAAATCAACCTGGGCATGGACTTGCTGAACAAAGAGTCCAGCCGCGTGAATCAACTGGTGGGGCAGATTACCAAAGCCTCGTCCGAGCAGGCGGCGGCGACCGCGCAAATTGCCGCGGCGATGGAGAACATCCGTATCAACACCGAGCAGATCAACAAAGCCCTGGGCGAGCAATCTCAGGCGGCGCAGGAAATCAGCACTGCCACCCGCGACATCACCCGCCAGATCAGCCTGATTGCCCGCCTGAACAAGGAACAAACCGACTCGGCGAATTACCTGGTCAGTTCTCTGCATCAAATGGAGCACATTTTGAACAAACCCGCCCGTCCCGCCCGCCGCGCCGCCAAAGAATAAATCTGCACGTTCCAAAGGATGATTATGGACTCGCAACCGCTGGAAGGATTGTTTTCCTCAAACTGGCAGGAACGCCGCCGCGCGGTGGAAGCCCTGATTGCCGCCCAGGACGAAGCCCTCATCCCGCGCCTGCTGGAAGTCATCCGCCAGCAGCACCGCGACATCAATGCCCTCAACGCCGCCCTGCAAATCCTCACCGAGATGCAGTACGACGTCCTGCCCGGCGTGATTGCGCTGAGCGCCGACCCCAACGCCGAGGTGCGTACGTACGCCATGCAGGTACTGGGCAGTCTGCAGGACGAGCGTGCCATCTCAACCCTGATGGGCGCACTGGACGACCCCGACCCTAACGTAGCCTTCAACGCCATCGTCGCCCTGGGACAACTGCGCGCTCTGGAAGCCATTCCCGACCTTGCCCGTCTGGCTCTCAGTGGTAATTTTTATCTGGCATACCCCGCAGTGGAAGCCCTGATTCAAATGGGCACGCCGCTCATCCTGCCGCACCTCCTGGATTTGCTGGACGTGCCCGAACTGGCGCCTGCCGCCGTCAACGCCCTGGGCGAACTGGGCAACACCACCGCCATCCTGCCCATTCTGGACTGGATGAAAAGCCCGCAGGGCGACTGGATAATTGCCCTGCCCGCGCTGGTACGGCTGGCGGAGTGCTGTGGCGAGCGCTACGGACATCAACGCGCGGTGGAAGATTTCATCATCAGCCACCTCGGCACGCTTTTCCCCGAGAAAATCTTCCCTTTCCTCAAACAAATTGCCGAGGGCAGACTGCCTCAGCGCGCTACCCCCACCTACCGCGCGCTGGTGCGGGTATCTGGCTGGTGGCTGGCATCCACCGTCACCCCTGCCGAACAGGAAGTCCTGCGGGATGAAGTACTGCGCGCCCTCTCCCTGTTGCTGGAAAGCCCTTCTCTCCGCGAGGTAGCCATTGAAGCCCTGCGCATGGGCGGCAAGCCCGCCGCGCCTTACCTGCTCTCCACCCTGCGCCATCCCGATCCCGAAGTGTGCATCCTGGGACTGCACGCCCTGGGGCAAGCCGCCAGCAAACAAGCCGTCCCCGCGCTGATTGCCCTGCTGGACGAGGAAGACGAGCGCATCATCTCGCTGGCGGCGGCGGTGCTGGCAAAGATTGGCGACCTGAGTGCCTTCCCCGCGCTGATTCAGCGTTTGGGGCATCCTTCGCCTGCGGTGCGTCAGAACATCATTGCCGCCATCAATTCACTGGGACATCCCGAACACACCCGCCTGGTTTTGCCCCTGCTGGAGAGCGAAGACCCCTGGATGCGCGAATCGGCGGTGCGAACCCTGGGCTACTTTGGCGATCTCGATGCCCTGGAAGCCCTGCTGGCGCGCTTTGCCGAAGAAACCGATGTGGTTCAGCGCGCCATTGTGGAAAGTTTGCCCTACTTTGAAGACGAGCGCGCCACCCAACTGCTGCTGGAATGCACCCGTTCGCCGCGCTTCGCTCTGCGTCAGGCGGCGCTGAGGGCGCTGGCGCATGCCCCCGCCGCCCTGGCGCTCTCCATCCTGCGGGAAGAGATTCACCACCCCGACCCGCGCATCCGCCTGGTTGCCTGCCGTTCGCTTGCCGCCCTGCGCTCGCCGATTGCCTTTGAGGACTTCGTCCACCTCACCAGCGACGAACACCCCGCCGTGCGCGCCTTTGCTGTGGAAGCCCTGGGCGCCTACCTGAACCGCCCGCTGGCAGACATCCTGCGTCCGCGCCTGGACGACCCCGAACCCGATGTCGTCCTGCGGGCAGTGCGCCTGCTGGGCGAACAGGAAGATGCCGCGGCAGTGCCACTGTTGATTCAGGCAAGCCGTTCCACCCACCCCGAAATCCGCCGCGAAGCCATTCACGCCCTGGGGCACTTTGATGACGAGGCGGCCATCGACCGCCTGAGCGAACTGGCGCACCATCCCGAAACGCGCGAAGACGCCCTGCAAGCCCTCTCTGCCACCGGCGACGAGCGCGCCGCTCTGATACTGATGGACTTCCTCAACCCCTTTGAAACCCGTGAAAGTGCCATCCGCGCCCTGGTGCGCATGGGCGACAACAGTTTGCCCCTGCTGGAGCGCACCCTCTACTCGCCCATCCTGCCGCTGGCAGTGCGTCTGGCTCTGGTGGAGGTGTGCCACCGCCTGCACACACTCCCCGCCATCGAAACGCTCATCCGCTTCGTTCAGCACCCGCACGCCGAGGTGCGCCTTGCCAGCACGCTGGCACTTCTGGATTTGGGTAGTGAACGCGCCATCCCCATCCTGCGTCAGATGGCGCGCGTGGAACTCAACCCCGCCCTGCGCCGTCTGATGAACCGTTTCCTGCAACCCCTGGCTTAAGGGAGGACAGGCATGGCGTCATTGCTGGGTGAAACCATTACCCTTCCGGAGGACCTCTTCGCCCTGCTGAGCGAGTTGATTCGCCAGCATCTAGGGCTGGAGTATCCCCCCGACAAGCGTTCCATCCTGCAGGACCGTCTCTACCCCCTGCTGGTGGAAGAGGGCATGGACTCGTTCTTTGACCTGTACTACCTGCTCAAGTACAACGGGGGCAACGAGACCTTGTGGAAGCGGGTACAGAGCGCCCTGGCAGTGCGCGAAACCTACTTCTGGCGCGAGGTGGACCAAATCCTTGCCGCCGCCAACTACCTCATCCCCGCTTTGCAGGCAGAAGCGCCCGGGCGCACGGTGCGGGTGTGGCATGCCGCCTGCGCTTCCGGCGAAGAACCCTACTCGCTGGCGATGGCGCTCAGTGAAAACGGCGCGGTGGACTGGGAACGCCTGGAAATCATCGGCACCGACTTTGACGAAACCTCCCTGAATATCGCCCGCCGCGGCGTGTACGGCATGCGCTCGTTTCGCGTGCTTCCCGCCCACCTGCGGGAAAAATACTTTACAGAAGTGCAAAGCCAGCACTTTCAAATACACGAAAAGTTTCTGAAAAAGGTACAATTTAAATACCTCAATTTGATGGACGAAGCAGGCATGCAGGGCATGCAGGACTTTGATTTCATCTTCTGCCGCAACGTCTTCATTTACTTTGATATTCCCTCCATCACCCGCACCGCACAACACTTTTACGAAGCCCTGCGCAACCCTGGGTATCTCTTCCTCGGCGCCGCCGAAAGCCTTCTGCGCATTCCAACGCGCTTTGAACTGCGCGAACTGCACCGCGCTTTTGTGTACGTCAAACAGGAAAAAGAGGAAACCTAGAGAAAGATGAACACCAGACCCATTCGCGTATTGGTTGTGGATGACTCGGCATACATCCGTAAAGTGGTCAGCGAGATGCTCTCCCGCGACCCGCTGATTCAGGTGGTGGGTACCGCCCGCAACGGCAGAGACGCGCTGGAAAAGGTGCAAGCCCTCCAGCCCGATGTGGTCACCCTCGACCTGATCATGCCCGAACTGGATGGTATTGGATTCCTGAAAGAGCAGATGAGGCGCCGCGTCCTGCCCATCATCGTGGTGAGCATTGCCAGCGAAAACGGCGAACTGGTGGTGCAAGCCATGGAGAACGGCGCGGTGGACTTTGTCCAGAAACCCACCGCCCTGGCTTCGGAGCGGGTGTATGAGATCCAGGAAGACCTGATTGCCAAAGTCAAGACGGCGGCGAACATCGAACCTGCCCGTATTTCCACTTCCATCAGCATCCCTGCCGCGCCCATTGCCGCCCCTGCCGAGCGCGCCGGTAAAGTGGATGCGGTGGTGCTGGGCATCTCTACCGGCGGACCGCAAGCCCTGGCGCAGTTGATTCCCGCCCTGCCCGGTGATCTGCCCGTGCCAATGGCGGTGGTTCTGCACATGCCCCCGGGTTACACCGCCCTGTTTGCCGCCCGCCTGAACGAAATCAGCCGCCTGGAAGTGCTCGAAGCCGCTGAGGGCGACGAGATGCGCCCCGGCAGGGTCCTCCTCGCGCCCGCCGGACAGCACCTCACCCTGCGGCGCACCCCCGAGAGCCGCGTGGTGGCGGCGCTCAGCCTGCGCCCGCTGGATACCCCGCACCGCCCCTCGGTGGACGTGCTCTTTAAATCGGCGGCAGAGGTGTACGGCAGCCGCCTGCTGGGCATCGTCATGACCGGCATGGGCAACGACGGCACCTCCGGCGCCGCCTGGATTAAATCTCAGGGTGGCACGGTCATTGCCGAAGCCCGGGAATCCTGCGTGGTGTACGGCATGCCGCGTTCGGTGGTGGAAGCCGGTCTGGCAGATTTCTCCGTGCCTTTGCAGGGCATGGCAGAAGCCATTTTGAAAATGATTTAGAAAGGGAGCGCTCCAGAACAGCATGACCCGAATCCTGCTGATTGACGACTCGCGTTACGCCCGCAGTACCCTCAAACAAGCCCTGGGAGAGGGCTACCAGTACCTCGAAGCCGCCGATGCGCTAAGCGGGCTGGAACTGTACTTTCTGGAAAAACCCGAACTGGTCATCCTCGACCTGACCATGCCCGGCATGAACGGACTGGAGATGCTGGCACAGTTGAAAGCCATTGAGCCTGCGGCAAGGGTCATCGTCTGCTCGGCAGACGTGCAGGAATTCAGCCAGCAGGAAGCCCTGCGCCTGGGCGCGGCGCGCTTCCTTGCCAAGCCCATTGCGCCGGAGCACCTGCGCACAGCAGTTTCCGAAGTGTTAGAAAGAGAGGCGTAAATGCACTTATCCCCCGAACAGATGGACACCCTGACCGAGATGGTCAACATCGGCTTTGGACGTGCCGCCGCTTCGCTCTCGGCGCTGGTACATCAGCGCATTGTACTGCGCGCACCGGAGATCGCCCTCTACCCGCTGGAAGACCTGCCCCATCAACTCAACTTCCTCAGTCCGGAAGTGACCTCGGTGCACCAGATTTTCAGCGGCGCGCTCAACGGCGATGCCATCCTCCTGCTGGATTACGACAGCGCCTCCATTCTGGTCAACCTGCTCACCGGCGAACCGCCCATCCCCCGCCCGCTGACTTCCTCCGACCGCGAAGCCCTGACCGAAATCGGCAACATCCTGCTGAATGCCTTTGTCGGCACCCTGGGCAACCTGCTCAAGGTGAAGATTTTCTTTGCCGTGCCGCGCCTCAACATCGAAGCCGTCCATGAGATGTTACAAACGCTCAACATCGGCGGCAATGAGATTCGCTATACCCTGGTGGTGAAAACCTACTTTGAGACCAGCGATGGCAGTGTCAGCGGCTATGTGGTGATGATTATGGGACTGGAATCGCTGGAGCGCCTCAGCGCCGCGCTGAACCCCGCTCCCGAAAGTGCCGGGTAAACCGCCATGATTGGATTTCTGACCCTTTCCCCCGACCTGACCATCACCCAGTGGAGCGAACCCCTGGCGCACCTCACCGGCAAGACTGAAGAGGACGTGCTGGGGCGCAACCTCTTTGACCTTTTCCCCGAACTGCGCACCCGCGGCGTGGATGTCGCCGTTCACCATGTCCTGGAGACCGGTGCGCCTTTCTTCCTTTCCCACACCCTGCACCGCAACATCCTTCCGGCGGCAAATGGCGCGGCGGTGATGCAGAGCGGGCAGGTGTACCCGCTCTTCAAAGGCGAGGAAGTGGTCGGGGTGATTATGACCGTGCAGGACGTCAGCGACCGCGCCGCGGTGGAAGAAGAACTGCGCCAGACCATCCGCCTCCTGCAAGCCCAGAACGACATCCGCAGTGCCCTGCTGGACGAGGAAACCGGCGCACTGGAGCAGACCATTGTCCAGCAAGCCCTGACGGTCAGCGATGCCGTGCTGGTGCATCTGTACCTCTACGAGGGTGAGCAACTCAGTCCTGCGGCATCTGCCAGCCCCGACAGTCAAGCCACTGTGCTTCCGCCGGAGCCGCCCCTGCTGGTGCAGGAAGTCTTTCAGCAGGGTGCGCCTTTGCACATCCTCAACGCCTTTGCCACCCCCGGCTACCGCCCCTTCCACCCGCAGACGCAAGCCGCCGTGGCACTGCCGCTGAGCGCCGAGGGACATGTTCAGGGCGTTTTATACCTGGAAAGCACCCGTGCCGCCAGTTTCCTGGGCGAAGCCCGTCAGCGCCTGCAAGCCCTGGCAGGTACCATTGCCCATACCCTGCATACCCGCGCTGTGCGCCGCGCCGAACGGCGGCGCATGACAGAACTGAGCGCCCTCAACCGCCTCTCTGCCGCCCTGCAAAAAATCACCTCTCCCGAAGAAGTCCTGCCGCTGGTGCTGGAACACAGCGCCCAGGCCCTCAACGCCAGCGGCGGGCTCTTGTTAATTCCGCAAAAAGACCCCCTGGGACTGCGCGCCCATTTCGGGCTGGGCGCGTTGCAGTCCTGCGCCGGTATGCTCTTGCCTCTTGAAGACTCCCTGTGCGCCCAGGTGTATCACCTGCGCAACGCCCTGCTGGTCTTTGACCTTTACGCCGCTCCCGGCGCCGAGCCAGCCCTGAAAGAGACTCTCCGGCACGCAGGCCTGCCGGCTCCCTCGGCGGTGTGCCTTCCGGTTGTCGTGCAGGGAGAAGTCGCCGGGATTTTCCTGCTGGTTTCCACCCCGCCGGCGCGCTACCGCGCCGCCGACAGCGAACTGGGGCAGACCCTGGCGCGCATGGGCGCAGGCGCCATCGAACGCCTGCGCTGGCAAACCCAGACCCTCCAGCACGTCCGGCAACTGGCGCAGGTCAACCGCATCAGCCAGCGCCTTGCCGCCTGCCTGGACCCCCAGCGGGCTTTCCAGACCACCGTGGAAAGCCTGGTGGACGAACTGGGCTATCCGTTGTCTGCCTTCTTCTCGCTGGACTCCCAATCCGGAGAACTGCTCCTGGAAAGCGTGCACAGCCTCGCTCCATCCCCGGAACAGCCCGGCAAACGCTACCCGGCAGACAAGGGCATCGTCGGGGTGGTGTTGCGCACCGGCAAAACCTACCTGTGCAACCAGTGCCGCACCGATCCGCACTACCAGCCCTGGAACGGCTTCAACCCCGGCTCGGAGATTTGCGCGCCGGTGGTAGTAGGCGAGGAAGTGCGCGGCGCCCTGCTGGTTGAGTCGCCCCAGGAAGAAGCATTTTCCCTCACCGACCAGGACCTTGTGGAAGCCATTGCCGCGCAGTTGGGGGTTGCCTGGAGCAACGCCCTGCGCTTCCAGGCAAGCGAGCGCGCCGCTCGCCGCCTGGACCTTATCAATCAAGCCAGCCAGCGCCTCACCTTCAGCCCCAGCCTCAAGACGGTTGCCGAGGTGGTGCTGGACGTATGTTTTGCCATGCTGAACGCCCACAAAGGCGGGGTCTATCTGGTGGAAAATGAGGGCGCCCTGCGCCCGCTGGCGTTGCGCGGGGTTTCCAGAGCAGTGGAAAAATCCCTGCAGGAAAAACCGCTCAGCGTGCATACCGGGCTGTTCAGCACCGTGTACCGCACGCGCCGCGCCGTCTTCATCCCCGACGTGAAGAACGACCCGCGGGTGGTGTTCATCCCCGGCTACACCGGCGAACAGATTTACTGCTTCCCGCTCATCTCCGGCAACCGCGTGGTGGGCATGGTGGACGTGGACGCCATCCCCGCCGATGAAGAGACCATGACCCTGTTGCACACCTTCTTCAGCCGCATTGGCGCCGCCCTGGAGAACATCCTGCTCTACGATCAGACCGTGCACCTCTCCCAACAGCGCGCCATGCTCCTGAACGTCTCCACCCAGTTAGCCACCGCGCTGGACCTGCCCACCGTGCAAGCCGAGATTCTCGTCAGCGCGCAAAGTGTGCTGGAGACGGATGTGGTGTGGCTGTTTTCCATCTCCCAAAACATCTTTACCCTGCTGGCGGGGCATCCGCCTGTCTGGAAAGCAGGCAATGTGATTCTTCAGCCGGGGATTTCCATGCCGGTTAGTCACAATCCCATTTTGTCACAGGTGCTGGAAGAGAAAAAGATTCAAATTGTCAACCGCGGGGATACTCCCAACACCCTCTTGCAAAACAAAGGGCTGGAAACGATGGTGATTGCCCCCCTGCTGGTGGGCGAAGACCCCATCGGCTTGCTGGTGTGGGGAAGCCGCCAGCCCAACTTCTTTGCCGAGGATGACAAACTCACCCTCATTCAGGGCGTTGCCAATCAAGCCGCCATTGCCCTGCACCGCGGCATGCTCAACCAGCGCCTGCAACGCCATGCTGAAGAACTGGCGGAGATGGTGGAAGAGCGCACCGCTCAACTGCGCGCCGAAAAAGAGCGCACCCAGGCGGTGCTGGATGCCGCCGGAGAGGGCATTTTCGTCCTCGACCCGCAGGGCGCTTTCCTGTACTGCAACCCCGCCTTTGAAAGCATCACCGGCTATTCGCTGGTGGAGTTGCAGGTAGGCTCGCCCTGGCGCTGGCTGGACGAGAACGAGGGCAACCTGTTTAAGACCTACCAGAACCGCGAAATTCTCTCCACCCGCTGGGAGAAGGAAATCCACGGCTGGCGGCGTAACGGCGCGCCCTTCGACGCCATCCTCACCCTCACCCCCGTCCATGACGAGGACGGCAACGTCATCAAGCATGTCGGCACATTGCAGGACATCACCCGTCTGAAGGAACTGGACCGCCTGAAGTCGCAGTTTGTCTCCAACGTCAGCCACGAACTGCGCACCCCGCTCACCAGCATCAAACTCTACGCCGAACAACTGCCCACTGCCAGCGCGGAGCGCTCGGCGCGCTACCTGGCGGCACTGCAACGCGAAACCGCCCGCCTGGAAGCCATGGTGGAAGACCTGCTGACCATCTCGCGGCTGGACCTGGGCAAAACCCGCATCCAGATTTCCGCCCTGCCGCTGGCGCCCTTTGTCCAGCAGATTGTCGAAGACCGGCGCATGCTGGCACACAGCCGTGGCTTGACCCTGCACTTCCAGCAGGATAAACACCTGCCGCCGGTAGCAGGCGATGAACGCTTTGTCATGCAAATTGTCACCAACCTGCTCACCAACGCCATCAACTACACCCCGGCAGGCAGGAACATCTTTATCAGCGTGCGGCACGACCCGCAGGAAGCGGGCTTCCTGCGCCTGACCATCGAGGATGAAGGCGTGGGCATCCCGCCGGAAGAAATGCCCCACCTCTTTGAGCGCTTCTTCCGCGGCAGTGCCGGCAGGAAACTGCAGGTGCCCGGCACCGGCCTGGGACTGGCAATTGTCAAGGAAATGGTGGAGCGCCTGAACGGCAAAATCCACATTGAAAGCGAAGTGGGCAAAGGCACAAAGGCAATCGTCTGGTTGCCGGTCTGGAAGGATGAGCATTAAACGCGATGGTGTTGATGAAACCCTGGCCCTTTGAGAGCGATCTGGCGCAAATCTTCCTCTCGTTCTGCGAGCGGGTGCCTTTTGGCATCATCCTCACCGACCGCGCCCTGCAGATCGTCCACCTGAACGGCTGGGTGAGGGAGCATCTTGCCGAAAAAGACCGCGAATTGGAAGGCGCCCCTCTGCTCCATCTGCTGGATGCCAGCGCCGAAGAGTATGTCCTGCCGCGCTTCCAGGACACCCTGCAAAACGGCACGCCCCAAACCCTGTCCACCCGCTTCCACCCTGTGGTGTTTCGTCTGTTGAGCCAGTCCGGCGCGCCTCTGCCGCACTCGGTAACCCTCTTACCCCTCTACGACCGCGATGCCGTCAGCGGCGTGCTGATTCTCATTCAGGATGCCAGCGAACGCCTGCTCAGCGAACACGACCTCAAGCGTGAAATTGCCAAACTGAAAACCCTGCAACAAATTGAAACCTCTCTGCGCACGCTGGATTTCGAAGCCTGCCTGCGCATTATCGTTCAGGAAGTGCGCCGTTTCTTCGAAGCCACCTTTGTCACCCTGCTCTTGCGCCAGGAGAACACGCTGGTACTGGTGGCATCCGATGGCGTGGAGAAGGAAACCTTCGCCAAAGGCGAGGTGGTAGTGCGGGTAGGCGAGGGCATCTCCGGCTGGGTAGCCGCGCATGCCCGCCCGGCGCTGGTGCACGACGTATCTCAGGACCCCCGCTACTACAACCTCATCCCCACCACCCGCTCGGAGATGGCGGTGCCGCTGATGGTCTCGGGCGAGTGCATCGGCGTGCTGGATGTGGAAAGCGAGCGCCTGCACGCCTTCAGCCGTCAGGACCTCGACCTGCTGGAACTCATCGGCGGCGCCGCCGCCACCGCCCTGCATAACGCCCGCATTCATGGCGAAGTCCAGCGCTGGCAAACCTACTACCGCGCCGTCATGGATCAGACCGGCGATGTAATTTACACCGTGGACCGCGATTTGAAACTGGTCAACGCCAACGCCGCCTGGGATGCCTTTGCCCTGCAAAACGGCGGCGAACGCTGGCTCTCGCACCTGTTGCAGGGACGTTCTCTGCTGGATGCCTTTCAAGGCGCCGAGCGTACGAAATGGGAGCGCATCTGCCGCAACCTGCTGGACGGGACGATGAAAGGCTACCGCGAGGAAATCCCCTGCCATGCACCCTGGAAGGAGCGCTGGCTGGCACTTCAGGCAAACCCGCTCTACGATGCCGGCGGGCAAATCAACGGCATCATCTTCAGCACCCACGATATTACCGATTACACCCTCACCGCCCGCCGCCTGCAGGAAACCAACCGCCGTCTGGAACTGCTGGTGCAGTTTGCTTTTCTGCTCAATCAGAACCTCAACTACGAAGCCATTCTCGGGCAGGCGGTGCAAAAACTGGCAGAGATTTTCCGCGTGGATGCCGTGACCGTGCTGGGTAAACATCCCCGTGATGAGGCATACCGCCTGCTGGCGGGATACGGCATCAGCGAACAACACCGCCAGACCTACACCCTTACATCCGCTCGGGCGCAGGAAGTTATTCAATCTTTTGGAGCTACTGGCGCAGTGTATAATCTAAGCACCCCGAACAAGACCACCCACTGGCGCATCTACCAGCAGGAAGGGTTTGAGGGCGTGCTGTTCACCGCCCTGTACGTCAAAGGCGAGGTGCTGGGCGCAATTTTCCTGTTCACCCGCGACCTGGCGCGCAAATTTACGGCAGAGGAAAAAGAACTGCTGGAAGTCATCGGCGCGCAGATGAGCCTGGCGCTGGCGAACGCCCTGTCCTTCCGCGAACAGCAAATCCTTGCCGAACTTGACAGCCTGACAGGCATCTATAACCGCCGCAAGTTCTTTGAAATTGCCGCCGCCGAACTGGAGCGTTCCGCCCGCTACCTGCGCCCCTGCGCCCTGTTGATGATGGACCTGGACCACTTCAAGGAATACAACGACACCTTCGGGCATCAGGCCGGCGATCAACTGCTTGCCGAACTGGCGCAGACCTTCAGGCGCTCCCTGCGCGAATTCGACACCCTGGCGCGCTACGGCGGTGACGAGTTCATCCTGCTCCTGCCCGAGACCACGCAGGACAGCGCCCTGCGGGTGGCAGAACGCCTGCTCCGGCGGGTGCGCGAGAAGAATGCCGGAATTCCCGAACCTCACGCCATTCCGCTTTCGCTGTCCATCGGCATTGCCTGTTTCCCACAGCATGCCCGTGACCTTGGCTCTCTGCTCAAATGTGCCGATGAAGCCCTCTACCGCGCCAAACAAAACGGGCGCGACCGCTACGAGATTGCCCTGCACGGAGGTGAGAATGAGCATGCTCAGCCCTGAACGCCCCACCCGGATTCTGCTCGTTGAGGATGATGGTTCTCTGCTCGAGGTAGTGCGCGACATCCTGAGCGACGCCGGGTATCACGTCATCACTGCCGCCAACGGCGAGGAAGCCCTGCAAGCCTTTCGGCAGGCACATCCCGACCTGATTCTCTCCGACATCATGATGCCGGTGATGGACGGCTTTCAACTGCTGGAAGCCGTGCGCCAGATGGAAGCGGGCATGCTCGTCCCGTTCATCTTCCTCAGCGCCCGCACCGAGCGCTACGACACCTCCAACGCCCGCCGTCTGGGCGCCGACGATTACCTCTTCAAGCCCTTCAGCGCCGATGAACTGCTTACTGCGGTTGAAGCCCGTCTGCGCCGCCGCGAGCAGATCTCGCTCTTCTCCACCCGCGAAGCCCACCTGCAAACCGTCATTATGCTGGCGTCTGCCATTGAGGAACGCGATGTCACCACCAGCGGGCATGTGGACCGCGTGCGCTCGCTGGCGCTGGAGTTTTCCGATTACCTGGGCTGGTCGCCGGAATTAAAGATGATCCTGGAGATTGGCGCACTTTTGCATGATATTGGTAAAATAATTGTACCGGAACAGATCCTGAACAAACCAGCACCCCTTACCGCCGAAGAAATGGAAGTGATGAAGCGGCATCCTGCCTCGGGGGCACGCATCCTTCAAGGAGTTCATCACCTGGCGCCCGCCGCGCCTTACATCCTCTACCATCACGAACGCTGGGATGGAAAGGGCTATCCGCATGGGCTTAAAGGGGAGGAAATTCCCATCGAAGGGCGTTTCCTGGCGCTGGTGGACGCTTACGATGCCATGACCAGCGACCGCCCCTACCGCAAGGGCTTGCCCCGCGAACGCGCCATGCAAATCATCCGCGAAAACCTGGGAACGCAGTTTGACCCCGATTTGGGACAGCGCTTTCTGGAGATGCTGGAGGAAAATGTTCAGTTTTGAGGGAGGGAAGAAATGGCGAAAATCCTGATTGTGGACGACTCATCCTACGCGCGCACCCTGCTCAAACGCGCGCTGGAAAAAGCCGGGCATGTGGTGTGCGAAGCCTCCAGCGGCATGGATGCCCTGGAACAACTGCCCACCTGCCAGCCCAACCTGGTGACCATGGATTTGCTCATGCCGGGCATGGAAGGGCTGGAACTCATCGGTCACCTGAAAGCCATGCAACCCTCGTTGAAAGTGATTGTCATCACCGCCAATATTCAGGACGAAACCCGCAAAGAACTGATTCAAGCCGGCGCGGACGCCTTCCTGAACAAACCCGTCTCCCCCGACGTGCTGGTGAACACCGTCTCTTCGCTTTTATAATCGGGCACTACGACCATGAAGGCGGACAATTTGCTCTCCCCCGCTGAACAGGACGTCCTGCAGGAAATGATGAACATCGCCAGCGGGCGCGCCGCTGGCACGCTTTCGGGGATTCTGGGGAAACGCATTGAAATGTCGCTGATTGAGGTTGCCGCGCTGGATCGCCAGGGCATCTTTGATTTTCTGGATGAAGAACTGGGCGTCGTCGGTTCGGCGGTGGAACAGCGTTTCAGCGGCGGCTTGACCGGTACTTCCATGGTGATGATGGACTACCAGTCCTGCAGTCATCTGGTGCAACTGCTGGGCGGTGAAGCCCTGGAAAGCGCTTCCCGCGACGTCAACGAGCAGTCCATCCTCTACGAGGTGGGCAACATCATCCTCAATTCCTGTGTAGCCATGCTGGGCAAGCAAACCGGACGGCGCATGCACTTCAACCTGCCGCGCGTGTACTACAACCTGCGCGGACACGCCATTGCCGAAAACCTCACCAGCCCGGCAGACCCCAACATCTATGCGGTTGCCATGAAAAGCGCCCTCACCGTGGGCGAGATCAACTTTCACATTCACATCCTCATCTTCCTCATCCTGCCCCTTAACAACCTCAAAGCCATTCTGCACGCAGCCCTGAACGGTTAACTCGGGCGAAGAGATTTTTCCTGTTTGGGGTTATAATCTTCAGCGTTGTCTGGATGGTAACAGACAGGCGCGATTTCTTCTTACAGGAGAACTTCCATGGCAACCCCATCCTCTCGTCCAGCCATGCCGGAAGAGATTGCCTTCGTCTGGCATGCGCTTTCTCCCAACGAAACTCTGCAAAAGCTCAACACTGCCGAACACAGCGGCTTGAGCAGTGAGGAAGCCGCGCGCCGCCTGGCACAATACGGCGCTAACGAACTGGCGGAAAAACCCCGCCCGACCTTCCTGCAACTGCTCATCGCCCAACTGAACAGTTTTGTGGTTATTCTGCTCATTGTGGCGGCGGGCATCTCCGCCGTGCTGGGGGAATGGGTGGAAGCCGGCGCTATCCTTGCCATTGTGGTGCTGAACGCCGTGCTGGGGGTGGTGCAGGAAAGCCGCGCACAGGAAGCCCTGGCGGCGCTGAAGAAAATGGCGGCGCCCGAAGCGCAGGTTCTGCGCGACGGCAAACGCCTCTCTATCCCGGCGCGCGAACTGGTGCCGGGCGACATCGTCTTCCTGGAAGCGGGTAACTACGTCCCCGCCGATGTACGCCTGCTGGAAGCCGTTAACTTACGGGTAGAAGAAGCCGCCCTCACGGGCGAATCGGTGCCGGTGCAGAAGAGCGCCGCCGTGCTGATGGCGCAGGACGCTCCCATCGGTGACCGCAAGAACACCGCTTACATGGGCACGGTGGTTTCTTACGGGCGCGGGCGCGGCGTGGTGGTTGCCACCGGCATGCGCACCCAACTGGGCATGATTGCCGACATGCTCCAGAGCATGGAAGAAGAGCAAACCCCGCTCCAGCGCCGCCTGGATGAACTGGGCAAAACCCTGGGCTGGGGCGCGCTGGCGGTGTGCGCGCTGGTCTTCGTGGTCGGTCTGGTGCGCATGCTCGGCACCGATGGCTTCCAAATTCAGCAGGTGGTGGATTTGTTCATGATTGCCGTCAGCCTGGCCATTGCCGCCGTGCCGGAAGGCTTGCCCGCCATTGTCACCATCAGTTTGGCGCTGGGCATGCGCGAGATGGTGCGCCGCCATGCCCTCATCCGCAAACTGGCTTCGGTGGAAACGTTAGGCTCCGCTACCGTTATCTGCTCGGATAAGACCGGCACCCTCACGCAAAACGCCATGACCGCCACCCGCCTGTGGGTGGACGGCAAGACCTTCGAGATTACCGGACAAGGCTACAACCCCGAGGGCGAGTTCCGCCTCAACAGTCAGCCGGTGAATTTGAAGGATTACCCCGCAGTGACTACTGCACTGTGGGTGGGCGTGCTCAATAACGATGCCATGCTGGAGCAAATTGGCGAGAACGGCAAGTCTGCCTACCGCATCATCGGCGACCCCACCGAGGGCGCACTGCTGGTTGCCGCCGCCAAGGCGGGTATTCTGCAGAAGGAACTGACCCACACCTACCCGCGCGAGCAGGAAGTGCCCTTCGACTCGTCCCGCAAGCGCATGGTCACCATCCACGAAATCGAAGAGGTCATCCCCGAAGACAGTTCGCCCATCTACAACCACGAGAAACGCCACTGGTACGCCATTGCCGTCAAGGGCGCGCCGGATATCGTCCTCAACCTGTGCACCCACTACCAGCGCAGTGATGACACCCCTGCACCGCTGGATGACGCCATGCGCGCGCAAATCCTTGCCGCCAACGACGCCATGACGTACGATGCCCTGCGCGTGCTGGGGCTGGCATACCGCCTGGTGCCGGTTCTACCCGAAGAAATCGAAAGCGAAGAACTGGAGAAAGACCTGATTTTCGTCGGACTGATCGGCATGATTGACCCCGCCCGTCCCGAAGTTCAGCCCGCCCTGGAAAAAGCCCGCACCGCGGGCATCCGCACCATCATGATTACCGGCGATTACCCCAACACCGCCCGCGCCATCGCCGAGAGCATCCATCTGCTCCGCCCGGGGCATCAGGTGCTGACCGGCGCGCAGTTGAACGAGATGGACGACCAGACCCTCATCCGTGAGGTGGAGCGCACCGATGTCTTCGCCCGCGTCTCGCCGGAACATAAAATGCGCATTGTGGACGCCCTGCGCGCCAACGGCGAGGTGGTTGCCATGACCGGCGACGGCGTCAATGACGCCCCCGCCATCAAGCGCGCCGATATCGGCGTCTCCATGGGCATCACCGGCACCGACGTTGCCAAAGAAACCGCCGACATGGTGCTGACCGACGACAACTACGCCAGCATCGTGGCGGCAATTGAGCAGGGGCGCATCATTTACAGCAACATCCGCAAGTTTGTGTACTACCTGCTTTCCTGCAACCTGGCGGAGATTGCCATCATCTTCCTTTCCACGCTCTTCATGGGGCGCTCGCCGCTGACGGCCCTGCAGTTGCTGTGGCTCAACCTGGTCACCGATGGCGCGCCGGCGCTGGCGCTGGGCACCGAAAAGGGCGATCCGGATATCATGCATCAGCCCCCGCGCCCGCCCAAAGAACCCATCATCAACCGCTTTATGCTTCAGGGCATCGTTTTCCAGACCCTTGCCATCACCGCTACCACCCTGCTGGCGTTCTGGATTGGCTCTACCGACCCGCAACACGTGCATTACGCCGAGACCATGGCGTTTGTCACCCTGAGCGTCTCCGAACTTCTGCGAGCCTACACAGCGCGCTCCGAGTACTACCCGTTGGTCAAAATCGGCGTGTTCACCAACCGCTGGATGAACCTGGCAGTGCTGTCTTCGCTGGCGCTCATCCTGGGGGCGGTGTATGTACCGTTCCTGAACAACGTGTTTGATACCGAGCCGCTAGGCTGGGCGCAATGGGTGGAAATTCTGCCGCTCATCCTTATCCCCTCGGTGGTGGCTGAAGCCACCAAAGTATCTTTTGCGCCGCACCGCAAGAAAACCTCCTGAGGGATTTGCCGGAAATGCTTGCGGCGGCGCGCGTTGCGCCGCCGCTTTTTCTTGGGGATACGCCCCACACCTGCCATGACATCAGCCTTTAAGGGGGATTGCTTCGGACGCTGCCTGCCCTCGTAAGGGAGACCAAAACTTCTTCGCGTCCTTTGCGCTCAAGCGGTGCGCCTTGTGTGCCGTTGCGAGAGAGCCTCAAAAAGGCAATTGAAGCAACCCCCGGGTAGCTGGCAGGGTGTGCAAACGAAAGGAGGAGTACCACATTTCCCAACCAGCACCCCTCTCGACACGGTTCTACAGCCTCACCCACCGGGCTTGAATACCGGACCGACCTGCGCAAAAACAACCGTCCCGCAGGCATACTGCGGGACGGCTCATCCATCTTCAGAAGGGCTTTAGACCACGCTGGCGGCAACCTGTTCGCCGTAGCCCAGCAGGGCTTTGACCATCTGCGGCGAACGCCCTTCGGCGTACACCCGCAGCACCGGCTCGGTGCCGGAAGGGCGGATGAGCAACCAGGAATCGTCCGCCAGGATGTATTTGACACCGTCCAGCGTGCTGACATCCACGATGCGCTCGCCACCAATCTCGGCGGGGGCTTCGTTGACCAGGCGTGCGGTCATCTGAGACTTGGACACCGGGCGGCGCAGGCGCAAATCGGTGCGCTCGTAGTGCGCCGGTCCCACCTCTGCCAGCAGTTGCTCCACCAGGTCGCGCAGGGTGGTGCGGTACGCCGCCACCATCTCGACGATGAGCAAGCCCATCAGGATGCCGTCGCCTTCGGGAATGTGACCCTTGAAGGAAATCCCCCCCGATTCCTCGCCGCCGATGAGCACTTCATCCTTCATCATGTAATCGGCAATGTGGTTGAAGCCCACCGGTGTCTCGTAGAGCGGCAGGTTGTACTTCTGGCACAGGCGGTCAATCATGCGGGTGGTGGAGACGGTGCGCACCACGGCGCCGCGCATCCCGCGCTTTTCCACCAGGTAGCGCAGGCTGAGTGCCATAATCTTGTGCGGGTCCACAAAGTTGCCGTGTTCGTCCATGGCGCCGGTGCGGTCGGCATCGCCGTCGGTAGCAATGCCAAAGCCGCCCACCCCACTGCCGATGGCGCCTGCCAGCGCGCCCAGGTAGCGGGCGATGGGCTCGGGGTGTACGCCGCCAAAACCGGGGTTCATCTCGCCGCGAATCTCAGTAACCTCACACCCCGTACCCTGCAGGATGCCGCGAATCACCCCGCGACCCGAGCCGTACATGGAATCAACCACAAAGCGCGGCGGATTGCTGGCGATGACGTCAAAATCAATCAGGCGGCGCAGATGATCGTAGTATTCGGGGATAGGATTGAAGCGGATGATGCGCTTCTCTTCCAGGGCGTGTTCGTACTCCATCAGGTTGGGACCGCGGGCTTTGGCTTCGTTGTCGTTGAGGAAAACTTCCACCTCGCGGCACTGATCGGGCAGGGCAGACCCGCCGTAGTAGGATTTGAGTTTGACGCCGTTGTAGCGCGGAGCGTTGTGCGAGGCGGTAATCATCACCCCGCCGATGGCGTTGCGGTGGTACACCGCGTAGGAAATGGCAGGCGTAGGGGCGTCTGCCTGCGCCAGATAAACGGTGAAATCGTTGGCGGCAAGCACGCGCGCCACTTCCTGCGCAAAGCGGTCGGAAAGGAAGCGGGTATCGAAGCCCACCACCATGCGCTTGGGGTCAATGGGGCGGTCGGTGGGCAGGCTGTCTGTCCAGGAGCCGCTGGCGATGGAATCGGCGATGGCCTGGGCAACCATGCGCAGGTTGGTGAAGGTGAAGGTGTCAGAAATGACGGCGCGCCAGCCGTCGGTACCAAAGTGAATGGGCATGAAGCAAATCTCCTTAGTCGTTTAAGGTATCGTCAGATTGAAGCGTTTCCCGGGGATGTCATGGGGTTACCAGCCTGGAGCAGGGGTGGCGGTCGCCAGCAGGTTGCGCACAATCCAGCCCTCGACACCGTCGGCAGTGCGGATTTTCACCCAGGTAGCGCCGTCAGCGGTCGCCACATCGCTCAGCACCTCAACAATAATGCCGTTGAGCAGGCTCTTGACGATGGCGGCATTATAGCCCGGCTCGGCGCGAATCACCGCGCCGTTACTGCCCTTGACGTTGATGCGCGCCCATACCGGCGTGGGCTGAGGGGTGACGGTCATCGTCGGGGTGTTGGTGGGGATGAGCGTGCGCGTGGGGGTCGCCGTAGCGGTGAGGGTAACGGTAGGGCTGACGGAAGGGGTTGCCGAAAGCTCGGCGGGGGTGGGGCTGGGTTGAGAGCCAGCGGAAACCTGCGCAGGGGCTTGAGGCAGTTGCGCGGGCGTCATCTCTGGCAGTTGGATGGTGGGGATGCCGCCGCTCAGCCAGATCACCAGGGCGGTGACCACAATGGTCATGTAAGCGCCGGTGAAGAGGTAACTCAAGCCGTTGAGCGGGCGCAGACCGAGGATCACCAGAGTAATGGCGCCCAGCAGAGCCGCAACCGCCAGCCCGATCAGGAAAACCACCATGCCGTTGTACCAGGGCAGAGGGACACCGGAGGTCAGGCCGTAACCCGCCGCACCCAGCGGCAGGAAGAGGGCATAGGCCATGGCAACACTGCTCACCAGCGGACGCTGATGGGTGGAGCGCGCCAGCAGGACGGTGGAGAACACCGTCCCCAGGCTGAGCAACAGCAAACTGAACCCATCCAGGCGCAAGAGGTAGGACAACTGCACCCAGCCATTGAGGACAAAGAGCCGCGCCGGGATGCCCGTCAGCGTGCCGGTGAGGAAGAAAATCAACCCGCCGATGAGCGCGCTGACCAGCGAACGCAACAGAAAGCCCGTGGAGCCTGCCACGCCTGCCACACCCATCCCCAGCACCGGCGCCATAAAGGGCGCCAGCAGGGCCGCAAGCACCACCAGCGCGGGCGAATCCAGCATCAGGGCAATGCCGGTCACCAGCCCGGCAAGCAAGGCGGAGAGGAAGAACTCGGCACCGGGGGTGGTGCGCTCGCCCAGATCATCCAGAAAAGCCGACTGTTCGTCGTGGTGTTCGGGGATGACCATGCGGCGCAGGCGCCGCCGCCGGGCGGGCGGCAGTTCCTCTTCGGGCAGGGGAATGGGTTCACTGGCAGGCAGGCTCATTTTCGCAACGTTGCCACCAATCGCAAAGGTTTCGTCAGCAGTTCCAGTGCAGGAAGGATGCCAGCCGTGCAGATGTCGGCGGATTGCAGGGTGGAAACCGCCGTGCCTTCCGGCGAAAGCACACAAATGCCGATGCGGGCTTCACGCAACATGAGGGCGTCGTTCGCACCCTGTCCAATGGCAACCACCTGCTCTGCGCCCAGTGAGCGCACAAAAGCGGCTTTTTGTTCGGCTTCACCCCCCGCTTGCAGGCGGTGTGCCTGCAACCCCAGTTGACGGTCAAGCGCCGCCTGCCCGCCGTGCGTGTCGGCAGTGATAAGATGAATCTCCAGCCGGTCGCGCAACTGGTCGAGCAAAGGGCGCACCCCTTCGATCAGGCGTCCATCCACCGCCAGCGTGCCGTTAACGTCCAGCACCAGGTGTTGCAGGCGGATGACCCCCTGACCCGGAACGGTCAATTCAATCATACCGCAATTATAATACACTCCAGGGGGACGGTTTGACCCGGCCTGGCGCACGGGCGCGAAACAGTTCTGGTGTCATGGCAATCACACCGTATCCCCGCAGGCGAGCGCGCACAGCGGACTCCCTCTCCGTTTGTGCACCCCGCAAGCCACGCGTGAGGTTGTTTCGGTCGCCTCTTTGAGGCTCCCTCGCAACGACATGGATGGATGCCACCGCCAGGGTGGGAAAAACGTGAAGATGAGGGGCGCCTCGAGAGGTACGGCGCACGCTAAGGCTGATTTCTTATCCTTCGAAGGGGAGCATTCTCAGAGAACTCAGGCCGGTCTGTAAGCCGCATTCTGTACCCCCATCAAAGGGGGCGGCGATCATCTCTCTAGGCGGACGGTTACCCATCCGCTCATGCAGCCCACCCGAGACCCTTGGACGGGCAGTCCTTACTCTCCGAAGAGAGACGGCCTCTGCTTGGCCTTGCTCCCGGCGGGGGTTGCCTGGCCGCGACATTACTGCCGCGCCGGTGGTCTCTTACACCACCTTTTCACCCTTACCCTTTTCGGGCGGTATGTTTCTGTGGCCCTGTCCGGAACCTTACGGCCCCCCGGGCGTTACCCGGCGCCGTGCCCTGTGGAGTGCGGACTTTCCTCGACTGCCGTGAACCGACAGCCGCGATCGCCCGACCGACCTGAGTCACTTCGAATATACCATAAATGCGCGGGCTTGGGCGGGCTTACGGCTCTTTGGGGATGAGAAACCACGCCGCCGCCCAGCCGCGCACCCCCTGCGGATTTTCGCCATAAATCCATTCGCCGGTCTTGCCCACTTTCGCCCCCGCCGCGGTGAGGTCGGTTTCCAGCACGCGGAAGGTCTCGCCGGTGCGGATGCCCCCCACGCGCGGGGCGTTGAGGGTGGGCTGAGCCCGCAGGTTAAGGTCCACGCTGGCTTTGAGCAACAGGGTTTCCGGGGCAGTGGGCTGGGTAGGCTTCTGAGCCACCACCAGCCAGGCCGCTACATAGCCCACAAACTTCTGCGGGGTGCGCACATTCAGCCATTCGCCCTGTTTGCCCAGTTTGGCTTGCGCTTCGGCGCGGTCGCCCAGCACTTCCAGGGCTTCGCCTGCCACGGCAACCGCCAGCACATTGGCGTCCAGCGCCGGACGGGCGCGCACGTTGAGCGCGCCCAGCGGGTACACCACCAGCCCGGTGGGAGCGGGCGCCTGCCCGGTCAGATGCACCAGCCAGGCGGCTACATACCCGCGCTGTCCCTGGGCGGTCTGCACCTGAAGCCACTCCCCCTGCTTGCCGATTTTCGCCCGCGCCAGGTCGCCGGTGCCCAGCACGGTCAGCGCGTCGGTGGGTTGCAGGGTCGCAATCACGTCAAACCCCGTGCCGGGTCCACTGCGCAGATTGACCGCGCCCACCGGATAGACCACCACATCCGAGGGCGGTTGCGTTTGATCCACACGCTGGACGTACCATGCCGCCACCCATCCCGTTGTCCCCCCGGCGGTGCGCACCTGCAGCCACTGCCCCTCTTTGCCCACACGTGCCTGAATCTGCGCCGGGTCGCCCAGCGTCATCAGCCGTTCGCCCGCGGGGATGCCCGCGCGCACGTTTGCCTGCGTGTTGGGCTGTTCCCGCAGGTTGAGCGGCGCGGTGGTGAACACTTCTATCCCGCTCTCCGGGGGCAAAGGTTCAACCGGTGTCGGCGCAGGCGGGGGCGGGGCCATCTGCTCCAGATACGGCAGGGGGTCCACAATTTCAGCAGGATACCCGGGCGTCCTGGCGCCTTCGATTTTCAGCGTCAGGTGCAGATGCGAGCCGAAGGAATTACCGGTGTTATCTGCCAGCCCGATCAGGTCCCCGGCTTTAACGCTGTCGTTCTGGCGCACCAGAATTTTGGAGAGATGCGCATAGATGGTGCGGAATACCCTGCCGTTGACTTCGTGACGCAGGCGAATCTGCAAACCGTAGGGGTGTCCTGAGGGATGTCCTGCCATCTCCACCACCCCATCGGCGGCGGCGTAGATATTGGCGCCGTCAGGGGCATACAGGTCCAAGCCCTCATGCCCGGGCAAACCAAAGGGTTTGTACGTGGCAGGGTTTTCGCCGAAGTACTGGTTGATGCGGCGGCTGTCCACGGGCCAGCGCAAGCGGATGTCTGCCCCGGCAGGTTCGGCAAGCGCCCCGGCGCCTTCAACGCCCTCAGGCATCGGCTCGGCAAGCGCGGCGCGCGCCTCAAGCGCCTCGAAGGCAGCGCCGGTTTCGGCGGGCTCAGACACCGCTTCAGCCGATGCCCTGGCAAAGCCCGCAGGGCGGGTTTGCAGAAAAGCCGGCACCGGTTGAGGATGGTACGGCAAGACCAGAAAGCCATCCCAACGGCGTTCCCCGGCGGTCAACCGAATGCCTTCCTCCAACGCCTCCACGGTGAGATGGAGCGTTTCATCTGGCAACGCCGGGTTGTACACCCGCCAGCGCAGTTCCCTGTCCGTGCGCCGTTCGTATGCCATCAGGACGCCAAAGTCGCAGGTCTCCACACCGACCAGCGCCAGGGCAAGCGGATTTCCGCGCTGCATTTGGCGCCGCACCGTACCGCTCGCCCGCCGCCAGAGCAAGGCACGCCGGGCAGATGGCTCCATCAGACGCAACTGCAGCATCTCCATCACGGTCTGCGGGGTCAGACAGTCCGCCTGACGGTCGCGCAGCCAGACGCGCAACGCCGCGCTGGGTTGATCCAGCGGAAAAAAGACTCCGGCATGAAAACGATCCAGCGCGGCAAAGGTCATGCCGGCTGCCAGTCCATGCACCAGTTTTTCCAGGCTTAACCTGCCCCCGTAAGGCAGGGGAAGTTCCAGGGCTTCTTCGGACGGCTCAAAGAACAGAAAGCCATGCACCAGCGGGTCAAAACGCGTTTCCAGTACGCTCATGTCCACCTCCAGCACGTTTTCATTATAGGATATTTTCAATCATTAATGATAAAAATAATGCAACAACAGCAAATCTTCCCCTGCAGGGATGTTTTGCCATCCCGGCAACACGGCGAAAAAAAGCCCCCGAAGCGCACTCCGGGGGCTGGTACATGCTGAAGCGTGGGGGTTACCCCTGAATAATCCAGCAGGCATGCGGTGGAAAATTAAGCGTCACCTCTTCGCCCACTTTGGGCAGAATCATCTGCCGTTCGTTGAACAGGTCTGCCAGGACTTCGTCCCCCTGCAAATCCACACGCACGCGCACAATCGCGCCCAGGAACATCACATCCAGCACTTTTCCGCGCAGGTGATTGCGCCCAACAACCTCGCCCAGGTTGAGTTCCTCGGGGCGCAGTGCCAGGGTGGCTTCGCTCACCCCAGCCAGCGCCGCAGGCGTCTCCACCTGGATGGGGGTGTCTTTAAACAGCACCACCCCGCGTGCCGGATCGCTCACCCGCACGGGCAACAGGTTCAACTGCCCGATGAAAGACGCCACAAAGCGCGTTTTGGGGTAGTTGTACACCTCAAAGGGCGTGCCGGCTTGTTCGATATGCCCGGCATTCATCACCACCACGCGGTCGGACAGCGAGAGGGCTTCTTCCTGATCGTGGGTGACGTACACTGCCGTGATGCCCAGCGTCTGCTGAATACGGCGGATTTCCTCGCGCAGTTCCACGCGGATTTTGGCATCCAGCGCCGAGAGGGGTTCATCCAGCAAAAGCACCCGCGGACGGATCGCCAGCGCGCGCGCCAGAGCCACCCTCTGCTGTTGCCCACCGGACAACTGGTAGGGGTAGCGGTCGCCGTAGTTGCTCAAATGAATCAAATTCAGCATTTCCTCTACCGTCTGGCGGATTTCCTCGGCGGGGCGTTTGGCAATCTTCAAGCCAAAGGCGATGTTTTCGCCTACGGTCAGGTTGGGAAACAGGGCATACGACTGGAACACCATGCCAATCTGACGGCGGTTGGGCGGCAGGTGGGTAATCTCCACCCCGTCCAGCACAATCTGACCGGTGGTGGGGTACTCGAATCCGGCAATCATGCGCAGGGTGGTGGTTTTCCCGCACCCGCTGGGTCCGAGAAACGAGACCAGTTCCCCGCGTTCGATTTCGAGGTTGAAGTCCTCAACGGCAATGGTTTGTCCAAATCGTTTGGAAAGCCCTGTCAAACTCAAATACGCCATAATCCTCACCTGAAATGCAAGGTTTTAACGAGCCGCAAAGGTCTGATCGCCGCCCAGCGCGCGCCTGCCGACAAACTGGAACAGCGTGGTAAACGCCCACGTGAGCAGGAAACTGATGACCGCCAGCGCGGCGCCCTCGTAAGCGCGGTTTTGCCCCACCTGCGACATGTACGGGCCAAAGGCGCGCAATCCCACCAGGAAGGACGCCATGGTCAACTCGCCCATGACGATGGTGATGGTGAGGAACGCACCGCTCAAAATGGCACTGCGCAGGTTGGGGAAGATGATGCGGGTGATAATCGTCCACCAGTCAGCCCCCAAACTCTGGGCGGCTTCGGTGAGCGTGCGGATGTCCAGCGCCTGCAAGCCGGTATCCACCGCGCGGTACATATACGGCAACACCAGCACCACATACCCGGCAATCAGCAGAATCTGCGTGCCGGTTTCCGAATTGGTCAACAGCAGCGGCGGGCGGCTGAAGACGCGAATCAACCCGAAGACCAGCACAATGGCAGGCACGACAAAGGGGATGAGGGTGATGAACTCCACGATGGGGCGCAGTTGCGGCAGGCGCAGGCGAATCCAGTAGGCGGTGGGCACCACCAGAATCACCGCCACGATGACTGTAAGAAGCGCCAGTTCAAGCGAGAAGGTGAACGCCTGCACGAATTTGGGGTCGCGCAGAACGCGCTCATACGCCAGAAAACTGAGCACGCCTTTCTTTGCCCGCATGGAAAACTCCAGCGTAGCCACCAGAGGCAGGAAGAAGTACAGCGCGCCCAGCAAGAGAAAGAACCAGGAAAGCAGGCGCTGACGGAGCGGAATGGTTTGTCCTTGAGGCATAGGCACGTCCTTTCCCTTTACCGTTTCAGCCAGCGCTCACTGCGCTTGCGCAGGAAGTAGTACACCACCATATTGAGCGCCATGACCACAATCATGCCGAACGAAAGCGCATAGCCCAAACCGGGGTTGTACAGCACGTCGCCCATCATCTGCGCGCCGATGAGAATGGTGATGAGATTAATCAGCCCGCCAGTCAGCGAGAGCGCTGTAGCGTATGCACCAAAGGCATTGCCAAACAGCAGGATGATGGCGCCGAGAATCGAGGGGGTCAGGATGGGCAGTGCCACCATGCGCCAGTACTGCCAGGCAGTGGCGCCGAGGTTTTCAGCGGCTTCGCGCCACTCGCGCTTCAGCCCTTCCAGCGCCGGGGCAATGATCAGCACCATCAGGGGGAACTGGAAGTACATGTAGGTAAAACTCAACCCCCAGAAACTGTACAGGTTGAAGCCGGCTTCGTACAGGTCAATGCCGATGGCTTTCAGGAAGACGGTGAGCATGCCCAACCGTCCGAGGGTAGCCACGAAGGCAAACGCCAGCGGCACACCGGCAAAGTTGGAAGCCACCCCCGAAAAGGTCAGCAAGGCATCACGCGCCCAGCGCGGCAGTCCGCCCAGAATGACGGCATACGCCAGCAGGAAGCCAAACAGCGCCCCGCCCAGCGCCGTCACCAGGCTGATGCGGATGCTGATGGAATAGGCGCTGAGGATGGAGGGGGTGAAGAGACTGCGGATATTCTCCAGGGTGAAGTTGCCCTGCGCATCGCGGAAACTGCCCACCAGCAGAGAGAGCGAGGGCAACAGCATGAAGAGCAAAGCAAACAGGAAGAAGGGGGCAACCCCTGCCCATGCCCAAAGCCCGCTCTGCTTTGGGGCGCGGGGAGGGGAAGAAGGGGAGGCGGGACGCAGTCCCAGCCCCCCCTCATTGCCCGATTGGCGAAGCAATGCGGGACTCATGCGTACAGGGTCTTATTTGACGTCTGCGCCGACTACTTTATCCCAGTTCTCGGCAATCGCCGCGCGCGCGGCGTTCAACTGCTCGATGGAGGGGAAAACCGCTTTGGCGTACAGTTCTGCGGGGGGCAGTTGCGCCAGCAGATCCTGCGGAATGGCATTGCGTTTGAGCATGTCATCGAAGCGCACCGGGCGGCATCCGCCTTTGAGCCAGATCAACTGACCCTCGTCAGAGTAGAGGAACTCCATCCACAATTTGGCGGCGTTGGGGTGCGGGGCATAGGCGCTGATGGCTTGAATGTACACGCCGGCAATCACACCGCTCTTGGGGATGACGACTTCGATTTCAGGGTTGCCTTCCAGGGCTTTCTTGTCCGCCAGGGCGTTGTAGTCCCAGCGCAGGACGACGGGGGTCTCGCCCTTGGCAAGGGTGGACTGCTTGGCAATCACCGGCACAAAGTTGCCCGCTTCGTTGAGTTTCTTGAAGAACTCCAGCCCGGGCTGGACGTCATCCAGCGAGCCGCCGCTTGCCAGCGCCGCGGCGTACACGCTCATCTGCGCCTGCGCGGAGATGCGCGGATCGCCCGCCAGAGCCACCTGATTCTTGTACTCCGGCTTGAGCAGGTCAGCCCAGTCCTGCGGGACGTTTTGAACCACGTCCTTGTTGACCTCGAACGCCATCACGCCGTAGTAATCGCCGTACCAGTAGCCGTCGGCGTTCTTCAGGTTGGCGGGAATGCTGTCCCAGGTGGAAACTTTGTAGGGCATGGCTAAGCCCTCGTCAATCAACTGCGGACCGAACGCGTAGCCCACGTCAATCACATCCGGGGCTTGGGGACCCTTGCTCTCTTTGTTGGCTTTGATGGCTTCGATTTCCTCAGCGGAACTGGCATCGGGGTTCAATTCGTTGACCTTGATGCCGTACTTGGCTTTGAAGGTTTCGATGGCTTCGCCGTAGTTGCACCAGTCGTGCGGCAGGGCGATGGTGGTCAGCGTGCCTTCCTGCTTGGCGGCGTCCACCAGCGGCTGAAGCGCGCCGTTGTCGGCGCCCGGTTCAGCCGGTTTGGCAGTGGGCGTGGCGGTGCAGGAAGCCAGCATGGCAACCAGCAACACCAGGCTCAGCAGGCGCACCCAATGGGACTTTCCAGAAAAGAACATGTTTTCCTCCTCCTTGGAACGAAAAATTCGATACAACGCCTCTATTGTATAATGAAAACCTTTTCCCACCAAACCATCACGGCATATCTTGGGTTAAGGTTGCGTTAAGAGGGGTTTAAAAGCAAACACAGCGGGGGAAATCCCGCTGTGTTCAGGTCAAAAAATAGGGGAAAAACTACCAGCCGCGGCGGTCATTGCGGCGATCTCCGCCACCGGGGCGTCGCGGGCGGTCTCCGCCGGGGCGGCGCTCTTCGCGGGGACGAGCTTCGTTGACGCGCAGGGCGCGCCCTTTGAGTTCCTTACCGTTGAGCCCCTGAATGGCGGCTTCTGCCTCAGCCTGATTGGGCATTTCCACGAAGCCGAAACCGCGGGACTGACCCGAGAACTGGTCCTTGATCACGGCGGCGGAAGTGACGGTGCCGTAGGCAGCAAATGCGCTGCGCAGATCGTCTTCATTGGCTGAGAACGGCAGGTTTCCTACATAGATATTCATACGATTGACTCCTCTTGATACAAAAAGAAATGGCTCTCCCGAACGTTCAGAAGGAAGCGTTATTTCGGCTACAGATTCGGGGTGGAGCCAGCAAGAGGGTCAAAATTCAACTCTGACCGAGAACTGCACGGAAACCATCACACCAACCGGGCGCTCTGCAAACGCATCGCTTTTGAAAACTGCAAGCCCCCAAACGGACAACCTCTGCAAACTTCGGGCGACTACGAACATCATTGTAGCACCTTTTCGGAAAAAGTCAATCGAAAGCCAATCATTTTCCCAACCGCTCACCGTCCTTCTGCCCGGAAAAAGTTCAGGGTGCGGTCTTCGGGGGCGTAGGCGTGGAAAAACTGCTGGCGCGAAGGCACAAAGCCGGGCGGGTCCACCCACACGGTGACCATGATGCGACTGGGCAGGCGCACATAGCCCTGATAATACCCATCCGCATCGGTGGGACCCAGGCGCTGGAGCGCGTCGGATTTGCCCATCTGGACAATGATGTAAACGCCGGGGACCCCCCTCCCCTGCGCGTCGGTCACCCTGCCGGAGAGTTTATTCTGGTCATCGCGCGCGGGCGGCGTAATGGTTCCCCAGTAAGAATAAAACTCGTAAAACCACTCGCTCACCCCTTCTTCTGCCTTCCACTCGTACGCTTCAGGCTCAAACCGGTCTTCCTGTCCGCGCGCGGAGAGGCGCAGGACATCTCCTGCCTGCAACGCAGGGAGCGGGATGGTGTAAGAGCCGTCAATCATGCTTCTGACAACAGGTTGCTCCACGCCGTTGATGGTCAGCAAAACTTCCCCGGCGCCCACGCCGGCAGGGGGCGAATCGGGGAATAACCGCCAGAGATAGCCGGTGATGCGCCCCTGTTCGGGCATGGGGGTTGCGCTGGGCAATGCCGGGGTGAAGGTGGGCTGGGGCGTGGCTGAAGGCCGCGGCGTATGTGTCTGCGTCTCGCGGGGTTTGGGCGAAGGCGTCATTGTGGAGACGGCGGGCGTGTGTGTGGCTTCGGGGGTGGAGTAAACCACCGGCGATTCGCTTCCGTAAAACGTCCAGCGGTGACCGCGGGACGTCTCATCCACCACCCATACGTCTTGCGCTGGGGTGAACTCCATGTTCGGCTTAACCGTCCGCAGGGTGATTTCCTGCCCGGCGGATACTTCCAGGTTGGACGCCAGACTGCCCAGGCGGTTGGTCTTGCCGAGCAGGATCTCCGGTTTGCCGTCTACCCGCGCGTAGATTTCCACCCCCGGCAAGGGCAGGGGAACAAGCCCGCTGGATAACGTCCGAACAGTGGCGCGAATGGTTCTGACCGCCTGCGCGCCGGTTTGGGAGTCTTCCGGTGTATAGGATGCGCTGAGGGTGTAGGGAGCGGACGATTTCTTGTTGTTGAGAGAGTACACCCGAAGATAGTAGGTCTTGTGGGCTTCCAGGGCGGCGCTCAGTTCCACCGCCTGTCCTTTAGGTGAATTGACGGTTTTCAGGGTAGAGCCTCTGGCGTTGATGAGCGAAAGGTTGAGCGTCATCTCCGGCGATGGATTGGTGAGGGTGAAGGTAACCGCGCTGTTCTCCCGGGTTGGGGGAGCCACAATCTGATAGTAATCTGCCGATCCCCGGATGCCGTCCCACATGTACCCCTGAATCGATCCCTGAGAAACATCCCAAAAAGTAGCTTGCTGACGCTCATCGTTGGGTTCGTGCGGGTCGGGAATCATCTCCGCCACGCTTACCCGGTAGGGATTGGGCTGACCAAAGGTGTATTCGCCGGACAGGACAAGCAAAAATTCCTCGCCGGCAGAGGCATCGAAGGTCAGACGGGCGGGAGCGCCGCGCGTGTTTGCCCGCGCAGACAGGAGGGTATCCCCGCGGAGAGATCTCAGCGAGAGGGTCAATCTCTGCGTCTGCTCCAGGTCTTCCGCCTGAAGCGTGTAAATGCCCGACTGGGGAAACTGCACCTTCAGGTAATCCCGGTCGTACAACATGCGGATGAGGTATCCCTGGTAAGGCGCACTCACGTCCCAGGAAACGGCTTGCTGGCGGGAGTCGTTGGGTTCGTCCGGGTCGGGGGTCAAGCGGGTCAGAGCCAACTGATAGGTTTGCGCCGGGTCACTGTTGCGGAGATTACCGGCGTACACCGAGAGATAGTACTGCTCGCCCGCCAGCCCGCCAAAGGTTAACACTGCCGGACTGCCTCTTGCAGGAGCGCGGGCAGTGTAAATGATGTCGCCGATCTCAAAACGGTGCAAGCGCAGGCTGGCTTGAAGATTCGGGCTGAAGGGCGTGAGGGTGAAGGTGTAGATGCCGGTCTGCGGCAGGGTGATTGAAAGGTAATCTGTGTCATACAGGGTCACCTGACCGGTAAACGGCGCCTGCAGATTCCAGGCGTTGGCAGTCGCGCGCTGTCCGTTGTCCTCAACTTCGCTCAGGGTGAGCGCCTCTTGAGTGAGCAGAGGCGTGGCTTGCGGGGTGGGTGTTGCCTGCGCCGAGAGGGTGGGCGTAGCCGAGCGCAATACCCAATCAATCTTCACCTGATAGGCGCTCCCGGCGTCCCCTTTGACGAAGAGATACACCTCGCCGGCGGGCAGACTGCCGTAAGGACACACGTCATAAAATTCGGGGTTGGCTTGCATCCAGCAGTCGAAATCATTGTTGATGGTGGGGTAATCGGGTACGGGAATTTCTCCGCGGCGGACAAAGGTTTGGAAAGCATGGGCAGATTGGGGAATCACGCTCACGGTGAGTTTTTGCAGGGGTGCAGGCACGCTGAGGCGGTACATCACCCCAGGCATACCGTCCGGAATTTGCTCGTCGTAGATGCCTGCGCCGGGCAAGTCCACAATCGGCAAGTCGCTGACCTTCAGGGGTTGGGTGGTGCCTTCGTTCCCGCCGGTTTGAGTGCTTTCGGGGACGGCATCATAGTCATAAACGGCGCGGTTGTCGGCGATGTTCTTGTCGTGTTCCATCTCCGCCACCACTTCAACCTGATAATACCCTGGAAGCATCTTCTCGGCGGGACCGTGCAGGGCAATCACATAGGTATCCACTTCAGTACGGTCTCCGGTAATCCAGCAAGTGGAAAGGATGGTGTTGCACTCGTGATTGGTAATGGTCACCGAGCCGTTGCGGGCGTCCCAGGGGATGATTTTCTGGGAGTGAGTATCTTTGGATTTGTTGTGCGTCTTAATCCATGCCACCCCGGCAAAATCGCCCTGCCGGATGGTGAGGCTGTCCCCATCGCTGAGCAGGCGCACATAGCCGTCGCTGGAGAATGACCCATTGGCTTCGGATAAGTCCTCAACCTGAGCGGTCAGGTCGTACAAAGCGCCGTTGCCAAACTCTACTGCGGTGGTGATTTCATTGGGGATGAGGAAAGCGCTCAAAAGGGTACAGCGCTGTTCCTCAACGCCAAAAGCGCTGATGCAGTTCGAATACCCCCCGCGGGCAATCCAGTTGGGGAAACTCAAACTGGGCATATCCTGTTGATTCACCAGCAGGGGAGTGCCTTCTCCATAGCGCAGGTACGTCTGCAGGCGGAAGGTTCGGCTGTAAGCGTTGGGAACGCGCTCAGGCAGTTCATCGGTGTTGGAGTGGTTATCCACTTTAACTTCGGCATACCCCTGCTCTACCGAAAGCAGGGAGACTTTTACGTTGGGCGCATATTTGGCGTCTTTCAGGAAATATTCGTTGCAGGAACGCTCGCAGGAATTGGCTACCCCCAGCACCCCCTGCCAGCACTGCAGGGTCGGCGCGCCCGGCGCGCCCACAATTTCGCCAATGACGTCCAGCAGAAAGGAAAACCTGCTTCCCCAACTGTTATCGCAGTCGGTCAGGGTGTAGTAGGTGTCGTACCAGCGGTGATAGACTTCCTCAGCCACCGAATCGCTCTGCTCGGAATGCAGAAAAAAGACATCCACCACGCAATTGCCCACGCAGGCGTTGTGAGAGACTTTAGGTTGGGTCTGCGCCTGGACGGTGATTTGTTGAATCAGGAACAAAACCGCCATTCCTGCCGCCAGCAAGCCGAGAATCCCATTGATTTTCTTGTTTTTCATACGTCCCCCCGCATGAAAAAAATTACCAGTCCAGCCACTCTTCCTGCCCTCGGGATAGAGTGATACTTCTCAAATTTGAGCCGTCAACGTTCAATACGTAAATTTCTGTGCCGTACTCGGCGACCTCGGGACCCACCCCGTAAAACGCCAGTTGAGCGCCGTCGGGCGAGATCCTCAGCGAATGATCCACATTCACCTGCGGGTAAAGGCTGGATACCTGTTGCAGTCCACTGCCATCGCGGCGGATACGCCAGATTTCCACCTGCCCCGTCAGGTTGGAAAAGAAGTAAATCTGACTGCCGTCGGGAGACCAGACCGGCTCTGCGGCGCGAGAAGCCAGTTTGCGCAACCCGCTTCCATCGGGGCGAATGAGGTAAATACTGGTTCCCTGCCCATCTCCCGCATTGTAGGTAAAGGCAATTTCTTCGCCGTCCGGCGACCACTGCTGCCACTGCACATAGCCTTTTTCGCTTCAGGGCAGGCTCTGCGCATCGGTTAACTGGCGCACATGTTCGCCGTTCACGTCCATCACAAAGAGATTGCGGGAGCCGTCGCGGTCGGAGATGAAGGAAATTTGCATTCCGTCGGGAGACCAGTCGGGGAAGGTGTCGCGGGCTGGATGGCGGGTGATTTGAAGAACAGAACCGCCATCGGCGCTCATGAGGAAAATGTCGTCACTGCCTTCATGATTAAAGCGCACAAAGGCAATGCGGCAGTGTTCGGGAGACCATGCCGGCTGGCTGTCGGTTAGGGCATCTTCTGCAGAAAGGCGCAGGCGGTGGGAGCCGTCTGAATCCATGAGGTAAATGCCGTACCCGACCGATGGGGCATCGCGCGGGTCATAAGAAAAAACGATTTTGCCGGAATTTTCGGGGCATCCACCGGCAGGCAACGGCAAATTTTCCTGCGGTGTCGGCAAAGTCTCCACAGTTGGAACGGGGGTCTCGGTGAAGCGTTCCGGGCTTAACGGCAACGCGGCAACGGGGGGAGTTTTACTCGCTCGAGGGGCTGTGGCAGAGAAGAAAGTGTTCGCAGATGAGGGAGTGGGGGAAAGTAGCGGGGAATCGGACTTCTGGAAAGGCAGAAACCGGCACGCCAGAGCAGACAGAAGCATCAGCCCGCACAGGAAAACCGGAAGGAAAAACTGCTTACGCATGAAATTCCCTCAGAAGATATACTTTTAAGTTAAGTATATCGATAAATAAATCCTGAAACGTATTAAACTTTCGTTACAATAGTCACAATCTCCAAAAAGCGCCACATATTCAGGAATTGAGTAAACCGCCAAGCATTTCTCCACCCGAAGGCAATCCCACCTTTTTCTGAAAGGAAAAAGCGGGGCTCTTTCTTCTTACGTTGTGCTTCCCCCTCCCACAGGACTGGATCGTCTCAGTCTTGGTTTTAAAAATTAAGTTTCTTTGTGAATTTTTTCTCATCCAATACTGGATTTTTTTATAGAATTTTTCCAGGAAAGCCCGGCGATTAATCCTTATCCAAAAAGACCTTCATCTGTGCAGGAGGTGTCTTGATGAAAAAAGGATGGCTGATTCTCTATGGCATCCTGATGATTGCCATGTCCACGGTGCTGGTGGCTTACCTGAGCGTTTTGCTTGCCATGCAGGGAGTATCCCTGCCCTGGATTCTCGCCCTGCCCAATGGCTACGCGGTGAAAAACGCTCTGGTGCTTATTCCGGGCATCTTGCTGGGGGGAATGATCGCCTGGATAAGCCATTCGCTGGCGGTCAAGAAAAATAATACCTTCTTCTACTATGCCGGTCCCATTGTCATTATCCTTGTGGTGGCGGCAGTTGCACTGGCGCTCTACGGCGGCGCCTGCGGATACTGCAAGGCGGTGGTTTGCTCGCCAAAGCCAGTCAGCGAGTGTGGAATCAAGACCAAACTGAGCATCACCCTGTTTGAAATTTACTGCAAGTGCAGTACCGGCAGTCTGCCCATGTGGCAAGCCCTGGGGTTGTAGCCGATTCATTCCCCCCGCCGGGCTTTCCTTACCCTCTGCGCGTCCTTAAGACTGGCATGAAACGCCCTCTGCTGTTCTTCAAAGCCCTCTGGACTTCTCCGGCTTATCCCCTTCTGCTGGCGGTATGCTGGGGACTTTCCGGTTTTCTTCCCCCAATTCGCGACCTCTCCGCAGTGCATGCGCTGACGTTTCTCATCGTTGCTTCCGTGGGGGTGTGGATGTTCCGCGCCCGCAAGGTCCTGTGCCTGAATGAATTTTATCTGCGCCTGCCCGCCGCCCGCGAAGCCAACGCACTGATGACCTTTGGCGCGTTGACTCTGGTGTTCCTGCCCCTGCTGATTCGTGTCTCCGGACTTTCGTGGCTGAGCATGCAGTACACTTTGAGCCTTTTGCTCTTAGCCCTGCTGGCAGAAGGCTCATTCCTCAGCGGTCTTTTCCTGCCCCTGGCGCTGATTTCAGCATTCAGCGCCTGCCCGTCTTACCAGACCAGCGGTGTGATCCTCTTCGGCATGCCGTTCCTGGCAGTGCTTGCCCTGTGGGTGACGCGCAGGTTGCAAGCCTGGCAGGTGCGCGGCTTCCGGGTTCAGCCCCGCTACCTGTTAATCGGCGGAGGTGCACTGTTGCTCTTCCAGTGGCTGGTTTCTGTCCGGCAAAGCGACATGCGTTTTGTCCTCTCCGGCGAGTACATTGGATTCCGTAACCCCGACTTTGAACATCCTCTGTTTTTCACCCTTTTCCTGACGGCAGCAGTGCTGTTTGTCTTCTTGCCCTTTCTCAACCTGCTGGGCTTCAGAAGCGCCGAACAAGCCCTCGGTTCTGTCCGCGCACTGCGCAGGACACCCTGTACCCGCCGGTTGTGGGGCGTCCTGCTGGGCATCCTGTGGCAACTTCCGCTCGTCCCTCTGTTCCTGGGTTTGCGTTTTGTCGAAGTCTCTCCGCAAAGCATCTGGATTCTTCTGCTGATGGGGGTGTTTGTCAACACCCTCTGGCTGACGGCAGAGGACTCCAACTGGGCAGGCTACGCCGCTCTGCTCTATCTGGGGCTGGTGCATACCTTCATCTCGGCAAACGGGCTGTGGCTCTTTTTCTGTGCGCTGGGGCTGATCCTGCTGTTTTATGATATGGACATGAAAAAGGTGCTATGTTAAAAACTCAAAGCCTGAACCTGCTGAAAGCCCTCACCCGGGTCAAACTTCTCTGGTTGCCCTGCCTGATTCCACTGCCCCTGCTGTTGATCTGGCAGGAACTTTTCCTGCGTCTCGAAGTGTGTGCATTGCTGATTCCGAGCACGCTTTTTCTGCATGAATGGCTGCATTTGCTCTTCATCCCCAACGATGCGCGGGTGGAGATTTGCGTTTCCTGGCATTCCATCTGCCTGAAGATGGAGGGCACCCGCCTGTACCTGCAGGCACTGCTTGCCGCGCTGGCGCCTTCGCTGATTCTGTCCGGCGTGGGACTGCTGGTCGCGCAGTTCGATGGGCTTTTCGCCCTTCCCTTCCTTATGCACGCAATTTCTTTCCCCATCGATTTATGGGGCTGGTATGGAGGTGTGGTGAGTCATGAGCAGGCTTGAGGTGCAATCTCTGCGCTGTGGGTATCATTTTCCGCTTCTGGAGATTTCCTTTCATCTGGAAGAAGGCGAGTATCTCTTTCTGAAAGGGGCAAATGGATTGGGGAAGACTACCTTTGTCAGAACGCTGGTGGGCATTCTCCCCCCACTTCAGGGAGAAGCCCTGTTCAACGGCAAACCCATCCACAAGCACCCCAGCCTCTCCCGGGATATTTTTTACCTGCCGGAGAAAATCGAAGTACCGGAATTTCTGACCCCTCTGCAATATGTGGATCTGATTCGCGAATATTACGAGGTTCCGCCAGACCACAGCCGGTTCCACGAAGGGCTGGCGTTATTGAACATTACCCCCTTGAGCAATGTTCCCATGCGCAATCTCTCCATGGGGCAGAAGCGCCGGGCGCAACTGCTTGCCGCCTATGTGCTACAGCGAAAACTCACCGTCCTGGACGACCCGCTGATTGCCATTGACGGCGAAGGGGAAGAGTTCCTTGCCAGGTTCATCCATCACATGAACCAGCACAGCATGATTGTACTCACCAGCCGGGGAGATATTGCCACGCTCCACGCTACAGAGATGACCGATTTTTGTGTGGGATAAACTTGCTCATCTCCCCCTTTCCTGCAAGCCTTTTTTACATCTTTTTTACATCCTGATAACTCCTCTCTGATCAGAATGCCGTATCCTTGGGGATGAAAACTCAAGATGGAGGTTATCCCATGAAATTCAAAGTATTTTCGATTGCAATAGTGTTTCTGCTGGCATTCGGCGTGCTGATGATGCAAACCGCGCCAGTGGCGGCGCAGTCTTCCGCTCCGGAGGGAGGTGTAAGGGATAAGATTAATCAAATGCGCGAGGGCGTGCTGGAACGCACCTATCAGCGCGAACTCAACTGGCTGGCGGCGCAGGAAGATCACCTGAACAACGCCCGCACCTTCGCCAGCAAGGGACGGGAACTGATGGAAAAAGCCCGCCAGAAAGGGCTGGATGTGAGCGCGCTGGAGCAGGCATTCAACACCTTTGACTCCGCCATTACCGCCGCGCAGGGACATCACGATCGGGCGGCGGCGGTACTCAACACCCATGCCGGCTTTGACAATAACGGCAAAGCCACCGACCCACAGGCGGCAAAGCAAACCGTGGAACAAGCCTACCGCGCGCTGAGCGATGCCCACCTGACCCTGCAAAAGGGCGTCATTGAAATGCGGCAGGCACTGCGCGCCTGGCGCGATGCTCACCGTCCTCAGCCCCAACCTTAACAAAGAGAGGTGAAGCATGCGCCGCAATACCTGGATGAGCATCGTTCTAGTTGTGCTGGTCATCGTGCTGGTAAGCGCCTGCTCCCGCGCCCAGCGCTGGCGAGATGTCGATCAGGCGCAGGTGTCCACAGCAACCCCGATCGCGGTAGTGCAAACGGCTCAGGGCATTGCCAGCGGTGCAGAGAATGAATACGTCTCGGTAGCCGAAGAGATTGACAGTTTGTTTCAGGAACTGGAGAAGGAACTTAACCAGACCGACATCCTCAGCGACCTGCAGTAAACCGCAAACCCTTCAGCACCCCCGGTGAAATAAATCCGGGGGTGTTATGTTTTAGGATAGACACACCCCATCTCGTTATGATTGCCCGGTACTTCCGAAAGAATTTCCCGCATGGGCTGGCGGGGGATGAATCTCTATGGGAGATTGCTTCCCCCTTTTGGGGTACGAGCGCGTCGAGGCGCGCCTTCCTGTTCTTTGCGTCCTTCGCGTCTTCGTGGTGACACCTCATCGTCCGAACGTCCAGGCAAAAAAGGCGGCGCATTCTTGCGCCGCCTCTGTCCTTCACCCTTCCAGGTCTCACTTCAGCAGGTCTTCCAGCACCTGACGCGCCACGTTGGGGTCGGCTTTGCCGCGCATCTTGCGCATCACCTGCCCGACAAACCAGCCGATGAGGGTGACCTTGCCCTTGCGGTAGGACTCCACCTCTTTGGGATTCTCCGCCAGCACTTCCTGCGCCACCGCGCGGATGGCGCTGTCATCGCTGACCTTTGCCAGCCCTTCGGCTTCCACAATGGCAGAGGGGCTGTTACCGCTCTCTTCCACCTTCACCAGCAGGGCTTTGGCGGTGGTCAGGTTGATGGTGCCGCCGTCCACCAGACGCTGAATCTCCGCCAGATGGGCAGGGCTGAGGCGCATGGCGGCGGGGTCAAGCCCGCGCTCGTTGATCAGGCGCAGAACGTCGTTCATCATCCAGTTGGAGATTTTCTTGGGGTCGCCGCCGTAGGCGCGCACGGCGTTCTCGAAGTAATCGGAGAGACTGCGCTCGGCGGTGAGGATTTCGGCATCGTATTCGGGCAAGCCGTACTGCTCGACGAAGCGCGCGCGCCGCGCCAGAGGCAGTTCGGGGAAGTTCGCCAGGATGCTGGCTTTCCAGGCGTCATCCAGGCGCACGGGGAGCAGGTCCGGCTCGCGGAAGTAGCGGTAATCGGCTTCGGTCTCTTTGGAGCGCATCTTGCGCAGGGTTTGGGTCTCGTCGTCCCAGTCCAGCGTCCAGGCTTCCACGCGGCGCCCGGCTTCCACCTCGCGAATCTGGCGCTCAATCTCGTTCTGGATGGCGTTGCGCACGGCGTCAATCGAGTTGACGTTCTTGATTTCGGTCTTGGGGTTGAGGATGGTCGCGCCCTTGGGGCGGATGGAGACGTTGGCATCACAGCGCAGGTGGGCTTTTTCCATATCGGCTTCGGAGATGCCCAGCCAGCGCAGAAGCTGGCGCAGGCGGATGAGGTACTGCGCGGCTTCATCGGCACTGCGCAGGTCGGGTCCGGTGACCATTTCGATGAGCGGAACGCCACAGCGGTTGAAGTCAATGTAGCGCTGACCGTTGACGTTCTTGGTCTTGCCGGCATCCTCTTCGATGTGCAGTTTGTGGATGGTCACGCGGCGCACGTAGCCCTGCGGCATGGGCAGGTCGAAGTACCCGCCGTGCGCCAGCGCCATATCGTACTGCGAAATCTGGTAGCCCTTGGGCAGGTCGGGGTAGAAGTAGTTCTTGCGGTCGAAGTAGGAAATCGGGCGGATTTCGGCGTGCATGGCGTGCGCCAGCAGGACGGCTTTTTCCACCACCGCTTTGTTCAGCACCGGCAAAACGCCGGGCAAGCCGGTACACACCGGGCAGATATTGGTGTTGGGCGGCTCGTTCCACGAATCGGCTTTGCACGAGCAGAAAATTTTGGTGGTGGTGTTGAGTTGAATGTGGGTTTCCAGCCCGATGACGGCTTCGTATTCGCTCATAAGATACGCATCCTCTCTGGAAGATTATATCATCAGCCGGTCAGGCAAGAAATTTCGCCAGCGCCAGCCCAAGCGCCATGAGCAGGCAGTAGAGCAGTTCCAGTTGACCGGTGCCCGCCAGCGTGAGGTTGAGGGCGCGCCCGCTTTCGGTGTAAATTTGGCGCACCAGCGGGATGGCTTTGGGGATGGAGAGCCAGCACAGCAAAATCCACGGCGAGACCAGCCCGGAAAGCGCCATCAGCAGGGGGGCGAGGTACGCCAGCACCGTCAGGGAGAGGTATTCCTTGCGCGTCCAGTCGGCGCCGAAGCGCACCGCCAGGGTGCGTTTGCCGCTCAGCGTGTCGGTGGGAATATCGCGCAGGTTGTTGACCACCAGAATGTTGACCACCAGCGCGCCAATCGGCACGGAAAGCGCCACCGCCGCCAGCGAGACGGTGCGGGTATGCACGTAGTACGTGCCTGCCACCGCCGCCAGCCCGAAGAAAAGATAGACGAAAAGGTCGCCTAAGCCGTTATAGCCCAGCGGGTAGGGTCCGGCGGTGTACAGCACAGCGGAGATGATGGAGAGCACGCCGATGGCAATCACCAGCCAGCCGGAGATAAGGGTGAGGTACACACCGCACAGCGCCGCCAGCCCGAAGACCACCGCCATGCCCATCTTGACCTGCGCGGAGGTGAGCAGTCCCGCCTGCGTGACGCGGGTGGGACCGACGCGCTGGCTGGTATCGGCGCCCTTCTGGTAGTCGTACACATCGTTAGCAAGGTTGGCGCCGATTTGCAGGAAGAGCGCGCCCAGCAGGGCGGCAAGCGCGGCATCCCAGCGGAACATACCGTCGTAAAACGCCAGCGCACTGGCGGCAATCACCGGAGCAATGGCGGCGGGCAGGGTGCGCGGTCGTGCCGCCATCCACCAGACGCGCAGAGGGGAAGTGGGAGAAAGTTGCGCTTGAGTCATGGGCCTCCCGCATGTGTTGGAGTTGAGGGAGATTATACCGCGTCCAAAACCCTGAGAGAGGGAAATCTGCTCCGGATGATAGGACGATTCTCTGTTAAAATCAGCCCAGTATTATATGAAAGTATGGAACGGCTGAACATGAAGGTCCTGATTATCACCACGGCATTCCCGCGCTGGATGGGCGATGGACGGGGCAACTTCGTCTATGAAGCCGCCCAAGCCATCAAGCGACAGGGCTGTCAGGTGCGGGTGATTGCCATGCATAACCCCGGCGCGAAGACCCACGAATGGATGGACGGCATCGAGGTCATCCGCCCGCGCTACCTGCCGGAGCGCTGGGAGATTCTGGCGAAAGACAGCGCCGGACTACCGCAGGCATGGCGCACCAATCCCTGGGCAAAACTGGCACTGCTTCCCTTCTTGGTGGTGCATACCCTCAACGTCCTGCGCTATGCTCCTCAGGCAGATATCCTGCACGCCAACTGGACGCTTTCGGGCATGGTCGCCTGGCTCACCCAACGGCTTCACCGCAAACCCTACGTGGTGACGGTACAGGGAAGCGACGTGTTTCAGGGGTTGAAAATTCCGCTGGTGCGTCAATTGTCCCTCTGGGCGTTAAAACATGCCCGATTCGTGTTTGCACTGAGCCACGCCCTGGCTCGAGAGGTACAGGAACTGGGCATCCAGGCAGATCAAATCAAAATTGTGCCCAATGGGGTGAATCTTGGCTCGATTCGCAACATCCTGCAAGAAGAATCGAGCCATGAGCCTGTGATTTTGTTTGTGGGGTCTTTATTCTGGCGCAAAGGGGTAACTCATCTTTTAGAAGCCTTTCATCAAATTTGCGGGGAGATCCCCGGATATCGCCTGGTATTTGTAGGCGAGGGAGATCAGCGAGAAATACTGGAACAGCGCACCCGCGAAACAGGGCTTGAAAATCGGGTCGTTTTTACCGGCAATTTACCGCATGATGACGTGATTCGCTGGATGCGCCTTGCCAGAGTGTTTGTATTGCCATCGGTAGAGGAAGGACAAGGGGTGGTGTTGCTGGAAGCCATGGCGTGTGGCACCCCTTGCGTTGGCTCAAATGTGGGAGGAATTCCCGACATTGTTACCCCGGAATGTGGCTGGCTTTTTGAACCGGAAAATGTCCAAGAATTAGCCAGCACCTTAAGAAATTCCATTCTGCAGAAAGAGGAATGGGAAGAAAAAAGTTACAACAGCCGAAATCGGGTAGAAAACATTTACGATTGGGATAAAATCGCTTTTTCCATTTTGAGGTATTACCAGGATGCTAAAGGAGAAAGATAGATGAAGCGCAATTATCAGGAAAACTTTTTTACATTGTACACTTCATTCCAGAGTCACGACCGCAGGCTAGAAAAGGGACGGAAAATTCATTACACCCTGACCCAATTCTGCAAAGGGGGGTTGCAAACCAAAACCTGCCTGGATGTGGGTTGTTCTGCGGGGGTGATCACCAGTTACTTGCGCCCCCTGTTCAATAAGATGATTGGTCTGGATTACGACCCGGTGGGGATGGGATTGATTACGCCCGAACAAAAGAAGGAGGTGGGGTTTACGCGCGGCGATGCCATGAATCTACCCTTCGAAGATGAAAGTGTGGATGTGGTCATTTGCGCTCAGGTATACGAGCATGTTCCGGACGATCAACGGTTGTTTCAGGAAATTGAACGGGTACTGAAGCCGAGTGGTATCGTGTTTTTCAGCGGGCCCAATAAATTATTCCCCATTGAACTGCACCATAACCTCCCCTTTTTACAATGGCTGCCGCCCAAATGGGCAAATCGTTATGTCAAGTTACTGGGAAAGGGTAATGAATTTTATGAGTACTCCCGCACACTGGGAGATTTACGCAAAGTCTTAAGTGGTTTTGATGTGTACGATGTCACCGTTCCGGTTCTGCGCTTCTTTGTGCATGAAAGACAGGGTATTAAGCGATTACTGTATCAGATTTTTGCACATGCGCCACGCTGGATAAAACATCTGGTGGCATGGTTAACGCCCAACTTTAACTGGATACTGGTGAAAAAAAACGATTCCAGTGTTCCCAGCCGGTACACCTTGGTTGAAACCCTCGATGAATGATTAAGAAATGGGTACGAATTCTGGGCTTGGGAATTGGGCTAACCATTTTCCTTTCCCAGATTTATCAATCCATTCTGTCCATTTCTACTCTGTCCATTCGCATGGATTGGGGATGGATGATTTTGGGATTCCTGGCAATGTTCTTGCTGATTGCCCTCCAGATTTTTATCTGGAAACAAATATTAAACGCCATGGAAATCCCTTTGGAATACCTGCAAATTGCCAAGGGCTATACGCTTTCCTTGATTCCTCGATACATTCCAGGAAGTGTATGGGGATATTTAAATCGCAGTGAATGGCTGAATGAACAGTACCACGTCCCCGTCTCGCAGGGAAATGTATCTTCCTTGCTGGAAGTCCTTCAAGTAATCCTGACAGCCTTCATGGCACTAATTATTTTTTCTGGAGTCTTATCAGGTTTTTCATTCTGGCGATTCTCTCTGGTTCTGCTTCTAGTCCTTCTACTGCCGATTTTGGTCTGGAAAATTCTCTCTCTTCCTTCCATTTTGCGAAACAGGTGGATCCCCTTCAAAATACGCCTTTCCAACTGGCTTATAGCAGTGTACTCAGGGCTAATTCAATGGGTGATTTTAGGACTCAGCACCATTTCTTTATTATTCGGAATTCAGGGAGTATTCCCTTTTGAGAGTCTCTCATTACAAAAAGGTGCACTGGTTTCTTTCTGCTACACGACTTCATGGCTGGCAGGTTTTTTTGTTCTTTTCATCCCCGGCGGCATGGGAATTCGAGAGTTATCCCTGTCTTTCTTCTTGACGCACCTGGTCAACGTTCCTGTGGGGTTCTCAACATGGATTGCCGTGCTTTCCCGTCTTTTGTATTCTCTTGCAGAATTGACCTGGATTTTTCTTTCCCTGCATTTGAAATCATCCCCCCAAAAGCGAATCAATCAAAAAGGGCTGACCTGAGGTCAGCCCTTTTGAACCAGCCAGCCCTGATTTTATGGAACCAGAGCGGTGTAAGCCATGAACTGGTCACCGTTTGGCGGGGTAATGTAAGTATTGGCAATATAGGCATGAACCGGTTGATCGGAGACGATCTTCAAAGAACCTTGCCACCCATCGGTGATTTCAGGCAGTTCGGTCGCCGAAAGGCGGAAATTGCGCACAATGCTGGACTCTGCCGGGATAGTGATGCCCGTGCGGACAATTGGTGTGCCGCCACCCGAAGGCGTGTAGGTCAGGGTGACCGTCGCGGGGTTGGTGGAGAGATTCTGAATGGTGATGGTGGTGGCAAAGCCGTTGCTGAGCCGTTTGGCAACCAGCGGCACGTAAGCAGTGGTACCCGTCGAGGAACCAGGGATGGCTTCATATGCCGCCTGATCCTTAGTGCTCACCCAGCGGTACATCACCAGCGCAACGACCTTCTTGCCAGAGGTCACCGAAACCTTGCATGAGCCCTGCCAGTTGGTGGGGAAATTGGTCGTATCCACCAGGGTATTGAAGGTGTAAGAACCTTTCACCGGAATGACCGTGGCGTTGGAAAGGGTCAGGGTGTTCGGACCTGTGTAGGCGGGATCCTTGGTGCAGTTCAACACCAGGTCACCCACAGCAATATCGGTAGTATCAAGATTCTGAATCGCCAGCGAGGTATTCAGGGAGTTGGTCAGGCGGGAATACAGCAATGGAACAAACCAGACCGAGTCAACCGATTCCTGGGGGAAACCACTGAAGGTCATCAGGCTGTCAGCGCCAAAGAACAGGTTTGACACCACCGCAACCTGTCCGCCAGCCGTAGTGACAGAAACCTCGGCTGAACCATACCAGTTGGTGGGGAGATTGGTCTCATCCGAAATGTCGTAGGTGTAGGTAGCTTTGGGAGCAATACCAGTGATGGTCTTGGTGTAGTCGGGGGTAGTATCACCTACCTGGGTCAGTGCAACCTGTACATCAATAGCCGCAGAGCCTATGTTCTGAATCATGATCTGGGAATTGGCAGTACCGGTTGCCGAAGTTCCCTGACGAGCCACCAGCGGCACATAGGCTTTCGCTGTTCCAGCGGTGAAGCCCTTGTAAGCGCCAGAGGTGGGCACGCCACTGCGGTTGATCAACTGCACCAGAGCACCCAAAGGCTGAGTGGCAGAGATCACCACCGAGCCCTGTCCAGGGGTCAGGGTATCGAAATACTGCCGAACAATCCACTGACCACCATCTGCCGGAATGTTTGCTGTGGTATAGGAAGACCCTGTCCATGGAGTACCATCGGGTTTCACGTAATCCACAACCACATCCGCAGAACTGCTTCCCAGATTCACCAGAGTGAAGTTGGTGGAAAGCGATTTGGTGGTGGCGGCGGCTGAGGCGCTGGTAACCAGCACCAGTGTTAAGATCAATACCGCCGAGAGCAAGGAAACGAGTGACTTTTTCAACATAACCAATCCTCCTTCGGATCTAAAGGCTATGATAAGAATATCTGAATTAACCCCGTCATTTCAATAATCCGTTGGTATTATTCCAAAAAACAGTCTGCTTTCTTTCTCAGATGATAAAGAATCATGTAAAATCAATCCGAAAGAAAGGCTCTCTAAAATCTCGTAAAGGAATGATTATGAAATTCCGAGTTTCCCTGCTGCTCTTCATGGCTTTTCTCCTGCTGGTTTCGGCGTGCTCTCCAGCGCAAAAGACTTCTCCCTCTCCCTCCACTGAGGGCTATCCAACCATGGGATATCAGGGCATGGAAGGGTACGCCCCCCCTGAAAATTCTTCCTTTGAAATCCCTGCAGGAAATGTTCCTGCACCCGTTCCCGATGAAGGAAAAGCCTCTCTGAGTGGAGTCCTGTACCAGAAGTCTCATTCTGCCGTGCTGACAAAATTTTCCTTATACCTTACCCCTGCGCAGGGGGAAAACCGCGACCAACCCCCTCCTATTCTCGCCGGACCGCTGGCAGATAAAGGGGATATTCCCACAACTTCAAATGAAAAAGGGGAATTTTTCTTCAACAACCTGGAGCCGGGCAACTACTTCCTGGTGGTTTCTCTGGGATACGATTACGAACTCGCGGTGAAGTCACTGGATGATGCAACTCCCATGCTTATCCGCCTGGAGCCCAATCAGCAACTTTCTCTGGGAACCGTGATTATTCCCTGAGAGATTTCCCCCTCTCATAATCCTGCGCACGGACGCGGTAGAGCACTTCTTCTAGAATCTTGCGGTTGAAGGCAATCAGGTCTGCCACCAGCCCGATCATCAGCGTTTGGAAGCCGATGATCGCCAGGATGGCGGCGAGGAGACGCTGTAACAAACTTGGTGGAGAAAGGGAAAAAAAGGAAGGGATCCTGTAAGATATTGATATCACAACTCCAGGAGCCCTTCCATGAAGATTATACTCCAACTGCCACAGGTAAAACGAAAAAAGCCTGCTCGTCCGAAGCGCTGTCCATATTGTCAGGGGGAGACATTCCAGCGATGGGGAGTGGAGAAAAGGCGCATCGAGGATGTCAAAGTTCGTCATGTCGAGGTGGTGAGGTATCGATGCACACGGTGCAGGCGCACCTTTCGGGACTATCCGGAGGGGGTAGGCAATGGACGGCACAGTGAACGGTTGAAGAAATTGAGTGTGATCCTGTGGTCACTGGGATTGAGTTATCGCAGGGTAGCCGGGGTGTTGAGGATCTTTGGGCTGAGGCTCAGTCATATGAGCGGGTGGCGGCATGTACAGGCAGAGGGGGAAAAGTTGATGGGGGAATTGAAATGGAAAAGCGTGCGGGTGGTGGGGGTAGATGGAGCCTGGGTGGGAGGCAAAGGAGTGATGGTGGCGGTGGATCTGGGAGATGGTAGTCTGCTGGAGGTTGCCGAGGTAGACGAGAAAGACAGCCGGGCTCTGTTCACCTGGCTGAAACGGTTGAAAGAGATGCATGACATCGGCGCCATCGTGAGCGATGATCTGGCGATCTACAAGCAACTGACCGATGAACTGGAGATAGGGCATCAGGTCTGTCAGTTTCATGTGCGGCGCTGGGTAAAGCATGCTTTGAAGGGGTTACAGGCTGAGTTGGATCCAGCCTGGCAGGGGGTGCTTGAAAAGGTCGAGGAAATCCTGCGCGACCTGCCATTGCATGGAGACCGCCTCTTACACCGCCTGTGGAAATCCCTGCCGGGCAGGAGTACACCACCGGAAGGAAAACGCACGCCCCTGGAAAAACTCCGCGACCTGATCCTGCGCTTATCGCGTGATTGGCAACGCTATGTGGCTTTCTATGCTGATGTGGGTATTCCCTGGACCAATAATCGCACGGAACAGATGATTGGCAGGCTCAAGAGCCGCGCCCAGCAAGCCAGGCGATATAAAACCACCGCCGGGTTGCTCCGCGGAAGCACAGTTGCCTGTCAGTTCTGGGCATGAGCCCTCCCGTAATTCCCTCCTCTCCCCCCGTCTTCTCTCTTCCTTCCTTTTTTCGAAAATTCGCCCACCAATTTTGTTACAGTCTCGGCGAGGATAAGGGATTGCACCTGGGCGACGGGTTCTCCCAGCACATAGCGCAGGATGACGAAGCGCAGTCCCAGCCCCACCGCCGCCAGCAGAAGCACTCCCCCCACCAGGGTAAATACCCGCAGGGGACGGTGCATGGAATACGAGCGCACGATGGTAATGCCCGAATTGCGCAGGTAATCGGTGATACTGCGGATGAGGCGCGATGGGCGCGTGGGCGGATTGGTGCGGATGGGCACCGACATCACCGCCAGGGGGCTGTTGCCCGCCTGGATGAGCGTTTCCAGCGTGTACGAGTAGTCCGAAAGCACCAGCGTGCGCAGGGCGGCTTCGCGCGTCAGGGCGCGGAAACCGCTGGTGGCGTCGGGGATAGACAGCCCTGCCGCCTGCGAAACCACGCGACTGCCCCATACCTGCAAGCGCCGTTTGAGCGGGGCAAAATGCTCCAGCGTGGCAACCCCGCGGTCGCCAATGACCAAGTCGGCTTTGCCTTCGAGAATGGGGCGCAGAAGGGTGGGAATGTCCTCGGCGCTGTACTGGTTATCGGCATCGGTGTTGAGGATGACATCCGCGCCTGCACGCAGGCAAGCATCCAGCCCGGCGGCAAAGGCTTTTGCCAGCCCGCTGTGCTTGCGCAGGCGCACCACGTGATCCGCACCCGCGGCGCGGGCTACCTCGGCAGTATTGTCCTGACTGCCGTCATCCACGATCAGAATTTCGACCACGTCAAAGCCCTCAATGTGGCGCGGCAAAAGGCTCAGCGTGTGCGGCAGAACCTCGGCTTCGTTGTAGCAGGGAATTTGAATGATCAGTTTCATGGCAACGCCGATAGTATACCACAGAGCCTCTCCCGGCTGACACCCATCCTGACCTTGTGGATAGAATCCCTGAATCTGTGGATAACTCCCCAAAAATCTGTGGAAAACCCCCAGAAATCTGTGGAAAACTGTGGAGAATCGGGGGATGAATCGGGGATGAGCGGGGGATAACCCTCTAACCAGTTTTTTACCACCAGAATCTCTCTGCGGAATTTTCTGAACCGGCTCACCGTGCGCCAGGAGGGCGGCTGAGCCTGCCAAAACTGAACCATGCCGAAGACGGCGCACCCCTTGGCATTCCTCGGGGTGCGCCCATTTTCTTCGCGCCTTTACGGTTTCCCTTATCCGTGCCTCTGGACAGGATGCCCCTGTGCGCTTTCACTCCCGCGGGGTGTTGCTCACCCAGTAGGGGTAGGGCGGTTCTTTCTCGCTCACCCGATCCAGTTCCGCCATCTCCTCATCGCTCAATTGCCAGCCGGTCGCCCCCAGGTTGGTCTCCAGGTGCTCCAGCGAGCGCACGCCGATAATTGGCGCAGTGACCCCCGGCTTCTGCAACAGCCAGCGCAGAGCCACCTGCGCGGGGTGCTTGCCCAACCGCTGGGCAATGGCGTACAGCGCATCCAGCACGCTCCAGGTGTGCTCGGTGTTGTACTTTTCCCAGCGCTCGCTCCAGTTCTGGCGCGAGGCTTCGTCCACCCGCGAGCCTTCCGGCGGCGCCTGCATCCCGCGGTGATATTTACCGCTCAGCCAACCGCCGCGCAGCGGACTCCACGGCAGAATTGCCAGCCCTTCGTTCTGACACACCGGCACCAGTTCCCACTCCAGTTCGCGATCCAGCAGGTTGTAGAGCGGTTGCAGGGAGACGAAAGCTTCCCAGCCGTTCATCAGGCTCACGTCAATGGCTTTCTGCAATTGCCAGCCGGAGTAATTGCTCGCCCCGATGTAGCGCACCTTGCCCTGCTCCACCAGCCGATTCAGCGTGGAGAGCGTCTCTTCCAGCGGGGTGGCGCTGTCCCAGGCATGCACCTGATACAGATCAATGTAATCGGTTTGCAGGCGGCGCAGGCTGTCTTCCACCGCCGCCAGGATGTGCTTGCGGCTCAGCCCCACCTCGTTGACGCCCTCCCCCATGGGGAAGCGCACCTTGGTGGCAATCACCCAGTCCTCGCGGCGCTTACCCTTCAGCCATTTGCCCACAATTTCTTCGGAAATGCCGCGGCTGTACACATTTGCCGTATCGATGAAGTTGCCGCCCACCTCGGCAAAACGATCCAGGATGGGGTAACTTTCCTCTTCAGGAGTTTCGCGCCCAAAGGTCATCGCCCCCAGACACAGTTCCGAGACTTTCATCCCGCTTCTGCCTAAAAATCGGTACTCCATGGTTCACCTCCTGTTTACAGGATACATTATGGCACAGAATGGGCGAGGTGTAGTGCCCTCACTGCGTCCCTCTCGACGGATTTCGACACGGCTTTCCCCCTTCGCGTCCTTCGCGCCTTTGCGGTGATTTTCAACCGCACAGCGTCCCCCAAAGAGATGTTGAGCCATTAAACGGGCAGTGGAAATTCCCCCGTTTTCGGGGTAAAATTACCCTGACATCTTTTAAGGTAGGTAAATGCTATGGCTGTACGAACGATTGTCACAGTACCCGACCCGGTACTGCGGCGCAAAGCCAAAAAGGTCACGACTTTCGACAAAGATTTACAGGTACTGATTGACGACATGATTGAAACCATGCGCGCCGCCCCCGGCGTGGGACTGGCGGCGCCGCAGGTGGGCGTCTCCCAGCGCGTGATTGTGGTGGAATACGGCGAGGGCGAAGAAGAGGACGAGAACGTCCCCAAAAAACTGTACGCGGTGGTCAACCCGGAGATTGTCGAAGCCTCGCCCGAGAGGGTCACCGGCGTGGAAGGCTGTCTCTCCATCCCCCGCATGATGGGCGAAGTCGAGCGCCACGAGCGCATCGTCGTCAAAGGGCTGAACCGCTACGGCAAACCCGTCAAGTACAAACTTTCCGGCTGGACGGCGCGCATCTTCCAGCACGAAATTGACCACCTGGAAGGCATCCTCTACACCGACCGCGCGACCAGCGTGTGGATTCCCAAAGAGGAAGAGGAAGTCCAGGACAACGTGTAGGCGTCTGCATGCACCTCACCCATCTCTCGCTGACCCATTTTCGCCTGTTTGCCCGCCTGGATATGGAACTCCCCAGGCGGACATTATTGCTGGTCGGCGAGAACGCCCAGGGCAAGACCAGTTTGCTGGAAGCCATCTACTACCTGGCAACCTTCACCTCACTGCACGCCTCGCTGGACCGCCAGATCGTCTCGTTTGCCGCGGCGCGCGAACCGCTGGCAGTGGCGCGCATCGTGGGCGATTTTGAGCGAGAAGGACGGGCGCATCGCCTGGAAGTGCGCCTGATTCTGGAAGCCAACGGCGGTTTCCCGCCGGCGCGTTTTCGCAAAGAGATTCTGCTGGACGGCGTCAAGCGCACCGCTCAGGAAGCCACCGGCGCGCTCACCGCAGTGATGTTCCTGCCCGATATGACCCACATCCTGGACGGCTCGCCCGAAGAGCGCCGCCGTTACCTCAACCTGGCGCTGGCGCAAGCCGTGCCCGGCTATGCTCAAGCCCTCACCGACTACACCCGCGCGCTGGAACAGCGCAACGCCCTGCTCAAACTGCTTCAGGAACGCAGTGCCGACCCCGCCCAATTAGCCTACTGGGATACTTTACTGGCGGAAAAAGGCGCTTTCATTCTGCACGCACGCATTGCCGCCATTGCCGAACTGGAGCGCCTCGCCGCGCGCATCCACAACCGTTTGACCGGCGGGACAGAAGTCCTGCAGTTTGTCTATCTGCCCGCCTATGACCCCCTGCCGCACCCCGAAGGGCAGTATGCTCTGCCCATCCTCACCCCCATGGACCGCGGCGGCTTCAGTCTGACACAACTGCGCGAGGGCTTTTTACAACGCCTGAGCGACCTGCGCTCAGAGGAAATTGCCCGCGGCGTGACCACCATCGGACCGCACCGCGATGAACTGCGCTTCCTCTCCAACGGCGTGGATTTGGGCGACTACGGCTCACGCGGGCAATTGCGCACCACCCTGCTCTCACTCAAAATGGCAGAAGCCCGCTGGATGAAAGAGCGCACGGGCGAGTTCCCCATCCTCTTGCTGGACGAGATTCTTGCCGAACTGGACGACCGCCGCCGCGCCGACCTGCTGGATGCGCTGGATGATTTCGAACAAGCCGTGCTCACCACCACCGACCTGAAACTGTTTGCCCCGCCGTTTCTGTCTCGTTGCACCGTGTGGCGCGTGACCCAGGGGGTGGTACAGACAGAATCCCCTCAACAGGGGGAGCAACTTTCTCCCTCTCTCTGAGATTTTCAATCAGTTTGTGTTAGAATTTATCTATCACTTTCAGAAGGTGCGCCTGGTGAAAGGGCGCTTTTTTTATTTTTTTATGAACCTGTCCGATTTTTTTCTGGAGAGCAATCCGCTCTCTGCCATCTTTCATAACCCGCGCGTAGGCATTGCCATCGTCAATTCCGACCTGCGTTTTCTTTTTGTCAACGACCACTTTGCCGACTTAATGCATCTCTCCAACGCCGCCCTGCTCCAGCGCTCCGAAGGGGAAATCACCGTTTGGGGAGATGTGGAAAATTCCCTGACACTGTTCCGCCAGTTATTCAGCGGTGAAATTCTGCACTTTTCCCTGCTCAAACGCTATCAGTCCGACATCGGCGGGGCGTTCGTGGTAGAACTCACCGCCACTCCGCTGAAGGATATGAACGGCAATATCAACGGCGCATTCATGGTCATTGTGCCGCTTTCGGCGCGAGAATTGCCGTACAACACCCCCTACCCTGAAGACTGGTATCGCCAGGTGCTCAACGGCTCGCCCGACACGATTGCCATCACCGATTTGAACGGCGTGATTCTGTTTGCCTCATCGGCGGCGGTGAAAATGTTCGGCTATCCCGACCCGCGCTACGCGCTGGGTAAATCCCTGCTGGCTTTTATCTACCCCGAAGACCGCGAGCGAGCACTCCAGGATTTTCGGACGATCCTGGAAGGGAACAGCCCCGCCGCAGTGGAATACCGTGGGGTGCGCGCCGATGGTTCACTGTTTTTCTTTGAGGTGCACGGCAGTATCCTGCGCGATGAACAGGGCGCGCCTCAACAGATGATCTTTGTCCTGCGCGATGTCACCCAACGCCACCGCGCCGAAAACGACCGCCAGCAGCGCATCCGCGAACTGGAAGCCATCAACGCCACCATGGTGGACATGACCACCGAACTGGACTTACAGCGCCTGCTGGAAGCCATCGTTGAACGGGTGGCGCTCTTGCTCGGCGCGCTGGAAAGCAACGTAGCCCTCTACGACCCCGACAGCCGCTCTCTGCGGATGGTTGCCGCCTACCCCCCGCGTCTGCAGGATGACCACCCCAGCGTTCCTCTGGGACAGGGCATCATCGGCAAAGCCGCCCAATCTCGAAAGACTCTGCTGGTGGAAGATGTCTCGGTCTGGGAAACCTCATCTGCGCACGGAAACGCCTTTCGCACCTGGATTGCCGTGCCTTTGCTTCACAAGCATGAACTGCTGGGCGTGGTCACGGTCAGCGCCGATCCCAGCCAGCGCCGTTTCAGCACCGACGACCTGCGCCTCATCGAGATGTTTGCTCAATCCGCCGCCATTGCCATCCAGAATGCTACCCTCTTCAGCGAGGTGCAGCGCCTGGCACGGCTGGATTCGCTTACAGGAGCGCTGAACCGCCGCAGTTTCTACGACCAGGGTCAGCACGAAATCCAGCGCGCCCAACGCTACCACAGCCCGCTCAGTTTGATTATGCTGGACGTGGATCACTTCAAACAGGTCAACGACCGCTACGGTCACCTGGCGGGAGATGAGGCACTCAAAGCGGTGGTGCAGACGTGTCTTGCCCAGGTGCGCCAGGCAGACTGGGTAGGGCGTTTTGGCGGCGAGGAATTTGTCATCCTGCTCCCCGAAACCAGCCTTGAGGGTGCGCTGGCTATGGCTCAGCGCCTGTGTACCGCAGTGGAGACCCTGCGTTTTCCCGGCAGAGATGAGCGCATGTGCATCACCATCAGCGTGGGGGTGGCAGAACGCACTCTCGAAATGACGCAGGTGGAACAATTGCTCAACGCCGCCGATGAAGCCCTCTACCGCGCCAAAGCCATGGGGCGCAACCGCGTTTCGGCGTAAGAACAATACAACTGAGACACATTTCTTTCCCTGAGTAAGCGTATAATTAAGGAAGTCAAGCCCTTTTGCGGCTGTTCCTTTTCTTCCCCTTTCTTCTCAATGGAGTATCCATGAGCACTTTTGAAGACCTTTTTTCGGGGGTGAATTTTAAAAGCACCGTCACCCGTTACTGTCAGCAGATTGGCTGGAAGGTTGCCGAGGTGGATGACCGCCACGCCATGCTCAAATTCACCATGGAGTCGGGGCGCAATCAGGTGCTGTGGATTTTGCGCTACGACAAGACGCTGGAGTTTTCTGTCCCCAGTATGGCGCAGTTTGACCGCGAAGAGGATATCCCTCATTTTCTTTCCACCGTGCTGATGCGGCGCAGTTCGCAGAAGAAAATCGGTTTCTGGTGCATTGAAGAGATTAACGGGCGCTTTATCTACTCGTGCATGCATAACGCCGAAATCCAGTTGATGGATATTCCCTACTTCCGCGATGTGGTGGTGGCGCTCATCTCCGAGTGTGATGAGTTCGAGGGAATTTTGCTGGATATGCTCAACCGGCAATAAAGGCGCATCACCGACCTCTCCGAAGCCTGATGGAGGGAGGTATGAATACCAACAAGCGCGTTTTTACCCGACTCAGCCTCGGGTTTTCCATCCTCTGGGCATTCAGCGGACTTGCCAGTATTCTGCTGGGATGGATGCTGAGTTGGGGATTGATGTTGATCGCGCGCGGGATTTTTGGAGATTACATTTATGTGAACGGCGTCCGCCACATTACCGAGGATTACTTTTTTTCGTGGGTCTTTTTCCCCCTGATAGGACTGCTTCAGGGCGGCATCCAGGCGCTGATTCTCCGCGAGGTGCACCCCCGTCCGGGCTTGTGGGCGCTGGTCACCCCTGCGGGGTGGATTGCCGGGTTCATCGTCCTGCGCGTGGTATCCGAGTGGTTTTTTACCCGATGGACATCTTCAGAAAACTCCCCGTTTTACCTTTTGATTGTCTTTTTTACACTGGGAGTGTGCATCAGCCTGGCTCAGTGGCTTGTCCTGCGGCGCTGGGCGGCGCGGGCGGGGTGGTGGGTGCTGTTCAGCACGCTGGGCTGGGTGATTCTGCCCCTCTTTTCGGGAGAGTCCTTTAGCAGTGTGCTGGAACTGTTGCTCATCGGTTTACTGCCGAGCGTGGTTTGTCTGCCGGCGTTCTGGTTGATGTTCGACCGTGAACACAACGGACAGGCAGAGGCGCTTGCGTAGGGGTTCGGCGCAAAGGTCGCAAAGAGGGGGCGTGTCGTCCCAAGCGAGCGCAGGCAGTGCGGCGACCTCTCGCCAAGCCCTTCCCTCCCCAAACCTCAGGGCGCACCGTGCAGTCGCAGCGACACGGCTGTGTGTCATTGCGAGCAATCTCCTGGAGAGCCTCATCCCTCTGCCAGCCGTGCAGGGGGTTGCTTCGCCTCTTCGGCATGGCTCGGGGTACGCTGGCTTCGACTGGCTCAGCCATGAAAAAAAGCCGTCCCCCCGGGATGTCCTCGACAGGCGCGGACACCAAGGGGAACGGCAGGCATTCTATTCAAATGCCGTCTCTTTACACCGGCGCGAGCGTTCCAAACCAGATGAGCCACGCCAGCACGGTCTTGGCGACCAGGCTCAGCACGATGTACACGCGCTCTCCAAAGAGATAATCGCGCCATTTGCCCACTTTCTTATACTGCAAAACCATGTTGACGGCAAAGATGTTGAACATGACGAACAGCGTCGGCACGATGGCATAGACGAAGGCGGGGGGTTTGGCATCGCCGGAGTTGACCGCGCCCACAAAGTACAGGAAGATGACAATCCACGGCACAATCCCCGCCAGACTGCCGTAAATGAACGCCATCCAGTCGGTTTTGGCGGTGTACTGGTTATGCTCTTCCATGAGGATGCCGAACAGGTTCATCATGGCGTTGATGCCGAAGATGACGATGAGCGTGCCTAAGTCCCAGATGCCCACCAGCATGCCGATCAGCACAACCATCAGCGAGGAACTGAGGGCATACTCGTAAAAGCGGATGGGGTTCTTGCCCTTTTTGAGATTCTCCACGTAGCGGTTGTAGCCGATGGTGGAGAGGTAGAAGTGCGCCACCGCCGAAATCAGCAGGAAAAGCGCCACTGCCGGGCCGAAAGGCAGTTCATAGAGCAGTTGCGGATTGGGCTTGAGGCTGAAGGTGGTGCGGTCAAAGGTCAGGTAGTTGGTGAAAATGGGGTAGGTGCGGTCGTTGCTGACCACCCACATGAAGATGCCCTGAATGAGGTGCAGAAAGCCCATGATGAGGTTGAAGCGGCGCAGTCCCGCAAAGGTGACGGGCTTGGCAGGTGCGGACTGCTGAACGGATGAAGTTTCCATGAAAAAATAACTCCTTGATCTGTACGGAATTGGGTTCATAAAGTCCAGGCTTTATCTGTTCTTGATTGTACAGGCAGAGAATTGGGATGTAAAAACTTTGTATAATGTTTTGGAAATTCTGCTTGCATGCCCTCAGGCACGGTTGACAAGCCCTGTTGAGGGATGCGCAGGCTTTGGCGCGCTCAGCGTGCGGAGGGTTTCACCGCAAAGGCGCAAAGGACGCTAAGGGAAGGGTGTACCCCGGCGAACTCGCCAAGCGGGTTTCAGCCAGCGGCTTCGCCGTCCTGCGCCGCGGCTTGCAAGCCCCTCAGCCCCAGCGCCACCATCCAGCCGGTAGAAACGATGAAATAGCCCGAAAGGAACACCGCTTCCATGAGATAACCCGCCGCGGGCAGGAAAAGCACCGCCAGCGCCAGTTTGCCCAGCATCGCCAGGAAACTGATGCGCAGAGCCTGATCGGCTTTGCCCTGCGAAAGCAACAGCAGACGACTCCAGAAGAAGGTATTGGCAACCCCGTAACCCACCAGAAGAATCATCAGCACGGGCAGGGCGGGCAGATACTCGGCTTTGTAGAGTTGAAAAGTGCGCCCGAAGAGGGCAATCGGGCTGAACAACAGGGCTTCGCCAAACAGCGCCAGTCCCGCGCCTGCCAGCACGCTCCAGCCCCCGGCGATGAAACTCACCCGCCGCAGCAGGTTCTTCAGGCGCATCCACTCCCGCGCCGCCCACGCGCGGGTGATTTCGGGGTAAGTCGTGCCAATGAAGGGGTTGATGGGCATAATCAGCAGGTTGACTACCTGCAGGGCAATCTTGTAGTACCCGGCAATCTGCGGACCGAAGAAGAAACCCACCAGCGGCACTTCGCTGTCGCGGGCAATCAGGTTAATGGTGCCGCTGAAGTTGGTGCTGATGCCAAAGCGCACCAGTTCCTTCCACGGCGGCAACAGCGCAAAGGATGCCCGCCACCAGTCCCTGCCCAGCACGTGCCCCGCCCAGTAAAGCGCCAGCCCCACCGGTCCCAGCCCGAGGATGACCTTGCCCAGCAGGTACGCCCATAACACTTCCAGCAGACCGCCGCCGGTGAGCGCGGCATGCACGATGATGAGCGCCACCAGCACGCTCTGCGCCAGGTTGATGAGCGCCTGACTGCGGAAATGCCCGGTCACCTGCAGGACGCCGGTGGACGTTTCGTTGACCAGGTTGGCGAGGATAGACCCGCCGTACAGGATGAAAAGCGGGGTCAGGCTGGCATCTTTGGCGAAGTAACGCGCCCCAACCGGCGCCAGCGCCAGCAGGGCAAGGAAGGCAAACAGCGATGCCGCACCTTCAATCAGCGCGGCGGCTTTGACCACGGCGGCGGCGCGGGCTTTATCGCGCTGAGCCAGGGCTTCGCCCATGTAGCGCACCACCACATCGTTCATGCGGAAGGAAAACAGGCGGTTGACGTCGGTGACGAAACCGGTGAGGATGCCCAGCGTGCCGAACACGCTGGCGCCCAGCAGGTTGGCGGTGACGATGCCCAGCACCGCGGCAATGACGTTGCTGATGAACAGGTAAGCCGAGTTGCGCACCACCCGCCTCAGCAGGCGGTCTTCGGCAAAGGCGCGCGCCCGCCCCCACAGGCGGGTAATCAGTCGGTGAGGATGTCCTTCGCCCACGAACGCTCCGCCATGTACCAGTCCACCAGCCGGCGCATGCCCTCATCCAGCCCCACCTGCGGCTCCCAGCCCAGCAGGGCGCGGGCTTTGCTCACATCGGCTTGATTGGCGAGCATATCGGCGCGGTGCGCCGGGTGGCGCACCACCTGCGCCTTGCGTCCGATGTACTGCTCCAGCCGGGCAATCATCTGATTGATGGTGATGACCTCATGCCCGCCCAGATTGATGATTTCAAATCCCAGCGGCTTCAGCCCCAGAAGGGTGCCGCGGGCAATGTCGTCCACGTAGGTAAAGCCGCGCGACTGCTCGCCGTCGCCGTTGAGATGCACCGGACGCCCTTCGGTAATCCACTGGGTAAAGCGGAACATGACCATGTCGGGACGTCCTGCCGGTCCGTACACGGTGAAATAACGGAAGATGGTCACATCCAGCCCGTAGAGGAAATGGTAGGCGTGGCAGAGGGCTTCGGCGCCCTTCTTGCTGGCGGAGTAAGGCTGAAGAGGGCGGTCGCTGGGAGCGTCTTCGGGGGTGGGCAGGGGAGCATTCTCGCCGTAGATGCTGGACGTGGACGCCAGAATGAACTTGTTCACCCCGTAGCGGCGGGCGGCTTCCAGCAGGTTGAGCGTGCCGGTGATGTTGGTCTCCACGAACACCCAGGGGTCTTCCACCGAGGCGCGCACGCCTGCCCGAGCCGCCAGATTGATGATGCCGTCCAGCGGCGCGCTGGCTTGCACCAGCGCATCCACCCCGCGCCGGTCGCTGATATCCATGCCGTGAAAGGTGAAGTTCTCGCGCGGGAGCAGGCGGTTCAGGCGGTAGTGCTTGAGGCGCACGTCGTAGGCGGTGCAGAGATTGTCCACCCCAATCACTTCATCGCCCCGTTCCAAGAGCATTTCGCACACGCGGGCGGCAATGAACCCCGCCGCGCCGGTGACCAGATAGCGCGCCATTACAGCCTCACCACCCTGGGATGATTCTTGCCCGCCGCGCCGAGGGCGTTGCGCGTGTCCACAATCAACTGCGCCGCATCCAGAATGGCGGGGTAGTCGTACACCTTGTGGTTGGTGACGATGACCACCGCATCCGCCCAGCGCACCGCGCTCATCAGGTCGGGTTCGGAGCGCATCTCCCAGCCGTCATGCTGGAAGTGGGGAATGTATGGGTCGTGGTAGCGCACCTCGGCGCCCTTTTGCTGGAGCAGGTGGATGACATCCAGCGCCGGGCTTTCGCGCATGTCGTCAATATCGGGCTTGTAAGCCACCCCCAGGACGAGGATTTTACTGCCCTTCACCGGCTTGCCGCGGTCGTTGAGGGCATCCTGCACCTTGCCCACGGCGAAGCGCGGCATGTTGGTGTTGATTTCCGATGCCAGTTCGATGAAGCGGGCGTTGTAGTTGAGGGCTTTCATCTTCCACGAGAGGTACAGCGGGTCAATCGGGATGCAGTGCCCGCCCAGACCGGGTCCGGGGGTAAATTTCATAAAACCAAAGGGCTTGGTGGCGGCGGCGTCAATCACTTCCCACACGTCCACGCCCAGGCGGTCGCACATGATCGCCAGTTCGTTGACCAGCCCGATGTTAATCATGCGGAAGGTGTTTTCCAGCAGTTTTGCCAGTTCGGCAACCTCGGTGGACGAGACACGCACCACCGTATCCAGGGCTTGGGCATACCACGCCGCGGCAACGTCCGAGCAGTTCTCGGTGATACCCCCCACCACCTTGGGGGTGTTCTTGGTGGTCCAGTCCTTGCGCCCGGGGTCCACCCGTTCGGGCGAAAAGGCAATGAAGATGTCCTCGCCGGCTTTGAGGTTGGAAGCGCCCGTCAGGCGCGGCAGGACCATCTCCCGCGTGGTGCCGGGGTAGGTGGACGATTCCAGCACCACCACCATGCCGGGATGCACGTAGGGCGCCAACCCGTCGGTGGCGGAGATAATGTACGAGAGATCGGGGTCGCCGGTTTTGCGCAGGGGGGTAGGCACGCAGATGCTCACCGCATCGGCTTCGCGGCACACCGAAAAGTCGGTGGTGGCGTCCAGTTTACCGGCTTTGACCAGCGCCGCCACCGTCTCGGACGGCACGTCCAGCACGTAACTTTCGCCGCGGCGGATTTTCTCCACCTTCTCAGGGACAAGGTCCACGCCGATCACCTGAAAGCCGGCTTCGGCAAAGACGGTTGCCAGCGGCAGTCCCACATAGCCCAGCCCCAGCACGGCTACTTTCGCGGTGCGGTTCTGGAACTTTTCCAGCAGTTGCTCTTTGGTGCTCATGGCAATACAATCCCCCCTTCTAGAATAATGAGAGTTGAGTGGGTTGATCTTTCGCCGGGGTCTCCCCGGTTTTTTCTTCTACTGCTATCGGCTTCTCCGCCGCCTGCATACGCTGACGGGCCGCCTGCACGTACTCGCTCAGGCGGGCAAAGTCGCGCTCCACACTGGCTTTGAGCGAGGGCTGATGCAGTGCCGCGGCGGGGTGGAACATGGGCACAATCAGCCGGCCGTTGCGCCAGAAAGACTGCCCATGCACCTCGCTGATTTTGACCCCCGGCAGGAATTTTGCCATGGAGAAGCGCCCCAGGGTGACAATCACCTTGGGGCTGATGGCTTCAATCTGCCGCTCCAGGTAGGCGTTGCAGGCTTCCAGTTCCTCGGGTTGCGGGTCGCGGTTGCCCGGCGGGCGGCACTTCACCACGTTGGTGATGAACACGTCTTTGCGGGCAATGCCGCATTTTTCCAGCAGTTCATCCAGAAACTTGCCCGCCGCGCCCACGAAGGGACGTCCCTGCTCGTTTTCGTAAAAGCCGGGTCCTTCGCCAATCATCATGATTTCTGCCTGCGCGGGACCTTCGCCCGGCACGGCTTTCTTGCGCGAGTAGTGCAGTTGACAGCGTTTGCATTCGCTGACCTGTTGGGCAATCTCTTTCAGGATTTGATCGGGTTGCACCTCTCACCTCCACTTGGGTTGGGTTCTGCCCTATCCGCCATCCGCCGGAGCACCTCTTCATCCAGCGGTTTGAGGCTCATCAACAGGGCATCTTCCTGATTGTCCTGATAATACTTCGGGCGCACCCCCTCCACCCGAAAGCCAAAAGACTCATACAGGCGTTGCGCGGCGGTGTTGCTCCGCCGCACTTCCAGAAACGCCATGCGCGCCCCGCGGCGATAGCCTTCTTGCAAGCCCTCCATCAGCAAACGGCAGGCAATGCCCATGCGCCGGAAATCGGGATGCACAGCGATGGTGGCGATGTGGACTTCGTCGAGGATGATCCAGTTGACCATCATGCCAACAATGCGTCGCGAGCCGTCGGGGAAAAGCGCCTCGGCAACCCACGGCGAGGAGGCCGTGTTTTCGGTGACCTCGAAACGGTAACTGCGCTCGGACCACGGCAAACGGAACGAGAGCACGTCCAGGGCGTGCACCTCGGGGATATCCTCCACCTGCATCGGACGAATGCGAATCTCCGCCGGAGTCACGACGGAATGACCTCCCCCACATGAAGGTAAATGGGCGCCAGACTGATGGGGTCGTCCACCTTGCCGGCCTGAAAGCGCTCCCAAGCCAGTTCTGCCAGGAACGAGGGGCGGCGGGTGGAGAGCGCCGGAGATGCCAGCAGGACGTTGCCACGCTTGCGCTTGAGCAGGTCGCGTTCTTCGGGGGTCAGTTCACCCGCCACTAAGGTAGGTTCCTGAATCTGCTCCGCCAGCGCCGCCGCGGTGATGATTTGCGGCTCGCCCTGGGCTTTCCAGCGCCCCTTGACCGCACGGTACCACACCAGCGCTAGCCTGCCGCGCCCGGCTTGCAGGACGGCGGCAAGGGGAAATTCCTGCACGGGCAGGGCTTCGGCAAGGAAATCCAGCGTGGGAATGCCGACAATGGGCTTGCGCAGGGTCAGCGCCATGCCCTTGACCAGCGCCAGCCCGATGCGCAGGCTGGTGAACGAACCGGGTCCCAGCGCGGCGGCAAAGCAGTCAATTTGCTCCATGCGCGCCCCCGACTGCTCCAGCAGGCGCTGAATGGCGGGGGCGGTCTCCACGGTGTGATGTCCGCGGGTCAGCCAGGTCATCTCGCCGAGCACGCGCGCGCCGTCGTAGAGCGCCAGCCCGGTCCACTGTGTCGAGGTATCCACTGCCAGCAGAAGGCTCATACCCTCACCACCTTCTGGCGAAATTCGTTGAGCAGGGCATCGTAACGTGTGCCGCGGCTCTGAAAGAGCAGATGGCGCTGTTCCTCTTCAACATAGCGCAGGGAGACCCACAAACACTCCGCAGGAAGCGCGGGCTGAATGTGTTCGGGCCATTCGACCACCAGCACGCCGCATTCCAGCATACGCTCAAAGTCCAGTTCTTCGGCTTCTTCCACGTTGGTCAGGCGGTAAGCGTCCAGATGAAAGAGACAGGCGCCATCGGCGCGGCGGTACTCGTTGACGAGGATAAAGGTGGGGCTGGAAACGGGATCGAGCGAGCCCCAGCCCTGCGCCATGCCCTGCACCAGGGTGGTCTTGCCGCTCCCCAGGTCGCCGGAGAGGCAAACCAGGTCGCCTACATTTAAGAGCATGCCCAGACGACCGCCCAGGCGGCGGGTCTGCTCGGCACTGCGGCTGAAGAACTCGAAAGTGCGCGCGTCCAGAATCGGCATGGTCAAATTATAGCACGGGGCGCGCCCTTCGGCACGGCTCGGCAAACACATCCGCCCCCCAGGCAACGCCGAGGGGGCGTTAAAGCACTCACCACCGCCAGAGCGGGAAGGACAGGTGCAATACTCTGTATACTGGTCTTAGTCTCTTTTCATCTCCTGTCGGACTTCGTAAATCTCTCCCGGCTCATTCACAAACGTTGCTTCGTAATCCTTCCGGCTCAGAACAGTATCAAAGAGACCAATATCTTCGCCCTCGTGCTTGTTGATGCCCATATAGACCAGACTGGGGTCTTCGTAGCGCTTGAATTTGTACACCGCATCGTTCATCAGGGCACTGTTGAACACACCCAGGCTCACCAAGAGTTCAAAGTCTTTCACCGTCAAGCCGGTTACCCGCTTGAATAATTCCGGCTCTAACTGGGTGATAACATCACGCAGGGTACGCTCGCGGTAATCGGTAAGGTACAGAAAGATTGGAATTCTTGTGGCAAACTTGATGAGTTTTTCTTGAATTTGCTTGCGCAGGCTTTTGTACTCTCGTTCTTCTTCGCTGATCTGCTTCTTTTTTGCGGGGGAGAGTTCACGGTCATTGGCTTCGCGCTTGACCTTCTTAACGGCTTCGGATTTGTTGATGATAGTCTCAATATCCTGATTCAGGTTGCGGAAACCTTCAATACTCATCAAGGCTTTCATGGCTTGCTCATTTGCCATCAACCGCCTCAGGGTGTCGTTATCCACATTGACCAGAAGCGCGCTCTCCCAGCGGCGAGCCAGCAGAGTAGCAGTGGTGCCGCTCATAGCCATCTCCAGCACGCCAGCGGCGTCAATCTGCCGCATGGAACTGCCGTCGTAAGCCAGAACAGGCAGGAAGTGGATGAATTCCTCAACCTTCTTTTCCGGATCGTCTTCATTAACATTGAGACGGCAACTGTATTCAGCAATTTGGCGCAGGGCGCGGTCGGGAGCAAAGTCAAAAACGTAGCATTCCGGTTTGAGGATCAATTCTTCGTTTGGCGAAAGCCCATCGGGATTCTTGAGCGTCCAGGGGCTTTGCACGCGGAAAGCCGCCTGGAAGTAGGTTTCAGGGCTTGAGGAGTTGCGCAGCATGAAAATGCCAGACCATGGGCGCACGGTAACGCCAGTGGTCAATTTGCCACAGGTCAGGGTAATGGTCTTGGTCTCCAGCGGGTTACCCATTGCCTCCAACACAGGGGGCAAAGCCGCCACACCGATACCTGCTGAAGCGCCTGCCGCCACAATCACCTTGTAATCTTGATAGAATTTATTTTGCCGTTTTGCAAGCAGATTGCGCATCGCGTAACAGGAAGCCACGCTGGGCAGAAACCACAGGGTGTGAGAAAGCACAGAGAGCAAACGCACATCCGAATAAGGCAGGGGCGGACGGCGGTCGCGGCCCAGTTTCAGTTCATCAATGCTGGCGGTAAGGTAAGCGCCGCGAATCAAATCCAGCCATTTTTGAACCTCATCCTCATATTTAAAATGAGCATTATCGCCCACTCCCTCAGCAGAGAAGAACTCATTCAAATCGAACTCATTGAACTCACCCTGCAAGGCAACTTGACGAATTTCCTCGGGCAGTTGATAGGTCATCAATACCATGCGCGGCAGGGCGGCATAGGGGTTATTTGGACCTTTCCACTCTTCCTTGGCGCGCTGTTCATCGGAATAGGTCCAGTTATAAATCTGCTCTTCGATAAACTCGCCCGTGGCAATGGCGCGGAACGGAGTGCCGGAGAGGTAGAGGTAGTGATTGGCGGTAATGGGCAAAATTTCTTCGTCAAAATAGTCTATGGCTTCCCCTTCCGCGGCTTTGCGTTCCTGTTCATCCTCTGCCTCAAACAGGTCTTTGGCTTTCTCGCGCCAGGCACCGTAGTGGTATTCGTCGAAGATCACACAGTCCCAATGGGTGGCATGCACCCATTCGTTTTTGGTCTTGATGCCGCCGGTGCTGGGGTTGCGCCCCAGGTAATCCTGAAAGGAGCCGAAGCAGACGATGGGGCTGTTTTTGTCCGCCGTCTCCCACGTGACGGCGCCGCCAGGTTTGATGAATTGCCAGCCTTCGAAATCCACATGCGTTCGCAGATCTTCCTCCCAGGCGCTCTGCACGGCAGGCTTGAAGGTAATCACGAGAATCTTCTTCCAGCCCATGCGCTTTGCCAGTTGATAGGCGGCAAAGGTCTTGCCAAAGCGCATTTTGCAGTTCCACAGGAAATGCGGCGGCTTGCCATTTTCGCGGCGATAATTTTGGAAGTAAGCCATTGTCTTCTGAATAGCCGCTTCCTGTTCGGGGCGCAAGCCAAAGTTTTCACTGCGCTGTTCTTCCAGCAGTTGTCCGGTGCGCACGGCATGGATTGCCGTTTTGACCTGTTCCACTGTACAGCGGAACCATTCTCCGCCTTCCTGACGAACCCTGTTGATGCGAAGCATGCGGTGCACATCATGGTCGGTAAAGGTTGTGCCGTCGTTGCGAATGGCGGACTCTTCCAGCACAATGCGGTAAGGGACCGGCCCGGGACGCCGGGTGGGGTACTGTTCGGCTACACGTTCCTGAACGCTTTTGGTGGTATAGCCGATCTTGAGCAAACCCTTATACTGCGGGTTCGTGTCCTCATAGGCATAAATTTTGGGCGCAACTTTGGGGCGTGAGGGGAAGAAGTCACTCATCGGTGGGCTCCTCGGTTTGCTCATCATTTTCGCTATTTACAGACATTGGGCGTACCATCTTTTCGATAAAGGCAATTTCTTCTTCAGTCAGATGATATTTTTGATACAATTCTGCATCTGTCCAGGGTTTACTAAAGTTTTGTATAGGGACAAAATGGTAAACTTTTTGTGTCGCATCTTGAGTTGACTTGTTCAACATAACTAAAAATCTAAAAAAACGTGTCTTAATATAACTAATCACATTTTTAGCTGTTTGAATATCATCAAAAGGACCAATGCACAGATAAGTTTCTGTACATGCAGTATTTGGCATTCCTAATATAGGTCTATTTATAATCTGGTGGGGAAATTCTTCTCCAGCGCCATATGCTCTTGAAATGAATACTTTGTATCTATCAATCCAATCAATATTTTGGGATATTTCGTTTCGTTCGATATACCCAACGCCACCGTTTTGATACAACATTACAGCACCCTCAAATGGCTGTGTCTTTCCAGTATAATTTGTTGGAAATCCAAATGGTTTCCGTGCACTAACAAACACTTTGAAGGATGGCTCGGACCATTTGCGCACTTTTTCCAAAATAGGAATAGATTCGTTATATCGAATAAACGTATCGGCATCAGGTTCAAGCAAAGGACGCTCACAGACAGTAGTATTCCCTTTCAAATAATTGAACACATTGCAATTTCCATGATTGTCACGATCCCATTTGAAGTAACAAATTCCTCCCTTGATTTGTACGCCGGGAAACACCTCAGTAGCATCAGGAAAATCGTGAATCTCACGAATTCTGTCATCGTTTAGCATTTCACTGCGAAAATCATCCAGCCCTTTGCCTCCTGAATACCATCTTGCCGGAATAACCATAACCAGATACCGCGGGTTGAGTTTTTTTGCCTGAGCGACAAAGTGGTGATAAATGGGTGAAGCGCTTCTGCCATAGCCCCCATCACTCAACTGGTAGGGTGGATTGCCGATAATGACATCGAATTTCATATTGAAAATCTCCTCAGGGCGGTTGGTATGGATAAACTCATAAGCATGCGTTTCCAATTCCGGACCACGATTGTAATTTTCCTGGTTTGCGCCGCAGTAAACACAGCGCCCATCCTGCCAGGTGTGTTCAATGCGCCGGTAGCGGATATTGCCCTCGGGCGTATCAAAAGCAGTTACTACCGAATATTTGCCGTTCGCAGTTTTGGAGCAGTAGAGTGAGCGGCGGGACATCAGCCCAGTCAGTTCGGTGATGGCAATGCCGAAAATCTGGCGCGTCATGATGTGGTTGATGCGCTCCTGGCGGTCGGGAATCCGGCTTTCCAAGCCCTTGTCCAGCCGTCTGGCAATTTCGCGCAAAAACACCCCCGATTTACAGCACGGGTCCAGGAAGCGGGCATTGGGGTCTTGCCACAATTCCTGGGGCAGTAAGTCGAGCATTTGATTCGCCAGCGCCGGCGGGGTAAAGACCTCGTCGCTGGAAAGGTTTGCCAGGCAAGAAAGCACATCCGGGTTGTAATTAGTCATCGTAGGCATGGGCTATCTCCAAAAAATGCACAGGTGGGTAATCCTTCACTGGTTCGGGGATAAATACTTTCTCCCCTCTGTCCGAAACAAGCGTCTTGTTTACCTCAAGAAGCGAGTCTGTTTTCTCTTTAACTTGGAGCAATTCATGAAAGGCAAAATCCCGCCGTTTCATCAGGCTTCCATGAACCAAGGACCATTCGGAAAAAATAATCGGCTGGGGATGCTCGCCAACCGTTTTGAGCGAGAGCGCATCGCCGTGGATGATGTTGCGTTTCAAGATATAGCGCACCGTCTCACGGCAAGCGGCTTTAGTTTTTGCGCCAAAGCGGGCAGTGTAAAATGTATCAAAAGTTTGATAAAGACGCTGGCGGCATTCGGCGGCGTTATCCTCCAAAATATCAATGCCATACAGCGAAGACACCGCCAATACAGCATAGCGTTCATAGTCCAGTTGACTTCTGGCGTAGCGTTTTTCAACCACCTGAAGTTTTCGCCGTAACACTTGCACAAGAAAATTTCCCGTACCGCAGGCGGGTTCAAGGAAACGAGAGTCAATCCGCTCAGTCTCCTGCTTCACAAGGTCAAGCATCGCGTCAACAATGTGCGGCGGAGTCAACACCTCGCCATAATCGGCAACGCGCTGTTTGGATTTAATAAGTTCTTTCATCGTTCCTTGTCTATCAGATCAAGGGGTTTACTGGTTTTTATCCGGTTTCCTATTCCATGAATATTTACCATACAATCTACAGAAAAGAGCGTTCAACCGCCCTTCAAAAACTTTACCAGGAAAAAAAACTATTTGCTTTATTATTATATTCACTTTCGCCTTCTTTCCCGCTGAAAATCCCCCTCACCCCAACAAACAAACATCGCCCAGCAAAGGCTGAGCGATATCTTCAGCGGAGAGGGTGGGATTCGAATAACATCCCCCTGCGGGGACCCACGGTGGCACTTCAATTCCAAAAAAAGGCGGAGAGGGTGGGATTCGAATAACATCCCCCCTGCGGGGACCCACGGTGGCGCTTCACTTCCAAAAAAAAGGCGGAGAGGGTGGGATTCGAATAGCATCCCCTTCCGGGGACCCACGGTGGCGCTTCACTTCCAAAAAAAGGCGGAGAGGGTGGGATTCGAATAGCATCCCCTTCCGGGGACCCACGGTGGCGCTTCACTTCCAAAAAAAAGGCGGAGAGGGTGGGATTCGAATGGCATCCCCTTCCGGGGACCCACGGTGGCGCTTCACTTCCAAAAAAAAGGCGGAGAGGGTGGGATTCGAATAACATCCCCCCTGCGGGGACCCACGGTGGCACTTCACTTCCAAAAAAAGGCGGAGAGGGTGGGATTCGAACCCACGGTGGCCCAAAGGACCACAACGGTTTTCGAGACCGCCCCGATCGGCCGCTCCGGCACCTCTCCGAACGAGCATCCCCATTATACCAAATCAGGGGAAGAAGTGGGAAAATTCCCAGCCATCCTCAGGGCTCCTCAATCCCTCTCCCCTCTCCCATTTACGGGTATAATGAAAACACAATCCCGGATGGAGGTAGGGCATGGCTGGTGCTCGAACGGTGCGCGCTCCGCGCGGTACGCAGTTATCCTGTAAATCCTGGCTGACTGAAGCCGCTTATCGCATGATTCAGAACAACCTCGACCCCGAGGTTGCCGAGAAACCCGAAGACCTCATCGTGTACGGCGGGCGCGGACAGGCCGCCCGCTCGTGGGAAGCCTTTGACGCCATTCTCGAAAGCCTGCGCAACCTGGAAAACGATGAGACCCTGCTGGTGCAGTCGGGCAAGCCGGTAGCCATTTTCAAGACCCACCCCGACGCCCCCCGTGTACTGATTGCCAACAGCAACCTGGTGCCGCACTGGGCAACTCAGGAACACTTCGACCAACTGGCGGCAAAGGGCTTGATCATGTACGGGCAGATGACCGCCGGTTCGTGGATTTACATCGGCACGCAGGGCATCCTGCAGGGCACGTACGAGACGCTTGGCTCGCTGGCGCGCCAGCGCGGCTGGGGCAGTCTGCGCGGCAGGTTCGTCCTCACCGCCGGGCTGGGCGGCATGGGCGGCGCGCAGCCGCTGGCAATCACCATGAACGAGGGTGTGGGCTTGATCGTCGAGGTGGACCCCGCCCGCGCCAAACGCCGCCAGGAAATTGGCTACGTGGACGTGGTGGTGGATACCCTCGAAGAAGCCATGACGCTGGTGGAAGAAGCCAAAGCCAATCAACAGCCACGCTCCATCGGGCTGATTGGCAACGCCGCCGAGGTGTACCCCGAACTGGTCATCCGCGGGGTGGTGCCCGACGTGGTCACCGACCAGACCCCCGCGCACGACGTGCTCTCGTACATCCCCGCCGGGCTGAGTGTGGAAGAAGCCGCCGAATTGCGCCGCCGCGACCCGCAGGAATACGAACGGCGCTCGCTGGAGTCCATGGCGCGGCACGTGCAAGCCATGCTGGAGTTCCAGAAGCGCGGCAGTGAGGTCTTTGACTACGGCAACAACCTGCGCCAGCGGGCGTACGATCAGGGCGTGAAGGATGCCTTTGCTTTCCCCGGCTTTGTCCCCGCCTACATCCGCCCGCTGTTCTGCGAGGGCAAGGGCCCCTTCCGCTGGGTAGCCCTCTCCGGCGACCCCGAGGACATCTACCGCACGGATGAAGCCGTGATGGAACTCTTCCCCGAGGATGAACACCTGCACCGCTGGCTGAAGATGGCGCGCGAAAAAGTGCCCTTCCAGGGCTTACCGGCGCGCATCTGCTGGCTGGGCTACGGCGAACGCGCCCGCGCCGGGCTGAAGTTCAACGAAATGGTGGCGAAGGGCATCCTCAAAGCCCCCATCGTCATCGGACGCGACCATCTGGACGCAGGCAGTGTGGCATCACCCAACCGCGAGACCGAGGGCATGCGCGACGGCACGGACGCCGTCAGCGACTGGCCCATCCTCAACGCGCTGATTAACGCCGTCGGCGGAGCCACCTGGGTATCCTTCCATCACGGCGGGGGCGTGGGCATCGGCTACAGCCAGCACGCCGGCATGGTCATCGTTGCCGACGGCACGCCCGAAGCCGCCAAACGCCTGGAGCGCGTCCTCACCACCGATCCGGGCATGGGGGTGGTGCGCCACGCCGATGCCGGTTACCCCGAAGCCATCGCCGCCGCCAAACGGCACGGCATCAAAATCCCCATGCTGAAGTGAGTCCATGCGCACCGTCCGCTTCCTGTTCTTCCTGCTGAGCATTGCCGCTGGCATTGGGCTGGGGCTGGCTTACGGCTGGCTCATTAAGCCACCCGACCCCACTCAACTCACCCCACAAGTCCTGCGGGCAGATTTCAAAGCCGATTACGTGTTGATGGTGGCGCAGGTGTATCAGCGTGACCAGAATCTGGCGCAGGCGGTTCAGCGCCTCTCACGCCTTGACCCGCAGTCGCCCGCCCGCGCTGTTGCCGAAGCCCTGCTCACCGCGCGCGATTTGCAGTACGACCCCGCCGACCTGCAGGTGATGAGCGATCTTGCCCGCGCCCTGCAGATGCTGGAAACCCCCGCCGTACCCACAGGAGAAGCCGCGCCATGAACGACGAGGAACCCCGCGGCAACCTCTACCTGCTCACCGGTCTGGTGCTGGGCTTGGCGGTGGGCTTGCTCATCTCGCTGGTGATCAGCCCGGTGAAGTTTGTGGATATTGACCCCTCGGCAATGGGCGAAGCCTACCGCAGTGAGTACCGCCTGCTGATTGCCCAGGCTTTCCAGAGCGACGGCAACCTTCAGCGGGCGCAGGATCGCCTGGCGCTTCTGCGCGAGGAAGACCCCGCCCGCGTGCTGGCAATGCAAGCCCAGCAGATGGTTGGCGAGGGCGCCTCCCCGGCGGATGCCCGTGCGCTGGCACTGCTGGCGGCGGCGCTGACCAATCCGCAGAGTGTGGCCTTTACCCCTCAGCCCTCACCCACCCTGCCCGCCGGAGAGGATCATCAGCCCACCCCGGAAGTCGGGCAAGCCGTCTTCACCCCCACACCGCCTCTGCCCACCCGCACCCCTCAGCCCACCTTTACGCCGCGTCCCACTGCCACGCCGCCGCGCGCGCTGGACGCGCCCTTTGTGCTGGACAGCCGTCAGGACGTGTGCGACGGCTCCCTGCCGGCCGGACGGCTGGCAATCGAGGTGCTGGATCGGGATGGCAACCCGCTGGCGGGGGTACCGGTGCAGGTAGTCTGGGGACAGAATCAGTCCTCGCTGTTCTACACCGGCCTGGCGCCAGAAATCAGCCTGGGGTATGCCGATTTTCAAATGGAAGCGGGGATGGTGTACACCCTGAGAGTGGGAACGGTGAGCGAGACGCTCACTGATCTTGCCATTCCTGCCTGCGGCGGCGGCGTGCGCGTTGTCTTCCGCGAAGGGCGCTAATCCCGCGCGCTGAACCCCGGTGGATGTAAGTGACCGCGAAGAGCAATCAGCGCACGGTTGGCGCTCCCCTCGACAATATTCGGGGTGCGCCGGGGGATACGTTACCGCAAAGGCGCGAAGAGCGCAAAGAAGAAACCGTGTGCCTTGTGAGGGTCGCACCGGGGGCTTTACCCCAGGGATGCGCCGTGGGCTTCCCCCCAGCGGTCCAGCGTCTCTTCCACCTGATCCAGAAACGCATCCATTTGCTCCAGGCGGGCGGCAAAGCGCGCCTTATCCAAGCCCACCTGCTGGGTCATGTCCTGCCAGGGTTGCAGTTCGGGCGCGCCCGCCGGCAGATGCGCCGCCGCCAGCGTCCACACCCGCAGGAGAAGCCAGTACGCCGCCGAGGGAGCATTCTCCCACAAGGCGCTCAGGGCTTTGAGGTAATACGCCCGGCGGGCAGGATGCAGGCGCGGGGGCAGGGCTTCCTGCCGCGCGCTCTGATCCCAGGCTTGCGCGGCGGCGCTCATCCATGTCTGCCACTGTTCATCGTTGACCTCAATTTCCTCAGAAAGCAGAGCCACCATCTGGCGGTACAGGTCACCCCAGCCGGCTTGCTGTAAATGCTGCTCCAACTGCGCCAGGAAGCGCCGCTCTGCCAGCGGCAAAGCCCGCAGACTCACCAGGGCATTGCCGGCGTTCTCGATGACCTTGAGGTAAGCGCACAACCGCCGGGCGTGGCTGGGGTCGCTCTGCAGGGTCAGGTTCATCCAGGCGCGGCGGGCTTGCTCGGCAAAGGCACGGGCGCGCGCCAGGGTATAATCGGCTTGCCAGAACTGCGCGCCGGTGGCGGCTTGAATGTAATCAAACCAGTGCTGAGGGTCGAACAGCACCAGCGGCTTGGCGTAGATGAACGGTCCCAGCCAGGGGTCGGTGCGCAAATGGCGCGGCTGGCGGAAGGTTTCCTGAGCGAAATGGGCGATATCCAGATGCACCTCATCGGTCACCGGCACAATCTCGCGGGGGACGTTGGGCTCGGTGTCGTAGATGATCACCAGGTCCACATCGGCGGTGCCGCCCAGCAGAGGCTCTTCCTCCATGAGCGAGCCGGTGAGGTAAATGCAGCGGATGCGGCGACTGACCCGCGCGCGCTCATCGGCGGCACTGCGGGCAATGCGGAGCAGGGTCTCGCGCGTGATTCGCATGGGCTTCCTCCCTCAATCTCTCTCTCCCCGCGCCGGTTACGCCCCGAATCAATCGCCGTGCAGGGGCAGGGGCAGTTCGGGCTGGTAAGGGGGCAGTTCCAGCGCCTGGCGGATGCGGTTCTCAATCCAGCGCAGGTCTTCGGGGTAGCGCACGAAATCCAGCGCGTTGGCGTCCAGCGTCAGAACAGGCGAGGAAAGCCGGTCGGGAGAGAGGAAAAACTCATCGTAAGCGTGGTTGAGTTCGTCAATGTACGCCCGCTCCATGTTGCGTTCGTACACGCGGTCGCGGCGGGTGATGCGCTCCATCAGCAGGTCGGTGGTGGCGCGCAGATAGACGATCAAATCGGGGGGCTGGATTTTCTCCGCCAGGGCTTCGTGGACGCGGTAGTACATCTCCAGTTCGTCCCCTTCCAGGTTGATGCGCGCAAAAAGGGCATCCTTCTCGAAGGTGTAATCGGAAATCAGGTTGCGACCGCCGGCCGTCAGTTCGGGGATGCCGCGCCTCTGCTGGTGGTAGCGGCTGAGCAGGAAGAAAATCTGGGTTTGAAAGGCATAGCGGGCGCGGTCTTCGTAGAATTTGCTCAGAAAGGGGTTTTCTTCAAAGACTTCCAGAAGCAGGTTGGCTTGAAAGGCAGGCTGGAGCATGCGCGCCAGCGTGGTTTTGCCAACTCCGATGACACCTTCGATTGCCAGGTACATGAGAATCGCTCCAAAGTTAGGGTGTTGGCGTTAATATACCATAAATCCTACCTTAAGAATTTGGAGCGGGGATGTTCAATCCCTGGCTGGAACGCCTGGGGTACCGCAAAGGGCGTGAAGGGGGTAAAGGCAAAAGGTTTTGCAACGACACCGCAAAATTTTTTACCCTGAACCCCGGTGGTTAATTCTTTTTCCCTGAATGAAATGCCTCATAGATGAATTGCGCCCATATCTCAAAACACTCTTTTCTTTGTCGGTTGAACACGCCAAAATTACGGGGGTGATAGGTAGGAAACCACAAAACACTTTTTTCACCAAGACGTATCCACTGACTACGACAAAGAGAACAATCTTCGCTCTCAAAAATACCAAATACCTCTTTGAGGGCTTCTCTAGCGCGTTTTCCCTGCGTAATCAGAATGTCCGGTTTTAAGATCTCGATTTCACCCCAAATATACCTCTGGCAATTTTTAAACAAAATCACCGGCGCAGAGGCATGATTTTTGTTACATACACAGCATTTCACTGTATTAATGTGAGCAAAGTACAAATGCGAAGACTGAATATCCAGATTGGGCTTGAATTTTTTCAGCAACCTCCAAGCCATTTCATGGGTGCGGTACCAGTGCCGGGATTTGACCAGTGTATCGGTATTACACTCATGCTCTTCCTGATATCGTACGGCTTCCGGGGTTCTGCGACTTGCATCCCTCTCACTGCTCCCCGGATCGAGGGAAAGAAATAACAAACGCGGTAAAGTCCCTTTTTCGTATTCTGACCCCACAAAGGCAGATTTCGCCTCAATAAAGTTTTCATTGTCTTTTCGGCATACAGATAAATAAGGACAATGAAAATCAAGGGGATAAATGCCTTCTTTCTGGTAATACGCTTCAAGTTCTCTCAACATCTTATTGGTATTTTACTTTGGAAAGTTGCCTGTAAAAA